>PLLX01000074.1 GCA_003141415.1 Bacteroidales bacterium
GTTACTGCTCCACAACCACCTGTGAGTGGTATAGTATATGCAAAGACTCCCGATCCTGTCGGTGTACCGCTGATAATGATCATATTAGCTGCCCATGCTGCCGTCACTCCTGCCGGTAAACCTACCGCTGCCCCGATACCTGTTGCCAGGGTCGTTACATGTGTGATAGGTGTTAATGCAGTACCTATACAAAGTGTTGGCGTTGCCGATGCTGCACCGGCTGTCATATTAGCTGTGACAGTGATAGTACCTGTGGCATTGACCGTGCCGCAACCACCTGTCAGTGGTATGGTATAATTAAATACNNATAGTTATAACATTGGCTGCCCAGGCGGCTGCTACGCCTGCCGGAAGTCCTACTGCTGCTCCAATACCCGTTGCTCCTGTGGTGGCATGAATGATATTGGTAAGTACAGTATTGATACAAAGCGTTGGGGTTGTTGATGGTGCCCCTGCTGTATTAGCTACCGTAACAGTGATTGTTCCTGTTGCATTGACTGCTCCGCAACCACCCGTGAGTGGTATGGTATAATTAAATACTCCTGCTGCTGTCGGGTTGCCACTGATAGTTATAACATTGGCTGCCCATGCTGCTGCTACTCCTGCCGGAAGTCCTACTGCTGCTCCGATACCTGTTGCTCCTGTGGTAGCATAGGTGATAGGCGTGATTGCCGAATTGACACATACCGTCTGTGCATTTGTACCAACTCCTGAACTCAATGATATTGTATTATTTTCTGTTACTGCTATTGTTCCGGTGGTGGTTATGTTGCCGCACCCTCCAGTCAAAGTAACTGTATAGGAGAGTGCTCCTCCGGCTACTGTTGGCGTTCCGCTTATTGTTACTATATTTCCTGCCCAGACACCTGTTACTCCTGTAGCCAGATTGGTGACAGTAGCACCAATGGCTCCGGTAGTTGCATAGGAGATAGGCGTGATTGCAGTACCAATACATGCTGTCTGTGAGGTGGTACTTTCAGCAGATGTCAAAGTGATAGTGTTGGCAGGTATTACTGTAATTGTTCCGGTAGTTGTTACCACACCACAACCACCAGTTAAGGTCACTGTGTAGGTAAGTGCTGCGCCAGCTACTGTTGGAGTTCCGCTGATCGTTACTACATTTCCTGACCAGAAACCATTTACTCCCGTAGGTAAATTGGTGAAAGTAGCACCTGTTGCTCCATTGGTCGTATAGGTGATTGGCGTGATGGCCGTACCAATACAAACTGACTGTGCATTTGTCCCAATTGCTGAACTCAAGGATATTGTGTTGTTCGTTGTTACCGTCTGAGTTTTTGAAGAACTAAATGCTTGGCATGATCCACCGCTTGTTGTCAATGTTAATGTTGCAGTTCCGCTATACCCTACAGGTGGTGTCCACGTTGCATTTAAATCATTTGCATTTGGTGAAAAGGTTCCTCCTGCAGTTGTTGACCAAGTTCCACCTGTGGCTCCTCCACCTATTGAACCTCCTAAGGTATTTGTCGTTCCTCCCTGGCATATTGCTGCAGTTGAGTCTCCAACGTTTACTTTTGGATTAGGGTTGATTGTTAAATTTTTGGTAGAGAAAACAGTTCCACATGATCCGCCGGCTGTCGTAAGTGTTAATGTCACTGATGAGGGTGCTCCTTCTGATGCTAAATATGATGCTATGCCTGGCGTTGTGCCTCCATTTCCCATAAAGGTACCGCCCGCTCCGCCATCTGACCAAATTGCTGATGTAGCTCCACCTCCGAAAGATCCTCCTAAAGCGAAGGTTGTTCCTCCCTGACATATAGCGCTTAATGAAACTCCTGCATTAACCGTTGGTAACGGATTAACTGTTACTGTTATTGTAAAGGGCCCTCCCACACAGCTCCCTGCAGTTGGTGTGACTGTATAGGTTGCAGTTTGCGTGGTATTTGTAGGATTGTTAAGGGTACCGCTTATATTCGCTGCTGCCACGCCTGCTGCTCCTCCTGTCATCCCGCCCGTAACTACTGGTGCCGGCCAGCTATAGGTTGTGCCTGCTGGTACTATGCCGTTCGTAATATTAACAGGTGTCACATTAAACCCGGCTCCGCTGCAAACTGTAGCAGTCATCGCTGTAATAGCAGGTACCTGATTGACTGTTACTATCGCACTTCCCGATTGTACTTGAGAACAGGAAGAACCCCTTGAATCATAGGCACTCAACAGATAATATGTAAATGTGCCTGCCGTACCAGTAGGTGCCGCAACAGTTACACTATTGCCTACTGATGTTGTTACAGGCTGAGCGCTACCGGTATTGATCCTATAAGTAAAAGTATAAGGGGCTGTACCACCGGATCCTGTAAAAGTGATGTTTGGAGTAGCTGCATTTTGACATACCGAAGAAGTCCCGCTAATTGTTGCAGAGATATTTGGACAAGTGGTAAAACTAACATTAAGTCCATAATTAGTTCCAGCACTATTAGTCGCATAGGCTCTAACGTAATAAGTTGTGCTAGGTGTAAGTCCGGTTAATGAACTTGCAAAACTTCCTATTCCTGTACCATTAGTTGTAATACTATTAGCAATTGTTGGATTAAAAGAAGTATTCCAGCATACGCCACGGGCTGTTACAGATGATCCGCCATCGTTTGTGATATTACCTCCGCTCTGGGCAGAATTAAAACTAATACTGGTAACAGGAGTTGTGGATAATATAGGTTCACCAGCACCAAGAAGACAACGGACTGAAAAACCACTCGTTTGGTAGTCGTTACCCATGCCTATAGAACTGTAACTGGTGCTCAAGCCGCGGTCCCATGCAGAAGACATAGCGGTCTCAGTTGCCGACCAAAAACTACCATCAACCCTAATTGCAAACCAATCTCCACTGACACGCTCACCTCCCGGAAGGGCTGTAAAACCTGTTGAATTGTCTGCGCTGGTATTGGGACTTGTCCAATGTCCTGTTCCAGCTTCTTTAAGCATGCCTCCAGCAATAGGATCACCTCCAAGATAGGTTTCTAATATATCCCACTCTGCATTTGAAGGAACATGCCAGCCACTTGTGCATAAGTTGCCTGTATTCACCGCGTACCAGTTGTACATACCTCCATAAATGTTCTTATTATTTGCATCATTATTATACCAGCAGTAACCAGGAGTAGTCAAATTAAACCATCCTGTTCCATCGGTCACTAAAGGTATTGAGGAGCCAGTACTGTAACGGGTGGTTTTAAGGTTTTCTCCCATCCAAACCTGCGTCCCAATTTCAACTGCGCTATAATTGTTTCCATCTGCATCTGTCACAGCATTGATCCAAAAATTCATTTGATTTACCCCGGATTTAACTAAGAAAGTCCTACTTATGCTGCCAACAACTAAAGTTCTTATCTGTCCTGTTGCCACCCCAAGCGTATACTGACCTGAGGCATTTGTCGTAGTGGATGTTGAAGTTTCCAGGATAGTGACTGTAGCTCCATTTACTGGAGAACCTCCTGTTCCTGATTTGACTATTCCTGTTACTGAACTTTGGGCAAATACAGATCCTGAAAAGACAAACAACAGTGTAGTTACTGCGATTATATGTAGTATAATTTTTTTCATGACGTCTTTCATTTTAAAGGTTTTTGCTGATTAAATACTTAACTGGTTAGTTTTTCATATAAGCTCTCACCTTTGCAATGAAATCCTCAAGCTTCTGCCTTTCAGGTTTCCTGGTTATACTCGTTCCCTGTTTTTGCACATCAGTCTCTGTCCCAAGCCCGGTTCCAAAAACCATCTTCTTGCCTGTTTTCTTGTCTATATCAATTTTCATCTTGCCCTGGTAAGCGCCTGTTACAAGGTTCTTACCAGCAGGATTAGTCCGGACAAATGCCATTACCTCTTCTCCCTCTGTAAAAACTGGCATATCCGAAACTTCATAAATGATATCCCCTACTTGTCCCCCCGGAACTGCAATAACCGCTTCAGAGCCAAGGTTGCCCTTTAAATATTCCTCGGGAACAACCGTAACATACGTGTATATTATCCTGTGGTTTTCATCCCAATTACAGGTCTTTTTTGAGCATTTTCCGTAAAATACGGCAGTGGATGCATTTGTCAGATCCTGAGCTGACATCTCTTTCACCTGTGCATTGCTCTCTGTTATTGAAAAAACCAGGAAGTAAAGTGACAAGTAAAATGTGAGGCTGATAATTTTTTTAAGGTCTTTCATTTTGGGGTTATTTTAAATTTTAAATATCTTGTGTGTTTTGATCTTTGATATGATTTCATAAAAACAAGGAAAAAGGCAAAAGGAGAAAGTAAAAAGTTCCGCGAAACGCGAAACGCGAAACAAGTTACTACCTCCAGTCTCCGATAAGTACGAAAGGAGCCCAATAAAATGGATGGGCAAATTTTTCATCACTCAGCATAAAGAGCTGAGCATTACGCAAGGCATCGGTTTTACCAAGTTTCTCTTTAATAAGATTCTTGTAAAACTCTCCCATAAGAGTGGCTGTGGATACATCAGATACACTCCATAAACTTACCAGTACGGTAGGTGTGCCGGCATACATAAAAGCCCGTGTTAGACCAACCATACCTTCACCTCGTATCAATTTCCCAAGACCGGTCTGACAGGCTGACAGTACTACCAGGTCAGCATTCAGGTTAAGATTAAATATTTCAGTTGCCTGAAGAAATCCATCTTCTTCAGAGTTATTATCTTTTGTAAGTACAAGACTGCTGAAGTCGGGTTTTGCTTCATCAATAAATCCATGAGTAGCAAAATGTATGTAATTGAATTTCTTTAGTTCGCCTTCCCGTTTCACATTTTCCTCTGTTGCGTCATTCCTTAAGTATACTTCAGCATTTCCTTTCTTAAAATATGATGCAATATTCTCAATCTCTTTACCACTATATTCAAGTCTTTTATAGTTTCCTGCAAAAGAACGTGATGTATCATTTACATTTTCATAAACCGGATCACCAAAAGCAATAAGCTTTTTATTGTCTGAATCAGTTTCCTTTATTCCCTTTTGTTCTGAAAGAAGACTCTTTAAGACACTTGCCGATTGTGCATAGCTTACAGGATATTTTTTGATTAGGAAAGGAAGATTTGCGTATGAGGTGCCCGGGCCAATTCCTCCCTTATTGTCAGTCAATAATACTTCAAAAGGAAGATAGTTTAAAACTCCGTCAGGGATTATTATCAGTTTACTGTTTTTTGAAAGAAAAGGTTCTGCAGGTTTTATTAATTCTTCATACAATGAATTACCCGTATTAGTAAAAAACTCAGAAATTGCCTGTCCCGGATCAAGCAAAGCAAATCTGATGGTTTCTACCTGTTCCTGAAGTCTCTTTCGATCAGGTATTTTGCATAGCTTATGGTTTGATTTGGTGATAACCCACAGACAGGAACTGCTATCTCCTACCATATATTCAAGAATAATTGTGTTTTTGTCAGGACAAAGTAATTCTGCTTCATCAAGTGAAATAGGCTGAGTATTACGAAATAAATCATGCCTTGAATTTGTCCTGTAATCATCCTTATTTCCGGTCTTAGCTCTCGATTCTGCAAGAAGATCCAATAAAACACGCGATTTGCTTTGTTCGGCATACCCGAAAGCCAGCTTGTCATATCCCTTTGCACTTTCTTTTTCATGAAACTTTTCCAGCATGTTGATAATATCCTCAAAGGCAAAACGTTCGCTGGCCATATAGCTGGCCTGCAATTCGTTGCTTTGAAGAGCATTACGCATGTTCTCAATGATTTTTAATGCAGAATCATTCAATTGAACAACCTTATCATATTCTCCCCTGATTTTATAAGTTTCAGCCATCCCGGCAAATATCTTCCAGATGAGATCGGGACTGTTAATTGAACGGGAGATCTTAAAAGCCGATTCATAGTTGGGTCCCGCAGCTTCAGCGTTCCCTAGCATAGTCTGATCATTTGCCAGATTTAAAAGAAAATTTACTTCTTCATCTTTCTCATTAAGCTCGCGACTTAACTGAAGTCCTTTCTCGTGATAATCCTCTGCTTTGACATACTCTTTCCTGTCAAAATAAATTGTGCCCATGTTGTTCATAATTGCAAGGGCCATATCCGGTTTATCATGCAGCTGGTATATTTTAAGGGAATTGGTGTAGTAATCCAATGCTTTCTCAATCCTGCCGGCTCCCTGCAGTGCGACCCCAAAATTATTATACACCCCTGCAAGGCCAACGGAATCATTTTCTTCCTTCATTATTTTTGCTGATTCTGTCAGCTTTTCAATAGCAGCACTATAATTACCAAGTCTTGAATAAACAAATCCTAAGTGGCTAAGCACCTCACCTGCATTAGATCGTTTTTCAATTTCTGAATTTAATTGAAGCGCTGTATCCAGCTTTCCCAAGGCTTCGGTATATTTTCCTTCTTCAGTCAATAAGTCACCAAATGAAAGATAGGCTAAGGCTTTATAGGTATGTGTGGTGCGCCATCCGGCAAGATCGCCAATTTCTTTGCGTATTGTTTCGGCTTTGTTAAACCAGAAAATTGCCTTTGGAAAATCTTTAAAGTAATTAAGGTAAACTGAACCAAAGCTGTTCAGAGTGTTTCCTATTAATTGCCTGTCATCAACCTTTTCCCTTTTTTTCAAAGCCTCCTGGTAATACGACAAGGATTTTTGATAATCCTGATCAAAATATATTGCTCCCAAGCCACCTAAAACTTCTGCTTCTCCCCTCTCATCCTGAATGTTATTGTAAAGATCTAATGCTTGTTGCAAACATTCGATAGCCTTCAGAGGTTCTTTGCCCAACCGAAACTTTGTTCCAACAGCATATAAACTATCTGCAACCAGCTTCTTTTCTTTTTGCTCTTTCGTCCAGGAAGTTAAATAATTAACACCTATCGTAAGATTTTTCTCTTCGAAAATATTTTCAAAAGTTGCTGATGCCTTTTCTGCAATACCTAATGCTTGCTTTGATTCCGCAGTTTTCCCTTTCAGCTCATGTCTGATGCATTCTGTAATAAGGTCATTAACGAATGGTTTAACAAACAGCCTGTGATCCTTAATCAGAGAATCAGCCAGATGATCATTGTTTTGAATGTATGCCTTGCCAAGCTCTTCTGAAAATTGTGCCTGAGTGAGCTGTTGTGACTGTGGAGATGATATTACCAGATTTGAGGTGAGAATAAATATAATAAGTAACAGCATGGAAATTCTTCCATTAGATATTATTGATCTAATTTTGTTTGCCATGACTGTTAAATTAAAATTATACAGTCTGATGAAGAAAGTTGAAGTTATGTATTCAGAAAATCATTTTTCTTTATCCTTTGCCAGTTTCAACGCCTTTTGTAGTTCATCAATTGCTTTGTCTTTATCTCCCACTTCAGAATAAAGTGAACCTAAAAGCTCATGTGGCAAGGCGGCATCTATATTTAATTTTGCGATAGTCTGAAATTCAATGATAGCATCCTGTAATAGGCCCTTATTCACATAATATGCTCCCAGCACAGAATGCATACTACTACTTTCCGGGTCATTTTTGAAAATATTCCTGATTGTATTTTCATTCTCTTCCACCTCTTTGGATTTTTCAAGTGAAAGAACAGAAAATTTATGATTGGCTGATTTATCAGTATCAATAAGATATTCCCCCTCCACATTCCAGAAATAAGATTCTCCAAACTCCAATCCTTTTTCATTTTCGGGATATTTCATTGCATTTTCTGAAACTTTTTTACTCCAGACCAACCCCTTGCTATTGTATAGATTGACAACATAATTGTCAAATGATTTCTTTGTGATCCATGAAAATGAGGGACGATCCGTTTTAATCAGAGTATTGTTAGGAGCAGTAAGCTCTATTGACTGGTCCATACTGACCGATCGAAGTCCAGCCAACGCACCAACATCATTTTTGTCCTTCCTCTTCGGGATAAGATCAGATAAATTGACCATTGCTGCTGACGAAATGCTCCTGACATTGCCGGTTGTTTCAGTCATAGGTGACTCTTTTCCTGCTATTTTGATCTTACTGTTTGACCCAAGGCTAATCAAATTGTTGTTTGAAAAGAGTAATTTCACTTCAGATTTATCTGAAGTTTTAATTTCATCGCCCTGGAATAACTGGGTTCCCCAGGAGGCTTTTGTAAATTCACTACTCTTAACTTTTTTTAAAAGTGCTTCGCCATTTATTTCGGTTATAACCGCAAGGCATTGAGAAGGCTGCTGAGCCTGGGATAATCTCAGTCCAGATAACAAAAAAATAAATAACAAAAGGACTAAGCCTCTTTTGGATTGCATATCATTACTGAATATTTATTTAAACATTCTTGTTTAATTAGAATAAAACGATAGCAGGTTATATAAATCTAGTCCAAATTATTCTTAACTTATAAAGTTATGCCAGCCAATATTAAAAGTCAATTTTTTTTTATGAATCGCCTTAATTTGAAGATGAGTGAATTATTTTATATCATGAACGGTAATTTTTTGGTTACAATGCGTTTCCTCTTTAATATTGAAATAAAATTGCTTTTATAATAACTATGGTTTAACTTTGATAAAGAAGTATTTAGTACTCCGGGGTCGTTTAAATAATTCTTTGTACGATGTCAAGCATAATACCCGGCTACACATACGACATCTTTATCAGTTACCGCCAGAAGGACAACAAAGGCGACAAGTGGGTCAGTGAATTTGTTGATGCTCTCAAGACTGAACTTGAATCTACATTTAAAGAGGAGGTCAGTTTATATTTTGATGTCAATCCACACGACGGACTTTTAGAAACGCACGATGTTAATGCCTCGCTGAAGGAGAAACTGAAATGCCTGATTTTTATCCCAGTTATTTCAAGGACATATTGTGATCCAAATTCTTTTGCCTGGGAACATGAACTTAAACCATTTATTGAAACAGCTCAGGCGGATCAGCTCGGATTAAAAATTAATTTGCCAAATGGGAATGTTGCAAGCAGGGTGTTGCCTGTCCGTATTCATGATCTGGATATTACTGATATTAAACTATGCGAAACTCTACTTGGAGGAGTACTTCGCGGAGTTGATTTTGTCTATAAATCACTTGGGGTTAACCGGCCTCTGCGAGACATTGAAGATCACCCAAATGACAATCTGAATAAGACTTATTATCGCGATCAGATCAACAAGGTGGCAAATGCTATTAAAGAAATTATAACATCAATAAAAAAACATAATCAACAGGATGGCAAAGTTACAAAGGAGGAAAATACTGCAGAGCCTTCACATATTAAAAATCTGAAGACAAAAATCATTATAGCATCTATTATAATGCTTGCACTTATAATGCTGGGATATTTCTTCATTCCTAAACTTTCCAAATCCTCCAAACCGGTCGAAAAATCAATTGCAGTATTACCATTTATAAATGACAGCCCAAATGATTCAACAGCCTACTTCATGAATGGTGTCATGGAAGAGATACTCAATAATCTTCAAAAGATCAGTGATTTCAGGGTTTTACCACGCACATCGGTTGAACAATTCAGAGGTGAATCCAGACCTGCCATTTCCCTAATAGCAAAGAAACTGAATGTGAATTACATCTTGGATGGAAGCGGTCAAAAATATGGCAACAAATTTGTTCTTCGGGTCCAATTAATTGTTGCTGATAACGAAAAGCGCCTCTGGGGCAAATCATATGATCGTGAAATACTGGAGACCACCGATATTATTAGTATACAAAGTGAAATTGCACAGTCAATAGCTATAGAACTGAATGCAATAATAACCCCTGAAGAAAAACAACTCATTAATAAAATACCAACCACAAGCCTGAAAGCATATGATGCTTATCTTAAAGGACAATTCTTCTACGAAAAAAGTCCGAATGTTGAAAATGAAAAAGCAGTTTTATGGTTTAATGAAGCAATCAAGTTAGATTCCACTTTCGCTTTACCCTGGACATATCTCTCCATGTACTATTGCAGACTTGCCACTACTGCTGATTCACCTGAATTTAAGGAGGCTAAACGGACCTCTGAGCGGGCATTAGAATTGGATCCCACCTCAGGCATTGCAATCGTAAACATGGCAGAAATACTTGATAATGAATTCAATTTTGAAGGAGCTGAAGAAAAAATAAAATTGGCTTTGAAAATTGATCCTAATAATCAATATATCTTAAGAAATGCAGGACGATTTTATACAAAATTGGGAAGAAGAGATGAAAGTATTTTATTATGCAATCGGGCATTACAAAATGATCCTAATAATCCAACCGCGCTGGCGTACTTAACCTTAGCATATTTTTACGCTGACCGTTTAACAGAAGCACTGGCAACATTGAAGAAGTATCACGAGCTTGAATATAAAGGACTTTCGTGGTTGTATTACGAGATTCTCCTGGATGAAGGTAACATAGATAAAATAGATAAAATACTAGAAGAACCGAGTTTTGATGATGATGATAATGCCCGTAATGTTGCCTTAGCTGCAGTAAACTTTAAATTGGGTCACAAAAATGTGGCTGAAAAATTATGCGCCCAATTAGTGGCAAAAAAGATTGACAATTGTTCTTATTGGATTGCTTTTGCACATGCTTATGGGGATGAACCAGAGGAAGTCTGTACATGGCTCGAAAGATCCTATGTTTCGAAAGAAAAACATCTTGCCTACTTAGGGGTAGAACCTGCCTTTAAGAAATTCAGGAATGAACTATGGCTAAAGAAATTGCTAAAAAAAATGAAATTCCCGATTTAGGAGAACCAGCGACTAATAATTTGATTTCCCATGTAGCAAGCCATGAACTATACCAAAGTGATATGAAAAAGACCCTTGCAGAGATATATTAAATAATTGGTGAGTATGACAAAACCATAGTAAAAATTGAGCAGACGTTAAACTCTCCTTCATCTTTATAAATAAAATTATTGCAGCTGGATTCAAGATGGTAACCTTTGTTTAACAAACCGGAGTATCAATTATCAATTAAAAAATATTCAAATATTCAAAAATAATTAACAGACAGGCCCGACAAATTTGTCAAACCAAAAAAAGTAAAATTATGGTACAAATAAAAGGAACACAAGATTGGGCAACGGATGCCCATTCTCATAGCTTTCCACGTATACCTGGAGGGAGTACTGATTTAGTTAAAATTTTAAAGTTGCTTAAGGAATACGATGAAACGTGTTCAGAGGCAAGAGCTATAATGATCAAAGAGATCAATAAAGTAATAGGTAATGAAAATCCTACAATGACCCACTTAGAAAAATCGACTTAAAAAGTAGTTATGTTTCCAAGTTTTTCTTCTGATAATAGTACTTAGGATGTTGTATTTAGATTGTATCGGAGCCTGTCTGTTTTAATTTAAAGAATAATGAATACTCACCCGGTAGCTTTTATTGCATTTAAGCAATTTGATAACCTTGGAGTTGGTTATATGGCATCTGTATTGTCAGAAGCCGGATATGAACCTATGATAATTGATTTTAATGAAAGGAAGAAAGAGATTCTGAAAATATTAAAAAATCAGAAGCCCTTAGTAGTGGGATTTTCAGTGATATTCCAAAATCATATTTATGAGTTCAAAGAGTTAATAAGCTATCTCAGAAGAGCTGGTGTAAACTGCCACTTCACTGCAGGCGGAAATTATGCAAGCCTCAGATATGAAGAGCTTCTTAAAATTATTCCATCACTTGATTCAGTTGTAAGATTTGAAGGTGAGTACACTTTTCTTGAACTGGTTAAATGTATCTATAATGGTGCGGATTGGAAAAAAATAAAAAGCATTGCTTTTATGAATGATGGTAATTTGATTGCCAATCCTCTCCGTCCGCTTGAAAAAAACCTGGATAGTTTTCCCTTTCCAAAACGGTCTCCTTTAAAGGAATACGCACTTGACAAAAAATTTGCAACCATCCTGGCAGGCAGGGGATGCATTCACAATTGCCTGTTCTGCAATGTCAGGGAGTTTTATCAGCAACTTTCAGGACCAAAAAAACGTATAAGAAGACCCGAAATAGTAGTGGAAGAAATTGAACTGCTCCATCATGAAGAAGATTGTTCGGTATTCCTTTTTCAGGATGATGACTTCCCGGTAAGAACCGAAGAAGGATCAGAATGGATAAAGACATTTTGCAGGGAACTTGAGCGTAAAAACCTGACTGATAAGATCATGTGGAAAATAAACTGTCGCCCCGATGAAATAGATCATTATAGTTTTGCCATGATGAAAAACCATGGATTATTCCTGGTTTTTTTAGGTATAGAGGATGGAACTGACATTGGCTTGAAAAGACTGAATAAGCATATGACAGTCGCAAAAAGTCTAAAAGGTATTAATATTCTTAAAAAACTTGAAATAGGTTTTGACTATGGATTTATGCTATTTCAGCCTACCTCGACTTATGGGTCTGTGTGTGATAACCTCGACTTCTTAAGAGAGATTTGCGGTGACGGTTATTCTGCGGTTACATTTCTTAAAATGTTGCCTTACTTTGAAACCCGGATTGAAAAGCAGCTCCGGGAGGAGGGAAGATTAAAAGGGAAGCCAGGATTCTTAGATTATGATTTTCGTGATGAATCAATGAATCATTATTATGACTTTGTTACAGATTGTTTAATAGATTGGCTTAGAGATTCAGATGGTCTCTTAAATATAGCAAAATGGGCCAGGAATTATATATCAGTTTTTTCATGCTATTTTGAATTGACACCTGAAATACCATTAATATCAAAGGACATAAAAAATACAATTTCAGAATGCAACCTTTATTTATTGGATAAGATGAAGGAACTGGCACCACTTTTTGAATCAGGGAAATATAACAGCGGTAATTATAAGGACTTAAATAGCTACCGGGAAGATATAAATATGAAACACGATCATTTTATAGAACAGATAAATAACTCCATGGTCAGACTAATGAGCATTGCTGATCGTCAGATAAAATCGAAATTAGTTTTTCGTTGAGGCGGGGATTTCTAGATTTGTCGAAAGACGGCTTTTATTGAATAAGTATGAGGTACGCAGTAGCAGCCTGATAGATATATTTGATATTATAGCTTCGACAGCAAAGTAAGTTTTACATCCTTATATCCATAAACCATATATCATCAACCTGCTCAATTTTCTTTTATCTTTGAATAGTTCCTAAAATACAAATACCATTTATGATGCTCAACCTCCTTAAACACCCTCTTCTGACACATAAACTTACCCTTCTTCGGCGTAAGGAAACTGATACCAAAGATTTTCGTGAAACGCTTAAAGAGATTGCCGGGTTGATGGCATACGAGATAACACGCGATCTTCCGGTGAAAGATATTACAATTGAAACTCCCCTTGGGAAATGCAATACCCAGGAATTGGCGCTGGATGTTGTTCTGGTTCCAATTTTAAGGGCAGGGTTGGGAATGGTTGATGGCATATCTAACCTGATACCTACCACCAGAATAGGCCATATTGGCATGTACCGCGATCATCTCACTCTTAAACCAATGACCTACTATTCAAAATTCCCTGATAATCTTCCAGATGCTGTCGTAATGGTTCTTGATCCTATGCTTGCCACAGGAGGTAGTTCAACTGACGCAATACAGGTGTTGAAAAACAATGGAGCAAAAACCATAAAACTTGTATGTGTAGTTGGCGTTCCTCAGGGGGTAGAACGAATCATGAAGGATCATCCTGATGTTCAGATTTATCTTGCCGGGCTTGACGAGAGACTCAACGAACATGGATATATTGTCCCCGGACTTGGAGATGCCGGAGACAGACTTTTCGGAACTAAATAGAACTATCTCAGGGTGTTAAGTGCATTTTTTATATAAACATCATTTAATTCACATAAACCTGAGCTTGCAACATCTGCCTGACCTGTTGTTAGAATATAATTAAGAAATGCTAAAATAGCAGGATCAGTGGGTTTTCCCAACGACCCGAAAGTAAGTTCCCGTGTAAGGTTTTTTGGATAATAGCCAAGCCACAAACCTCTGTGAGCTTTATTAATATTGGTAAAAGGGATCTCTTTCTTATCAATATTTTTATCGAAATCAAGATCAATAGGCATCACCTGGATATCTTTTATCCTTTCCCCTGTTATTGAATCAAATGCATATGCGAAGTTACAATAACCTATGGCAAATTGATTCCCCTGAATGCTCTTTATCATTTCTTCGTCTCCAACAACCTTAGTACCTTTCAGGTCAGTACTCTCCTTCCACAGAAAATTAGCCCATACAACCGCAGCTCCAGATTCATCCCCTCTCGTATAAACAATAGCTTTTTCTTTTGAGGTTGTATCCAGAAGTTCTCCCCACGTCATCGTTTCACTGTGCGTATATAATTTTATCAGTTTCTCCGGATTGATCCCACGGGCCAATATTCTTTTAAGATATGGATTCCTTAGATTTACAATCGGTGCAACTCCTTCCTTAGCTACCGGGACAACCCATATTCCTTCTGTCTGTTCCTCATCGGTCAGAGGTCTGGAGATCATTGCCAACTGGTTCTTTTTAGCCTGCAGATCATCAATTCCCAGCCCGGTTCCCCCCTTTGTAACAATAATTTTAACGGAAGGATGTATATTCATAAAATCATCACACCATTTCTTTACCAACGGATAAAGAGCGTAAGCTCCACTTATAGTAAAACTTCCGGATATATCATTTTTTGATTCAGTAGCCAGTTTTATTTGGCTTTGTTCTGATTTTCGGGGCTTGCACCCCAATAATATTACGAGACATAAAAGGAAGATTGTGGTTTTATTAAGTCTCATTTTTTTTTAAAGTTACAAAAAATACGAACATTGGGCAAGATTAAATTGTTAGGAATTATACATTACTCAATAAATCCTATCTAAAAAAAAATTAAATTTCGTCATATATTTTTAAATGCATTCAGATCCTGTTATAGAGGTAAAAAATGTCTGGAAATCTTTTAAAACCGTCCAGGCAGTAAAAGGTATTGATCTAAATATACCTGAAGGGCAATTTGTTGCACTTCTTGGACCGAATGGAGCAGGAAAAACAACGCTTGTCGAGATGATTGAAGGGATTCAAAAACCTGATAAAGGTGAAATTGCCATAATGGGAAAAAAGTGGAAGGGAAATGAAGATGAACTTCACACAATAATTGGGCTTTCTCTTCAGGAAACCAGGTTTATTGATAAGCTTCGGGTTTCGGAAACATTGCTTCTTTTTGCAGGATTTTTTAATCTCGGGAAAGAGCGCATTAATGAAATTATTGACATTGTCGGACTTGAAGAGAAGAGAAAATCTTATGTAGTGAATCTTTCAGGTGGACAAAGACAGAGGCTGGCAATTGGGATTTCACTGATAAACAATCCTGCAATTCTTCTTCTGGATGAACCAACAACAGGACTTGACCCTAATGCAAGACGAGAGATATGGGAAATTCTAAAGACTCTTAAGGCAAGAGCCAAAACTTCGATGATCCTTACAACACATTACATGGAGGAGGCAGAAAACCTGTGCGACTATATAGTAATAATGGATAACGGGGTAATCTTAAAAGAAGGTACTTTACAGCAGCTGCTTGAAGACGATACAAATGAAAAAGTTGTCGAATTCACCGCTGAACGTGCACTGATACAAGAGGAAATGAATTCATCAGATTTCCCATTTATTATTCACCCGGGTGAAACCCTGGAAAAGGGATTTATTACACTGACAAATTTTGAAACCGAACTTCCTGCTTTTATGTCTTTCATGAAATCGAGGAATATAACACTCAAACACATGGAGTGCCACCGCAAAACGCTTGATGATCTGTTTGTTTCACTAACGGGAAGGAAAATAAATGAATAGATGGGTCAGGTTTAATCAGCTGTGGCAACTTATATCTGCTCTTTTTCGTGAAATAATAAGGGAACCCGGAGTACTTTTCTGGGGAATTCTCTTCCCTATCCTGATGTCACTTGGACTTGGACTTGCATTTACTAAAAAAGCAGATGTAATCCGTAAAGTCGCAATCATAAATATAGGTGAGAAATCAGCTTCTGGATCAGAGAATTCCGTTATTGCAGGTTTTCTTCAAAAGAATTGCGAAAGGAACGTCCAGGGAGTTCCTGATACATGGCAATGGAAATATACTATCAGGGATAAAAAGCTTGGAAATTCAGTTTTCCTGTTCTATAATATGAAATGGGATGAAGCAGTTAAGTTACTTAAAAGAGGTACCATAAATGTTCTGTTGCTTGGAATGAACGACTCAGTTGAGTACCATTTCGATCCTATGAATCCCGATGCGCAACTGACTTATCTTAAGCTAAGTACTATTGTTGGGAAAGGAGAAGTTCAGCCGGTTCAAAGCAGCACAGAAATTAAACCGCTCACTGTCACAGGTACACGATACATTGATTTTCTGGTACCCGGTCTGATAGCAATGGGTGTGATGATGTCTAGTATGTGGGGAATAAGCTATGGGATAATTGAGAAGAGATCAAAAAAGCTGCTAAGAAGGCTTGTCGCAACACCAATGAAGAAGTCTCACTTCTTAATTGCACTTATAACTGTCAGGATCACAATGAATTTTATTGAATCACTCGTTTTGTTTTTATTCGCACTTTTTGCATTCAAAATGACAATCCAGGGGAATATCTCAGCTCTTGTTTTAATGTTCCTTGCCGGGAATATTGCCTTTGCCGGAATAGCAGTATTTGTTTCATCGCATACTTCAAATACTGAAGTAGGTAACGGACTTATTAATTTCGTGGTATTTCCGATGATGGTGCTTTCAGGAATTTTTTTCAGCTATCAGAATTTCCCCGACTGGAGTCTCCCGTTTATTAAGAACCTTCCCTTAACAATGCTGGCAGATGGTATCAGAAGTATCTTCAATGAAGGGGCAGGTTATCATGAAATAGCTTTGCCTGTTTTGATCCTGCTGGCAATCGGAACCCTTTTTTTTACAGTCGGCTTAAAAATATTCAAATGGCATTAATAATTTCATCATACCCTCTGTGTCTACCTCTTAAAGTAACAGACTCTTCCCTTAAACAAAAAGGGAAGGGAAGATTTCTCATTAACGCCCGGAATGACATGATTTGGATTATCGGTTATTGAAGAGGGAAATTCCTCGCTCAAGCTCGGAATGAGGATCCTAAAAATTAAATGGAGAACTTCCAGGGGAAATAAGCTCCATCATAATAAAATAATTATGATATAAATGCAACGAATTATTTTTCTTCCTGTCTTTATCAGTATTACAGTTCAAAAAACTAATATTAAGAAGTATGAAAAGCCTTAGATCGTTAACAATTGTAATTATCATCCTTGGCCTCAACTCCTGTATTCAGGGACAGTTCTGGAAAACAGTCGAAGGGCATGGGAAAGTGGTAACAAGAGAAAGGAAAACTGATTCTTTCACCGGGTTAAAAGTAAGTTCAGGTATAGATGTATATCTCAAACAGGGTAATAATGAGGCAGTCTCCGTTGAAGCAGATGAGAATTTACATGAATATATTCTCACGGAAGTAAGAAATGGAGTCCTTAATGTTTACAGTGAATATAACATCCGTGAAGCTCAGAGAAAAAGGGTCTATGTCACTATGAAAGAGGTGAATTCCGTAAAGACAACAAGTGCTGGTGATGTTTATGGGGAGTCTCCGATAAATAGCGACAAACTTGAGCTGTCAGCAAGCAGCGCCGGAGATATCAAACTTGAGGTAAATGCAAAAAGCCTGGATGTTGATATCAGCAGTTCAGGGGATATTTCACTCACTGGTGAAACTGACAGGCTTAGAGCCGATCTGAGTAGTGCGGGTGATCTGAATGCATACGATCTGAAATCAAGAGAGGCAGACATTTCCGTTTCAAGTGCAGGTGATGCTAATGTTAATGTTTCAGAAAGAATAACTGCTAGAGCATCCAGTGCAGGAGATGTCAATTACAAGGGTGATCCTAAATATGTTGATGCTCATTCTTCAAGTGCAGGTGGAATTCACAGAAGATAATTTCAAATCTTTATATTTCCCAACATTATTAAAAGCCGCCGGATTCCTTCCGACGGCTTTTTTCTTACCTTTGCACGCATGTTACTGGAAAATGAAAAAAATTTAATGAAATGAAGGAAAATTTAAGCATCAATCTGAAAAACATCAGCAAATTTATCTCATTTGAAGAAGTCGTTGCCAACGCACAACAATCTGTCAGGCACCTCGATTCTCTTAATGCCGGAACTGGGCAGGGAAATGATTTTCTGGGTTGGTTATCGCTCCCTGATGACATACTTCCTCAACTTGAAAAAATAGAAAAAACTGCAAGACATCTAAGGTTAGTTTCTGATACCACTGTAGTAATAGGAATCGGAGGGTCATACCTTGGAGCCAGGGCTGTAATTGAAGCTCTTTCGCATTCTTTCTCCCCTCTTTTGAAGAATAAACACCATGATGTGATTTTTGCAGGTCAGAATATCAGTGAAGATTATCTTGCTGAACTGCTTGAATTGCTGGATGGAAGGAATTATTCAATTGTTGTGATATCAAAATCGGGGACAACCACAGAACCTGCTATTGCTTTCAGAATACTTAAGGATCATCTTGAAAAAAAAGTCGGGAAACTCTTAGCTGCCGAAAGAATTATCGCGATTACAGATGCAAAAAAAGGAGCTCTCAGGTCATTGGCTGAAACCAACGGGTATGAAACATTTATTATACCTGATAATATCGGAGGAAGATATTCTGTCCTCACTCCGGTCGGATTGTTGCCGATCGCTATAACCGGACTCGATATCCGTATGCTGGTGAAAGGAGCCAAATCGATGGAAGAGCTTACCAGGAATAATAAGCACGCTGAAACCAATCCGTCTCTTCTTTATGCATCAGCAAGAAATCTTATCCTGCAGAATGGAAAACCTATTGAAATAATGGTTGGCTTTACTCCTAAACTGCATTTCTTCTCAGAATGGTGGAAACAGCTATACGGAGAAAGTGAAGGAAAAGATGGTAAAGGTATATTCCCTGCATCTGTAGATCTGACAACTGATCTTCATTCAATGGGCCAATACATTCAGGATGGACAGAGAATTCTTTTCGAAACCATGATATCTGTGAAAAATCCTGTAAAAAAACTTACTATTCCTCTTGAAAAAGATGACTCGGATCAATTGAATTATCTGGCAGGAAAAAGACTTTCTGAAGTAAATCACAATGCAGAATTAGGCACCATTCTTGCTCACAATGATGGTAATGTTCCTATAATCAAGATTGGCATTCCTGCTCTTGATGAATTTTATACCGGACAACTCATCTATTTCTTTGAAATGGCCTGCGCAATAAGCGGATACATTCTCGATGTCAATCCATTCGACCAGCCGGGTGTTGAAGCATACAAAAAAAACATGTTTGCCCTGCTTAATAAACCAGGTTTCGAAGAAGCCGGGAAAAAACTAAAAGAAAGATTATAAAAAAGATTTAATTAACCATAATAAATGATATGAAAAAACTCAAAATTTCCCCCTATCTCCTTTTTATTTTAGTTCTCGCGATGTCGCTAAGCAGTTGTAAAAACTGGAGCGAATCCGGGACAGGATCACTCAGGATCGTAACAAATAAAGGTGGGCAGACTCTTAGTTATGATACAACCTCACATATTAAATTAATAACTGTTAACGGCCTTGCCTTTAAGGATTTGAATAAAAACGGCAAGCTCGACAAATATGAAGACTGGCGCCTCAGCGCAGAGGAACGGGCAAAAGATCTGGCATCAAAAATGACTGTTGAACAGATTGCCGGATTGATGCTTTACAGCGCCCATCAGGCTATTCCTTCAGGCAGTACACGATTTGGTGCAAGTACCTATAATGGTAAACCGTTTGCAGAAAGCGGAGCTAAACCATTCGATCTCAGCGATCAGCAGATCAAATTCTTAACCAAAGATAATCTCCGCCATGTTCTGGTTACCACAGTGGCCAGTCCTGAAGTTGCTGCAATATGGAATAACAAGGTACAGGCACTATGTGAGGGTATCGGGTTTGGTATTCCCGCCAATAACAGTTCTGATCCCAGGCACCGTTCAGCATCGGAAGCTGAATATAACGTTGGTTCTGCCGGACAAATATCAATGTGGCCGGGATCACTCGGTATGGCAGCTACCTTTGATCCTTCTGTCGTAAAACAATTCAGTCAGGTTGCAGCAAAAGAATATCGTGCTCTTGGCATTGCAACAGCGCTTTCCCCACAGATTGATCTTGCTACCGAACCGCGGTGGGCAAGAGTCAACGGGACATTTGGTGAAAATCCTCAACTTACTGCTGATATGACCCGTGCGTATGTTGATGGTTTCCAGACATCGGTTGGTGACAAAGTCATTGCAGGTGGGTGGGGTTACACAAGTGTAAATACTATGATCAAACATTGGCCCGGTGGCGGCCCAGAGGAAGGTGGCCGCGATGCTCATTTTGCGTTTGGAAAGTACGCTGTCTATCCTGGCAATAACCTTGCCGATCATCTCATTCCATTTACTGAAGGCGCCCTTAAACTGGAAGGTGAAACAAAAATGGCTTCTGCTGTAATGCCTTATTATACAATTTCCTATGGTATTGATAAGCAAAACAATGAAAATGTGGGCAACAGCTACAATAAATATATTATAAACGATCTGTTGCGGGGTAAATATTCTTTCGACGGAGTTATTTGTACCGATTGGGGAGTTACTTCCGATGAAAAAGCAGTTGACGGATTCGGAACAACCTGTTGGGGTGCCGAAACCCTGACTATAGCAGAAAGACATTATAAAATTATTATGGCAGGTGTTGACCAGTTTGGTGGAAACAATGATGCAGGGCCTGTGATGGAAGCCTACCAGATGGGAGTTAAAGAACATGGAGAGAAATTTATGAGAGCACGTATGGAACAATCTGCAGTTCGTCTTTTAAAAAATATCCTTAGGGTCGGACTTTTTGAAAATCCATATCTGAACGTGGAGGAAACTAAGAAGATTGTCGGAAATGAGGAATTTATGAAAGCCGGATATGATGCACAGCTGAAATCAATAGTCATGCTCAAGAATAAGAACAAAGTTCTTCCGGTAGCAAAACAGAAAACAGTATATATTCCTAAAAGAATTACAGCAGCCGGAAAAGACTTCTTTGGTGGTCCAATTCCTGAATCGATCAATTATCCCGTTAATCTAAACCTGGTAAAGAAATACTTCAAGGTTACAGATAACGCTGCTGAAGCTGATTTTGCACTTGTCATTATAAGGAGCCCTAATTCCGGAAGTGGCTATGATGCTGAAGATGTAAAGAAAGGTGGAAATGGATATGTTCCAATAAGCTTACAATATGGCACTTACAAAGCTATCTATGCCCGCGATCCCAGCATGGCCGGCGGAGACCCATTTGAGAAATTTACCAACCGGACTTACAAGGGAAAAGCAGTTACGGCTTCCAATGCTACAGATCTGAAAATGGTGCTGGATACCAGAAAAGTAATGAAAGCCAAACCTGTTATTGTATCAATCGCAATGTCAAAACCAATGGTATTCAGCGAATTTGAAAAAGAGGCAGATGCCATAATTGTTAACTTTGATGTACAGGATCAGGCTATTCTGGATATTCTGACAGGTGCTTCAGAACCTTCTGGTTTGTTGCCAATGCAGATGCCCGTTGATATGAAAACTGTTGAGACACAGAAAGAAGATGTACCATATGATATGATATGCCATGTCGATTCAGAAGGAAACACCTATGATTTTGGTTTCGGCTTAAACTGGAATGGTGTTATTAAAGATGCACGGGTTGAAAAATACAAGAAGGTTGTAAAATAACGAATGGTCCCCCTGCCTACCTAAAGGGGGGTTAATTCTTGGATTGAATGTTAAAAACAGGATAACGATATAATAAATTAGTCAAATGTCACTTATTTACACTCCCTTTTCCCTCCCTTGGGGGGAATGAAAAGGGGGTGCTTCTCACAAAACAAATTCTATTAATTAAGTTTGTATTTCTTAACAAATTCATCAATCACTTCAGTCAGATTAGGATCGCCAATCTCCTGAAGATCATAATAAACCCTTGTATTCGGTTTATTGATTTTGATGATCCTGTTGAGATCGATTGGTGTTGCAATAATTACAGTGTCACAATCAGTATTGTTGATTGTTGTTTCAAGGTCCTTTAGTTGCTGATCACCATAACCCATTGCAGGAAGCAATGTTCCGATATTCGGATATAATCTGAATGTATCACTCAGTCTTCCAACAGTATAGGGGCGTGGATCAACAAGTTCTGCAGCTCCGAATTTTCGAGCGGCAACAACTCCTGCCCCAAGTTTCATCTCACCATGTGTAAGAGTCGGACCATCTTCAACAACAAGCACCCTTTTCCCTTTGATCAAAGAGGAGTCGTCGACTTTAATCGGTGAAGCACCATCGATAACAATAGCTTTCGGATTAACCTTATCAATACTCTCCCTGACAATCTGTATTGCCTCAGGAGAAGCACTATCCATTTTATTTATTACAACAACGTCGGCAATGCGGAGTGTAACTTCGCCCGGGTAATACCTTAGCTCGTGACCAGCCCGATGAGGATCTGTAACTGTTATCATAAGATCGGGTTTGTAGAATGGAAAATCATTATTTCCTCCGTCCCACAGAATTACATCACAACCTGCAGGATCGTTTTCAGCTGCCCGAAGTATTGCTTCATAGTCAACCCCGGCATAAATCACATTTCCTCTGACGACGTGTGGTTCATACTCTTCCATCTCCTCCAGTGTGCATTTATGCAATTCAAGATCTTTAACAACGGCAAAACGTTGAATTTTCTGAGCATTAAGATCTCCATAAGGCATCGGATGACGAATCGCAACAACTTTTAACCCCTTTTCCATAAGAAGCTCAATAACCTTTCTTGATGTCTGGCTCTTGCCACATCCCGTACGGATAGCACCAACAGCTATAAGAGGTTTTGTGCTTTTTACCATGGTATCGGAAGGTCCGAGCAAAACAAAGTTTGCACCTGCAGCATTCACTATTGCACTCACAGCCATTACTTTCTGATAAGTAACATCGCTGTATGAAAATACACAATCATTAACTTTAAACTTCTTTATAAGATCCGGAAGATTTTCTTCAGCAAAAATCGGGATCCCATCAGGGTATAATTTGCCAGCCAGCTCTTTCGGATATTTTCTACCGTCAATATCGGGTATCTGAGCCGCTGTAAATGCAACAACATTATAATATTCATTATCTCTGTAGCAAGTATTAAAATTATGGAAATCGCGACCTGCTGCACCAATTATGATGACATTNNTCCTCCTTAGTTTATTAGAAATTAATTGCCGGAAATGAATTTTCATTTTAAAATGAACCAACAAATGTATAATTTGCATACCAAAATTCCGAGCATTTTATGGTATTTTTTTAAATACCGTTTATATGCTTTAATTTTCTGAATAACAATCTGTTAATACTGTTTTAGGTATGGTCTGAAAACATGTTAAAGAAAATGTTTTCAATTAGAGAAGGTATATGGCAAATTCTTTGTACTATTATATCATGTTATGAATGTGCTGGCTCACATATATCTTTCAGGTGATTCTGATAAAATAATCATTGGCAATTACATAGGTGATTACGTGAAAGGACGTGATTACCTAAAGTATCCCGATCTGATCAGAAAAGGTATCATCTTGCATCGTCATATCGATGGTTTCACCGATAGTCATCCTGTAGTTCACCGGAGTAAGATATTTTTTACCAGGAAATATCATAAGTATTCAGGTGTCATTACCGATATAATTTATGATCATTTTCTTACTAAGGAATGGGATTTTTTTTCCAGGAGACCTCTTGAAAGTGTTACATATAATTTCTACAGGGCGCTCGTGAACAATTACGAAATCATGCCCGAAAATGTCAGGGAGATGATGCCTTTCTTTATTATAAACAACTGGATAGAATCATACCAGACCCTGGGCGGAATCCGTCATGTTTTAAATACACTGAGCAAGCGTTCAACCCTTCCGAATGAAACCAGATTTGCCATGCATGCTCTAAAAAAAAATTATTATTCTCTTCAGGACGATTTTATGGAGTTTTTTCCTCAACTAATTGATTATGTTGAAAAAGATTTTGGCATTGAAATCTCACACAGGATAACAATACCATTCTGATCATACCAGATATTCGGTACGGCTTGCATCAAGCCTCAGGAATATAAACAGAAGAATAGTAAACCCCCATAAAGAGCTTCCTCCATAGCTTAAAAAAGGTAATGGTATCCCTATCACCGGTATTAGACCGATAGCCATTCCGATATTTAAAAAGATATGAGTAAAAAAGATTGAAGCAACACAGTATCCGTATATCCTTGCAAAGACCGAACGCTGTCGTTCAGCCAAAGTGACAAGTCTCAAAAGTAGAAACAAATAGATTCCGATTACAATACCGGAGCCCATAAAACCCCATTCTTCACCAACAGTACAGAAAATAAAGTCTGAGCTCTGCTTAGGCACAAACTTGAACTTTGTTTGTGTTCCCTGCAAAAAACCTTTTCCGGCGAAACCGCCTGAACCAATCGAAATTATTGACTGGTTGACATTATACCCCGTTCCATGCAGATCTGTTTTAAAACCAAGAAGAGTGTTCACCCTATCCTTCTGATGTTTGGGAAGTATATTATTAAATGCGTAATCAAACGCATTAACAAAGATGATACTTCCTAAAAGGAATATATATATTATTAAAACAGACGCCGCTCTCTTATTATAGATATAAAAAGCATAAGCTGCACCTGAAAGAATGAGTGAGATAAAAATAACCAGCTCATTACCGATGGATTTAATGATATAATGATCAAGTAAATAAATGGTTCCGGCAATAAGGAGGAAAATCCCGGTTCCGAAAAGTACCAGTTTCCATTTTCGTGTTGTTAACCACACAAGAATCACTGCAATAATTATCGATGCAATTGTAAGATAAAGAATGTTCGTAAGAAGGGTAAGAAAAAACAGAACTATCATTAATAACCCCGATACAAATATATATGGGCTCATTCCTTCTCTGAAGAGTACTATAAATAAAGAAAAATAAACAATTGCTGACCCTGTATCAGGCTGAAGCATAATAAGAAATGCCGGGAAAAGAATTATTGCCGATGCGGGAATCATAGCTGATAATCGTGTCAGATCCTGTCTCCTGGTATTTAAATAACTTGCAAGGGCCAGGGCTGTTCCAAACTTTGCTAATTCCGACGGTTGAAGACTGATTCCTCCAAACTCAAACCATGATCTTGCACCGTTTATTTCCTTCCCAAAAATAACAACAAGAACCAGAAGCAACATACATGTACCATAAATAAACCAGGAGAAAAAGAAATAGAACCGGTTATCGATAATTACTATAAAAACAGCAAGTATGAGCGATGCAATTATCCAGATAAACTGCTTTCCATACCGTTGTGAAAAGTCCAGCAATCCTGGATGATCTTCGTTAAAAACTGCAGCATATATATTGATCCATCCCAGTGCAACCAGAAGCAAAAACAGGACTATTGAAATCTTGTCGATCCCATTCCAGATATTAACGCTCCGCTTCACTGATTTTCCCCTCAAGATTTAGTTCAAGTATTCTCTTTTCCAGAGCTTTATTGGATATCTCTCCTTTTATATATTTTTCTATCATAAGACTTGCCACAGGAGCTGCATAGGTTGCACCGAAACCGGCATTTTCAACAAAAACAGCAATTGCAATTTTAGGATTATCCTTAGGCGCAAATGCAATAAAAACAGAATGGTTGGCACCATGAGGATTTTGCGCTGTCCCGGTTTTTCCGCATATGATGATATCTTTCAATTTAACACCTGCTGCTGTACCGCTTGTAACTGCTTGTTCCATTCCAAGTACAATTTGTTCAAAATTTGCGGTATCAATATCTATCTGATGTTTCGTTGTGAAACGTTCGTCAATGGTATGGCCGGCGCCAACTGATTTTACAATATGAGGAGTGTAAAAATAACCACGGTTTGCTATGGCAGCTGTCATATTTGCCATCTGAAGAGGAGTTGCGCCGACTTCACCTTGTCCGATTGCCATTGAAATGACAGTCAGGGCTTTCCACCTGTTCTTACCATAATATTTATCAAAATATTCCGTAGATGGAATAAACCCTGAGAGTTCATTTACAAAATCGGTTCCCAGTTTGCTGCCAAAACCGAACTCATTCAGATAGCTTTTCCATTTAACGTAAGCATCAGCGATAGTATTATAAGCAGGATTTTCAAGAACTCTTCTGTAGGTCTGACAAAAATAGGCATTACATGAATTCCCGATTGCTCCGACAATACTAAGAGGGGATGGATGAGCATGGCATGCAACGAAAAGATATCCTCTATGGCACTCAAAAAGTGTTTGCGGAGTGATTACCCCTTCCTGAAGGCCAATTAGTCCATTTATAGGTTTGAAAGTTGATCCGGGCGGATATGATGCCATTAATGCCCTGTTAAATAAAGGCTGTAAAATTGAATCACCCAGAAGTTTTGCGAAGTTTTCCGACCTGACTCTTCCTACGAGCAAAGCAGGATCGTAATCAGGAGATGAAATAAGTGCGAGTACTTCTCCCGATTTGGGTTCTATTGCAACAACACTTCCTCTTTTGTTTTTCATCAGAAGCTCTCCATACTCCTGAAGATCAAGATCGATTCCGGAAACGATATTGGAGCCCTGTACCGCCAGAGTATCCAACTTTCCCTTTTCATATGAGCCTTTTATCCGGCTGAAGACATCGACCAGAAAAATTTTAACTCCGCGTCTGCCCCTTAAATCCTTTTCATAAGATTCTTCGATTCCGCTCTTCCCAATGTAATCACCAGGTTTGTAATAAGGATTTTTTTTGATTACTCCGTCATCAACCTCGCTTACGTATCCAAGAATATGGGCAGCAACAGGTTTTGAATATTTTCGAAGTGTACGTGGCTGTACATAGAAGCCCGGATACAAAAACATTTTTTCCTGAAACTTTGCATATGTTTCATTCGAAACCTGTTTCAGGAATACTGAAGGTGCACGTCTGGAATAGTTAATAGCAATTCGCAGCTGTTTTCTGAACAGATCAGTTGAAATTCCAAGCAGGTCGCAAAACCCTGTTGTGTCGATATTTGATACCTGGGTAGGTACAACCATAAGATCATATGCAGCCTGATTAAAGACTATCAGTTTCCCATTTCTGTCATATATAAGCCCTCGGGCAGGATACTGTGTAATATATCTTAAAACGTTATTATCTGCCGAGAGTCTGTATGAACTTTTAACAACCTGAATAATAAACAACCTCACTAACAAGCCAAGTGTTGCAAGCACTATAAGTGCCATAATAACATATTTCCTGTTAATGAAAGGATCTTTCATATTTCAAATTAAATTACTTCCCCCTCCTGTAAAATTCAATCAGAAGAATAAAAGTCATGGAAAACAATGTACTTAATAATACTCTCAGCATTGTTCTGAAGAAATCTGTAAACCGGAAGACCTCAAGGTAAAAAAGAGCTGTATGATGAACAAGTACCATTAGTAAAGCATAAGAGAAAAACCATCTGAAACCGTATATCAGCATTGAGGGATCCGACCCTGATTCATATCCATCTTTCGGTGATACAATTCTCAGAACATAAGGACGAACGAATCCTGCAAGGACTGTTGCTGAAGTATGCATTCCGGGGGAACCTGTAAAAAAATCTATTATCAGTCCGGTTGCAAAAGATAGCAAAAGTAGTAACCATGAAGGCAATTCAATCGGTAAAAGAAGAATAAACAATATATAAACGTACGGATTAACATATCCGCTGAACTGGATATTGTTAAAAAGCAAAACCTGAAGCAGTATAAGCAAAATAAAAATCAGACCAAACCTTAAGATTGAATTAATCATTGAAATAATTTTTCAAGTTCAAGTTGTTCCGTTTTCTTCATATTGCCAATAACATCAACAAAGTGCAATTTTTTAAAATCAGTTGCCACTAAAACAGTAATTTTATAGAAGTCGCCACCAAATTTTTCGTAATCACTAACAGTACCAACCATTGCACCTTCAGGAAATATTGCCGAATAGCCGGTTGTCTCAATTGTATCTCCAACATTTACCAGAACATGCTGGGGTATCTCACTTAAAACAGCGTACCGGTAATCCCTGCCATCCCAGCTCAGTGAACCGAAATAACCATTTGATTTAATCCTGGCACTTAATTTAAAATTGAAATTCAGCAGCGACATCACGACCGAATAATTTTTGGAACAGCCAACAATTACTCCTGCGACGCTATTTTCAGAAATAACTGCCATATCAACTTTTATACCCTGGCTTTCTCCTTTATTAATCGTAAAAAAATTCTTCTGACGGTTTATTGAGTTTTCAATTACTTCAGCTGAGGTGTGAAGATATTGCTGTTTATTTACAGAATCATTTACAGAAAAAAAAAGCGAATTCTCTCTTCTGGCCAGTTTTGCAATAGTGTTCCTTAGAGTAACATTTTCTGCAGCAAGGGTTTCATTAATAAAGCGGAGACTCAGGTATGATCTTGTATGATTTATCTTCTCCTCAATTCCGCGTGTTATTCCCCTGACACCATTCACAAGCCGGGAGTTATGATAACTATTCCCTGTTGAAAGCAAATAAAAAGCTATTCCTTCAAGAATCAGAAAGATGATCAGGTTACTGTATCTGGCCAGAAAATTCAGCAGATTCCTCATTCACACTGTTACTTTATCTCATCAGGAACGGAAACTTATCGACATTTTTAAGGGCAACACCTGTACCACGTGCAACCGCATGCAAGGGATCTTCAACAACATTGAAAGGGATATTGATCTTGTCGGTCAATCTTCTGTCCAGACCTCTCAGTAAAGCTCCGCCACCAGCCAGATAGATTCCTTTGTTTACTATATCGGCATAAAGTTCAGGAGGTGTCTGCTCGAGAACGTTTAATAGAGCTGCCTCTACTTTTGATAAGGATTTATCCAGACAATAGGCTATTTCCTGATAAGAAACTGGTATTTCAATAGGTAGTGCTGTCATAATATTTGGTCCTCTCACAACATAATCAGGCGGAGGATTATCTATATCGGGAAGAGCGGCTCCCACTCCTATCTTAATGTCTTCTGCAGTGCGTTCACCAATTTTAATATTATGCTGATGACGCATATATGCCTGAATATCAGCTGTAAATCCATCTCCTGCGATTCTTATTGATTTATTGCAAACAATACCTCCCAGAGCGATAACAGCTATTTCAGTTGTGCCGCCACCGATATCAACCACCATGCAACCTTCCGGAGCTTCAACATCAAGGCCAATCCCGATTGCTGCAGCCATCGGTTCGTAAATCATATAAACATCACGTCCGCCGGCATGTTCTGATGAGTCACGCACAGCACGTATTTCCACCTCGGTGCTGCCTGAAGGTATACAAACGACCATTTTAAGTGACGGGGCAAAAAGACGAGGTCCCTTGTCAATCATTTTGATCATTCCCCTTATCATCAGCTCTGCTGCATTAAAGTCAGCGATTACACCATCACGTAAAGGCCTGATAGTCTTAATGTTTTCATGTGTCTTGCCATGCATCTGTCTCGCTTTCTCACCTATTGCAATCAGCTTACCTGTATTTTTATCTATTGCCACAATAGATGGTTCATCGACAACAACTTTATCATTGTGAATAATGATTGTGTTTGCAGTTCCGAGATCGATTGCAATCTCCTGTGTTAAAAATGAAAATAGTCCCATTATATGAGCTGATTAATTTAATATTTAATGTTTAAAATGCCTGATCCCTGTAAATACCATTGCAATTCCATTTGAAGAACAGTAATCAATAGATTCCTGATCTCTGACAGATCCCCCGGGCTGAACTATAGCAGTAATCCCGGCTTTATGTGCTATCTCAACACTGTCGGCGAATGGGAAAAAAGCATCGGAGGCCAGAACCGATCCGGTAAGATCGAATCCGAATGACCGTGCTTTTTCAATTGCCTGCTTCAACGCATCCACTCTGGACGTTTGCCCTATGCCGCTGGCACACAGCTGCCTGTTCTTAGCAATTACAATAGCATTCGATTTACTGTGCTTAACAATTATATTGGCAAAAACCAGATCTTCAAATTCTTCCGGTTGAGGAGTTCTGGTTGTAACCGGTTTCATCTGAAGGGCTGTTTCTGTACTATTATCTCTTTCCTGCCATAGTACTCCGTTTAAAAGTGACCTGAATCCATAATTGCTTCTACCAGAGACATTTCTGAGAAGAATTATTCTGTTCTTTTTTTGTTTAAGGATTTCCAGGGCAATGTCTGTGAACTCCGGAGCAATAATTATTTCAAAGAATATTTTATCAATCTCTGCAGCTGTTGCCTCATCCACTGAAGTATTTGTAACGATTATACCTCCATATGCGGATACAGGATCACAGGCAAGGGCATCCTTCCAGGCATCAAAGTGATTTTCCCTTGAAGCAACACCACATGCATTATTATGTTTTATGATCGCATAAGTAGGAATACTGAATTCATCAATAAGATTCAGTGCGGCATCAAGGTCAAGAAGGTTATTGTATGATATTTCTTTCCCGTGAAGTTTCCCGAAAATCAGATCAGTGTCACCATAAAATATCCCTTTCTGATGTGGATTTTCTCCATAACGTAAAGGGTATGATATATTTATGCTTTCCCTGAATGCAGGGAGCGAGGCTTCTTTATTAAAATAATTGAATATGGCAGTGTCGTAGTGTGAAGATGTCTGAAATGCTTTCGCAGCATATAATCGTCTGTCGGTAATTGATGTATGTCCCTGCTTTTTTTCTAATAATGTAAGAACATCTGCATACTGTTCTCTTCCTGAAACAACAAGAACATCATTATAGTTTTTGGCAGCAGCCCTGATCAATGATATACCGCCAATATCTATCTTCTCAATGATCTCACCCTCTTCATTAACCGAATTCACTGTCTCTTCGAACGGATACAAGTCAACTATTACCAGGTCTAGTTCCGGAATCTTAAATTTTGAAAGCTGTTCAAGGTCTCCGGGGTTTTCTCTTCTGGCCAGGATACCGCCAAAAACAGAAGGGTGAAGTGTTTTAACTCTTCCGCCAAGAATAGATGGATATGATGTGAGATCCTCGACTTTTTCAGCAGGTATATTAAGATCATTAATAAAACTAAAAGTACCTCCTGTCGAATATATCTTAACACCGAATTTATAAAGAATTTTCACTATATCCGCCAATCCTTCTTTATAAAAAACTGAAATCAGAGCACTTTGAATTAGTTTGTCACTCATTATATGATAATTACGACCGTCGTTGGATATCCCTATTCTGGCGTCTAAAAATAGATATTTTTTTAATATCCTCATACATTATAATATATGATTATTAGCGTTAAATGATTTTCGTATCTTTGATCCTCATTTATACTATCTAAAAAAAGTAAAATGTTTTTCAGACTTTTAAAAGAGGGTTTTATTTTTGCCTTTAATTCAGTTATTGTTAATAAGTTAAGGACATTCCTTTCACTTTTTGGCATTACGATCGGGATTTTTTCGATTATTTCCGTATTCACTGTACTCGATTGGATGGAAAAATCAATACATGATTCCATTTCATCTATGGGAGATAATGTACTTTATATTAACAAATGGCCATGGGGACTAAACACGCATCTTAACTGGTGGGATATAATTAAATATCCAGTAGTTTCTAATGATGATTATCAGGCTGTCCTTAACAAATCTACAAAAACTGCTGCCGCCTGTCTTACAATAAATCAGCCTGAACAGATAAAATACAGAAAAAATCTTGCAAGTGACTCTAATGTCTGGGCGGTTACTACGGACTTTGATCATATCAGATCATTTGAAATAGAAAAAGGCCGATATTTCTCACCTGAGGAATTACTGTCCGGTAAAAATGTCACGCTTATTGGTGCTGTAATCGCTCAAAAATTATTTGATAAAGCTGATCCAATTGGCAAGCAGATAACCATTTCAGGGAAGAGAACAAGTGTTATTGGGGTATTTAAAAAGGAAGGTACAGGCGGGATCGGAGATACAGGAATGGATGAAGAGACTGTAGTTCCTATCAACTTTGGCAAGACCTTTATAAATATGAAAAATAATTTCCTCAATTCTACATTAATGGTCAAGGCTAAAGAGGGAGTCCCTTTACAGGAACTAAGTGATGAGGCAACAATGATCTTAAGAGCTTCAAGAAGACTTCAACCTAATGAAATCGATAATTTTTCATTGAATCAGGCAAGTGTGATTTCTCAGAGTTTTAGCGGTGTTTTTGCCGGAATTAATATTGGAGGATGGGTAATAGGGGGATTTGCAATTCTTGTCGGTGGATTCGGAATAGCCAATATAATGTTTGTTTCCGTCAGGGAAAGAACAAATATAATTGGAATTCAAAAAGCCCTTGGAGCGAAGAAATTTTTTATTCTTCAACAATTTCTGGTAGAATCTATGCTACTTTCCATAATCGGAGGACTTCTTGGAGTTTTAATGATATTTATAGGCACGCTTATTATAAATTACCTCTATGACCTGAATATATATCTGACATTATCAAATATGTTTCTGGCAGTATTTATTTCAGGTATAATAGGTGTCGTGGCCGGATATGCTCCTGCAAACACTGCCGCTAAAATGAATCCTGTTGAGGCAATAGGCTTCTCATTCTGATTTTATCCTGTTTTCATCTATCCATCGGGTTAGCCGAACAAACTGATCAACAGAAAGTTGCTCAGGTCGTAATCCGAATTCCTGGTAATCATCCCGCATCAGATCGAATGCAGCTCTTACCGAGTTTCTTAATATTTTCCTGCGCTGGTTAAAGCAGGCTTTTACCACCCTGAAAAATAATACCTCGTCACAATCGAGGTCTTTAACATTGTTCCGTATTAACCTGATTACTCCCGATTTTACCTTCGGCGGAGGAGAAAAAACATTCTCCGGGACCGTAAAAAGATACTCAGTTTTATAAAAAGCCTGGAGCAGAACGCTCAGGATTCCATAGGTTTTAGAACCAGGTCCCGCGCAAATTCTCTCAGCAACTTCCTTCTGCAACATTCCTGATATCTCAACAACCTTATCCCTGTGTTTCAGAACCTTAAAAAATATCTGTGTTGAAATGTTGTATGGAAAATTTCCGATTATTGCAATTTTTTCAGTGAAATATTTATCAATATCCATGGAAAGGAAATCACCCGTTATAACATTAGTCAGTTCAGGAAAGTGTTCCTTTATATAATGAACAGATTCATTGTCAATTTCAATAACACGGAAATCATTAAATCTTCTTTCCAGCAGGTAACCCGTGAGTATACCCATACCCGGACCTATTTCAAGTACAGTATCGTATCCTGCTCCTGTAAGTGAATCAGCAATTTTGCGGGCAATAATTGTATCTTTCAAAAAGTGTTGCCCCAGGTTTTTTTTTGGATAAACTCTGCCCCTATGGTCCATATTTATTTGATTATTCTAATTCATGCCTGCTATTTAATGGATCAGGGGGTCAGGGCTCAGGATCTTATGATAATTAGTTTTCGCTCTGTGCTCTGTCTTCTGTGGTCTGTGCTTTTAAACCTGGAGCAGTTCCCTTCCGAACTTTCTAAGTATTGGTAAATTAAGTGATTCCAAAAATCTGATAAAACGTTTAAGGACATTGTAATACAACGTCACAAACAGGCAAAAGATCATGAACCAGACAGCAATCATATTAAATATCAGCGTTTCGATTTTCAGATTTCCTAATTGTTTATATGGAGCGAAAAAATGAGCGCGTCCGAATTTTGATCCCGGAGCCATAAAGATCGGATCTGCTTTTTGAATGAGCCTATCATCTGCATCATATATTTTATTAGTAGCCAGCCTGTTAAGTACAATGTTTGCGATGTTTTCATTATAATTCTCGGCCCTCATTTTAATGAACTGATCTTCTCCCATTCTGCTCGTAATCTGTTTGTACAAAGAGTCGCGTTTATATGAGATTAACCTGCTTCGTATTCTGAATGAGGTCTTTAAACTGTCGAGTAATGTCTTAGCATCTATTGCGACCGATTCATTAAATTCCTGATAATTCAAATTATTGATCCAATTCCCCGGCACAATTCCTGTAACAGATGAAAGATAATTAATGTGAAAATTAAGTTTTTTAAGATTCACATAAGTATCTGCCTTATAATCAGGCTTTTGCCCTGCTGAAAGACAATTATCTATTTTGACTTTCAAAGCTGGGACCAGAAAAGATGCGTACCAGTCGTTCTGACTTATTGCCATATCGTATTTGAAAAAGGGTTTTTCAAATCCATTGGTTTTGAACTGTTCAACACACAATGCTTCGTATGCCCATCGCGTCACCATTAAATCGCCCATCAGGGGGACATAAATTTTTTTACTGATTGATTCATGCAGGTCATCGAATTTAATCATGGCGCCACCAAGCAGAAGTTGTGGTACAAGGATAAGCGGAATGAGTATATAAATGCTGACTGCCGTTCGCATTCCTGCAGATATATTTAATCCTAAAAGGTTGCCAAAACATGCAGTTGAGAAAAGTATGATCCATTGCTGGAAAAGCATTCCTTTCACATCGAGTATTAGATTACCAACAAGCATAAATGATAGTGATTGTATTGCTGATAAAGTAAACAGGAAGTTGATCTTAGAAATGAGGTAGCTTAATCTGCTCAGATCCAGGAACTTCTCCCTTTCAAGAATTTTTCTGTCGCGGAAGATCTCCTCAGCGCTTACCGTCAGACCCATAAACAATGCAACTATGACAGCCATAAAGAGGAATACTGGATAATTCTTGTTAGTTGCGAAGCTGTATACCCCGTTTTCGCTGAATTTTGAAATATAACCGAGAATGAAGGCCAATAATGGAGCTTCAATAAGGTTTATTGTCATATATTGACGATCAGCGAGTTTCCTTGTAATATTTCTCCTTATGAATGTCCGGATCTGTTCTGTCTTTTTAGGGACTCTGAAGTTGCTTGGAGGAATGACTGATTTAGTAGGCTTTTCCCCAAGGACAGGCATCATCTTCTTCTTATACTTTTCATACCACTCTTTTGGGCTGATCTGCCTCTCTTTACCCGGATGACCCGAACTATCAATAACCTTAACCTCAACAATATGAAGAATGTTATCGGTCTCAACATTTCCACAATTAGGACATTCACTTTCAGCGGCATTTGCCTGCGATGTTTCGGTTTTGAAATATACGAGGGCCTCAACAGGATCTCCGTCATAAATCATATAACCACCTTTATCAAGCAGCCACAACCTGTCAAACATTTTAATAATATCGGAGGAGGGTTGATGTATGATAGCAAAAACCAGTTTCCCGCTTAACGACTGATTTCTCAGGAGGCTCATTACTTTCTCAGAATCAAAGGAGGATAAACCAGATGTAGGTTCGTCAATAAACAGTACCACAGGTTCGCGCATAAGTTCGAGACCAATGTTAAGTCTCTTACGCTGGCCCCCGCTAACCTTCTTATTCATCATATCTCCAACCTGCAGGTCCTTGATTTCATATAGGTCAAGATCCTGAAGGACTTTCTGAACAGTATTTTTTAATTGTTCTTCATTATAATCACCAAAGCACAACCTCGCATTAAAATAGAGATTCTGATATACTGTAAGTTCTTCAATAAGCATATCATCCTGAGGAACAAATCCTATCAATCCTTTAAGTTCTTCTGAATCTTCATTTATATCATACCCGTTAATGTATATGTTACCTGAAGTGGGTTTTATCTTACCATGCAGCAGATTAAGCATTGTCGTCTTCCCGACACCGCTGCCACCCATTATGCCAATCATGTTACCTGATTCGACCCTGAAATTCATTTTCTGAAGTCCGTTATCGGAGTTCTTAAACAAAAATTCAATATCATGGCCTTCGAAGAATATCTTTTCAGGAAATTTCCTGGAAACAAATTTTTTAAAAATTTTAGAATAGTAAATCGGATCTATACCCTGGCCTTTTATATTCACACCACGGTCGAGCAGATAGGGTCTGCAGGCAATAATATCCCTTCCTTTAAAATATAGAACGAGGGAACCATCGTATGTGAAAATCAGTGTGCCGGTGCTTTCAAGATGCATAACAACAAGATGGCCTTTGAACCCTTTTAACCTCATATGACGCCACTTGTCGTAGTTTTTGTAAATGCCTGAACCGGAAAATTCAGGATTATCGCTTTCAATTATGAGAATACATTCGGGTGATATATTATCATAAGATCTGCCAATCATAAAGGCAGTTGCATTTTCATATTCCTTTTTTGAAATATTGAAAGTTCTTGAGACGATATCTATAATAGTCTTCTCCTGTTCTGAGATCATTCCATCTTCAAATGCAAATTCAATCAATTGGAGAAAAACGATCATCCTCTCTTCAAGAAACAACCCTTTTTTTATTTGTCGACAGATATTTGTTATCTGAAATGAGATAAGAGATTCATCATCTGCCAGTTCCGCTTTATCAACACTTTTAAGTTCATTTGAATAGAACTCAAGATTATTTTCGAAGAGTGCATAGTATTCTTCTTCAAGCTCCCGGTTAAGATATCTTCTCAGGTAACTGCGCAGAATCTTTTTGCCCCTTGATGATATTCCGGCAGGGTTAATGGTCGAAACGATGGCAAAAATATGAATTAAGGCTAGTAATACCGATTCCCTCATAAGAACACTAAGTAAAAAAAAGACCGCAAAGTAAGATTCTTTGCGGCCAAAGANNTTAATATTCTGTTCTGTAAGACTTGTGCCTAATCCTTCATATACTTTCTTAACAGGATCAAGTAACTTCACAAAATCAGCGACACTTGTATCAGAGAGATAAGGTTTAGTTATTTCCATGTAAGTATCAAATGATTTTTTCTGCTCAAGCAATACTCCTGAGATGCCTGCAACCTGGTATGCTGCCTCAGATACGTGTGTTGTAAGATACATGCCTTCAACCCATGCTCCACCAACAACAAGAAGGGCCAATGGTTGCTCATCGTTATCATACAGATATGCATATGAGTCATTAAATTCACTTGTCAGTATTTTAACCAATTCATCCCTGTTATCAAAATTCTGTTTTATCTTAGTATATAAATCTTCATTATAAACTTTTGACATGTTGAGTTCATTGGTTAGAGACCTTATAGCATCCAGATAATTGAAGACTTCCTGCTGTTGATTATAAAGTGTTGCATAACTCAGATCGGCTCCAAAACCGCCAAGGTTTATTGCCCTTGACTGACTGCTGAAATACTTTTTAGTGTTTTCAACCGGATTTGTTATTCCGATTATATAACCTACCTCAAGCTCTCTAAGCATTTTAATAACCTGAGCCGATGTAGGCAAAGGATATACATTAGTCTCAATCTGGCCTTCAATTTCTTTTTTTTCTACTTTTTCAGCTTTTTTCTGTTGTTTAGAAGCTGCTCTGTCTTTGCATGAACTAAGACATGTGAAACCTATTATCAGCAATGGAAGTATAAAACCTGCAAAAATCTTTTTCATTTTGACAAAATTTAAAATTTTAAAAACTCATTCTAAAACGTCCATAAAAGTAATAAATAATATTGAAACTAATAAGTCTCCAGAGGTCGGAGTGCTTAAATTGTCTAAAATTCTTATGAAAAAAGTAAAATTTTATACAATGAATGATTCTTTTACAGTGAACTTTAAGTTTTGGGATATACTGATTAGCACTTGATATTCCATTCTTTATATATCAACTTTAGGCACTCCGAACTTTAGACACTCCAAACTTTTGCACATTATGCACTAATCAGACTACTAATAGATAATCATTCTGACGTTTCCATTTTTTATCTATCTTTAAACCCCTGAAACCAGACCATTTTTAGGATGTGGAATTTCGATGAACCTGCCGGAAGAGAGGGCACTGACTGCATTAAGTATGACCGCCGTGAAGAAATATTTGGTGTAAAAGATGTTATACCAATGTGGGTAGCAGATATGGATTATAATACCCCTGATTTTGTTGTAGAGTCTCTTCAGAAACGTCTTGAACATGAGATTTATGGCTACTCTTTTCGACCTGCAGAATACTTTTTGTCTATGATCAACTGGATCAAAAGCAGACATAACTGGACAGTTGACAAAGAATGGATCTGCTTTAGCCCGGGTGTAGTTCCGGCCCTGAATTTTTGTACCCTTGCTTTCACCCAGCCCGGCGATAGTATTATTGTTCAGCCACCTGTTTATTTTCCCTTCTTTTCAGCTGCTGAATCTCATGGCCGTAATCTGATCTATAACAGATTAATGGAATCTGAAGAGAGATGGGTTATGGATTATGATTCACTCATTGCAGGAATTGACAGTAAAACAAAAATGATAATTATATCCAACCCGCATAATCCTGTTGGAAGGGTATGGACACCCGAGGAACTTAACAATCTGGCTGATATTTGCCTGAAAAACAATATTTTGATCATATCAGATGAGATACATTGCGATCTTGTTCTTCCCGGGTTCACCCACACTCCTCTTGCATCACTTTCTGAAAAAATTGCGGAAAATACAGTTACATTAATAGCTCCAAGCAAAACATTTAACCTGGCTGGACTCTCGACTTCATCAGTGATTATTTCAAACCCGGTTTTAAGGAAGTCTTTTAACAAGATTGTTGATAATCTTCATGTAGGAAGTGGTAATATCTTCGGGACTACAGCTTCAATAGCTGCGTATACTAACGGGCATAAATGGCTCGATGCATTGCTTGATTACGTTGATCATAATATTGAATTTGTGAAGAATTATTGCAGGGCAATGATCCCCGAAATAATTCCTGTTCAACCCGAAGCGACTTATATGATCTGGTTGGATTGCCGGAAGTTTGCAATGACAGGAAAAGAACTCCAGAATTTTTTTGTAAGCAAAGCCGGAGTTGGAATGAATGAAGGGTCGACTTTTGGACCTGGCGGAGAAGGATTTATGAGAATGAATCTTGGCACAACACACCAGACAGTAATGAAAGCAATGGAACAGATTGAAAAAGCTGTTTCAACACTCAGATGAACAGAAATACTTGATATTGAATGAAAAACAGCGTTAAGGTAAGACTAACTTTGGAGGATGGAACAATTTATGAAGGGAGATCCTTCGGATCGTGCGCTCCTGCAGCAGGTGAAGTGGTTTTCAATACTGCCATGACCGGTTATCCCGAGAGCTTAACCGATCCTTCATACCGTGGACAGATATTATGTCTTACTTATCCACTTGTTGGCAATTATGGAGCTCCCGGAATAAGTGAAGAAAATGATCTGTACCGTTTTTATGAGTCCTCATCCGTCCATATTTCAGGGCTGATTGTTTCTGATTATTCATTTGAATACAGCCACTGGAACGCAACTGAAAGCTTAGATGAGTGGCTGAAGAGGAATAATGTTCCGGGAATTTATGGAATAGATACAAGAGCTCTTACAAAAAGAATCCGTGAGAAAGGAGCAATGCTGGGCAAGGTTGAACCCGAAGGAACAGAAACCGGATTTTATGACCCGAATAAAGTAAATCTTGTTGCTCAAGTCAGCACTCATGAAAAGAAAGTCTACGGGTCGGGAAAATATAAGATACTGCTCGTTGATTGTGGAGTTAAGTATAACATCATCAGAAACCTCTTGAAAAGAGATACCACAATTATAAGGGTACCATGGGATTATAACTTTCAACAGGAAGATTTTGACGGGCTATTTCTTTCGAATGGTCCGGGTGATCCTAAAATGTGCGGAGTAACAATCCGTAATATTAAAAAATCCTTTGAAGGTGAGAAACCTGTTTTTGGTATTTGTCTGGGTAACCAGTTAATGGCACTTGCTTCAGGGGCTGATACATATAAACTGAAATATGGTCACAGAAGTCATAATCAGCCTGTACTTCAGGTTGGTACGGATAAAGCTTACATTACATCCCAAAACCACGGATTTGCTGTTGATAACGAAACACTTGGGTCTGACTGGGAACCACTTTTCATCAATATTAATGATCAGACGAATGAGGGGATGAAACACAAAAACAAACCCTTCTTCTCAACCCAGTTCCACCCTGAAGCATCAGGCGGGCCAACAGATACTGATTACCTGTTTGATGTGTTTATAGAGAATATTGAAAAATCAATCGGATAAGGGCATGCCATGACATTTCCCCTATCTTGTCACACTAAAGAATTATTCCCATTCGTAACATGATGCATCATTTTATCAGCAAGTTCAGCTGCAGTTCTGTTTTTAAAACTTTTCATCCTTTTCTCAAATATTTCGGCTATCTCTTTGTTACAGAGATTACCTATACTTCCTTCATGAACATAATCCGATAATGAAGTTTTTGAGAATGTGGAATTTTTTACCATATCAGATACTGCTTTATATGCATCCCTGAACGGGATGCCCTGTTTTACCAGCCTGTTTACCTCTTCAGTGCTGAAAATTGTATTATATAAGGGATTATCCGTTATATTCTTCTTTATTTTAATGTTATTAAGCATTAAAAGCATTATTTCAATACACTCCCTCAACTCTCCGAACGCATCGAATATCAGCTGTTTAAGAAGCTGAAGATCTCTGTTGTATCCTGATGGCAGATTGGTTGTCAGGATAGCAATCTGGTTCGGAAGGGTTTGAAGGACATTTGATCTGGCTCTTATGAGTTCGAAAACATCGGGGTTTCTTTTCTGCGGCATTATGCTGGAACCCGTAATATATTCATCCGGAAAATCAATGAATCTGAATTCAGATGTCATGTAAAGACATATATCCATTGAAAACCTGGAAAGGGTTTGTGCCACAGAGGCCAGCGCTGAGGCAATACCCATTTCAATTTTGCCCCTGCTAAGGCTTGCATAGGCTGAATTATAGAGAAGATCATCAAATTCAAGGAGATCAGAGGTCAATTTCCTGTTTATTGGCAAGGTGGTTCCATATCCGGCAGCAGTACCAAGCGGGTTCTGGTTATTCAGAGCCCTGGCACCTGACAAAAGAAGAACATCATCCGCCAGGCATTCTGCATATGCACCAAACCACAAACCAAACGACGATACCATGGCGGGCTGCATATGGGTATAACCTGGCACCAGTACCTCTTTATATTGCTCGCTTAACGACTGTAACCTGCTAAAAAGACTTCGGATCAGTACAGAAAGCTTATCAATCTCTTCCCGGGTATAGAGACGTATGTCAACCAGTACCTGGTCGTTTCTTGACCGTCCGGTATGAATTTTTTTCCCGGTTGTGCCAAGTATTGAGGACATCTCCTTTTCAATCTGTGAATGTATGTCCTCAACATCTTTTTCAATCAGCAGGCTCCCTTCCTCATCCCATACAAATAAAGAATGAAGGGCTTTTAATAAGCCATTTTTTTCATCCTCTGAAACCAATCCAACATTTTCGAGCATTATAACATGGGCCATTGAACCAATTATATCCCATTTTGTGAGAGCCAGATCGGTTTTTCTGTCTTTACCTGCTGTAAACTCGATGATTGCAGGTTCGGGGTTAATCCCTTTTTCCCAGAGTTTCATGGTTTCAATTATTAATTCAATTAATTTGCCAATTAAATTCCTAACCACCCCGTACCCCGACGGCAACAGAGGGGGGAGGTGGTGAACTCCTAAGATAACAAATTTAGATCACTTTTTCTGACTGGCTTCAATAATAGCCCTATGGGCCATTAATCTGATTGCGTTGATCCTTATGAACCCCTTGCTGTCAGTCTGATCGAATCCTCCTTCAATATCCATACTAGAAAGCTTTTTATTATAGAGTGAAGATGGTGATTCACGACCTTCAATAAGTACATTCCCTTTATAAAGGCAGAGATGAACGCTGCCATCAATAAGTTCCTGACTCTTTTCAATTGCGGCCATAAGAAAATCCATTTCAGGACTGAACCAGAAACCATTATAAATGATCTCCGCAAATTTTGGAGTAAGCATGTTTACGAGCCTCATCACCTCTCTGTCCATAGCTATTCCCTCAATATCTTTGTGAGCTATATGTAAAACTGTGGCAGCAGGAGTCTCATACACACCTCTCGATTTTATCCCTACGAACCTGTTTTCCACCATATCGAGGAGACCGATGCCGTTTTTACCTGCAATATCATTCAGATAAACATACATATCATACGAATCTTCTTTCACGGTTCCATCCTCTTTGTTAACGAGTTTCACCGGTATCCCATTCTTGAAATGAATAACTATACGTGTTTCTTTATCAGGAGCATCCTGTGGCATGACCATCTTTTCCAGCATGCTCTTATGAAGTGTATACATCGGGTCCTCAAGTATTCCGGCTTCATGACTGATATGCATCAGATTGTCATCCTCACTATAAGGTTTATCTATACTCGCCTTCACAGGGATCTTTTTTTCAGAAGCATATTTAAGAAGATCTGTCCTTCCTTTAAATGTTGCCAGGAATTCTTTATCTTTCCATGGCGAAATAACTTTAACACCAGGCATAAGCGCATAATAACATAATTCAAACCGTACCTGGTCATTGCCTTTACCTGTTGCACCATGCGCAACCGCATTGGCTCCTTCAGCCTTTGCAACTTCTATTTGTTTCTTTGCTATAAGAGGCCTTGCAAGAGCTGTGCCAAGAAGGTACCTGTCTTCATAAATTGCATTTGCCATTATGGCTTTAAGAACATAGCCATCAATAAATTCCCTCTTCAGATCAGCTATAATAACTTTTGATGCTCCAAGTAACAATGCTTTTTTCCTGCACTCTTCAAAATCGTCAGCCTGACCAACATCAGCAACAAAAGCAATGACTTCATAATTCTTTTCAATTAACCATTTAAGTATTACTGAAGTATCCAAACCGCCGCTATACGCGAGAATAACTTTTTCTTTCATGAGTCTATTATTTGAGTTATTTAAAATAATCTTAATTTGAATTTTCCTTAAGTATTCGTTTTTTACCCCCTTCCCAACCTTCCCCCACGAGGGAAGGAGTTAAATCAGATCTTTTCCCCTTTATTGGGTGAAATAAGAAAGGGGGTATCAGACAGAATAAACATTTATGCTTACCAGAATCATTTTTTCTTTATTTGCTTGTGTATTCCCGGAAGAATAATTTCAAGACAGGTATGCACCTGCTGGATAGTTACTCCGTTTCTGGGTATAACCAGAATTGTATCATCACCGGCGATTGTACCGGCTATTTCATATCTTTCGGCTCCATCAATAAAAAATGCAGTGTTGCTTGCATTTCCCGGAATAGTTTTAATTACCATAAGTCCTTTTGCTTCAACTATATCCCATATAACGGGTACAATATTCAGTTTAAGTGACGATTTTTCTGAACTTCTGATGTTTTCAGATAAAGAATACCTGTATCCACCCGCACCATCTGATACCCGTCCAACTCCCAGCTGCCTTAAATTTCGGGATAACGTAGCCTGTGTACAGCTTATCCCTTTCCCTTTCAGTTTTCTGAGCAATTCTTCCTGAACTGTTATTTTTTCTTCAGAAATTATTTTCTCGATTGCCAGAAGTCTCTTAGTTTTTTGCATATTTATGCATTTATATTGCAAATATATGCATTTTTCCATATTTGCAAAGTCTAATTAAAAAATTATATTATTTTTGAACCTCAAATAGGGATGATGAAAGATGTAGTAAAGAAGGTAATAATCCTGGGGTCAGGCGCTTTGAAAATAGGCGAAGCCGGCGAGTTTGATTACTCTGGCTCTCAGGCTCTGAAAGCATTAAAAGAAGAAGATGTCAGCACAATTCTGATAAATCCGAATATTGCAACAGTTCAAACATCGGAAGAACTGGCTGATAAGATCTATTTCCTTCCTGTCACTCCGTATTTTGTTGAAAAGGTGATTGCCAGGGACCGTCCCGATGGTATCCTTTTGTCATTCGGCGGTCAGACAGCTCTCAATTGTGGAACAGAACTTTACAAAGCGGGTGTTTTTGAAAAATATAATGTAAGAGTTCTCGGAACACCTGTATCGGCTATTATGGATACCGAAGACAGGGAGCTTTTTGTTAAGAAACTCTACCAGATAGATGTTAAAACACCAAGCAGTATAGCTGTGTCGGGTATAAATGAAGCTGTTGAAGCGGCAGGTAAGCTCGGATATCCCATTATCATCAGGGCAGCATACTCTCTAGGTGGTCAGGGAAGTGGTTTTGCTTCGAATTCTGATGAACTTAGAACACTTGCATCGAAGGCATTTTCTTATTCAAACCAGATCCTTGTTGAAGAATCTCTTAAAGGATGGAAAGAGGTTGAATATGAAGTTGTAAGGGATAAATATGATAATTGTATAACCGTATGTAACATGGAGAACTTCGATCCACTTGGAATACATACCGGTGAAAGTATCGTGGTTGCACCATCCCAGACTCTCACAAACAGCGAATATCATAAACTGAGAGAGCTTTCTATCAGAATTATCAGGCACATTGGAATTGTTGGGGAATGTAATGTTCAGTTTGCGCTGGCTCCCGATTCTGAAGACTACAGGGTCATTGAAGTGAATGCGCGTTTGTCAAGGTCAAGTGCGCTTGCTTCAAAAGCTACAGGTTATCCATTGGCTTTTATTGCTGCGAAACTTGGAATGGGTTACGGACTTCATGAACTTAAAAACTCTGTTACTAAAAATACAACTGCCTGTTTCGAACCGGCTCTTGATTATATTGTATGCAAGATTCCACGTTGGGACCTTAATAAATTCGAAGGTGTATCTCATCTGATCGGCAGCAGCATGAAGAGTGTGGGTGAAGTTATGGCTATAGGCAGAACGTTTGAAGAGGTTATCCAGAAAGGATTGAGAATGATTGGTCAGGGTATGCACGGCTTTACAGGAAACCGGAATCTTGGCTTTGAGGATATTGAGAAGGAACTTGCCGAACCTACAGATATGCGGATCTTTTCAATTGCTGAAGCTCTTGAAATAGGGATGCCTGTTGAAAGAATACATGAACTTACAAAAATTGATAAATGGTTTCTTTTCAAGCTCAGGAATATTATAAGCATTAAAGATGAACTTAGTAAATATCAATCTCTGGAAACAATACCTGTCGATCTCCTCTCGCATTCCAAGATAAACGGGTTCAGCGATTTCCAGATTGCCAGACATGTATTAAAATCTGGTCCCGATCAGATCAACGACGACCTTATGAAGGTAAGGAATTACCGGAAAACATTAGGTATCGTTCCCTATATCAAACAAATAGATACACTTGCAGCTGAATATCCTGCAATAACAAATTATCTCTATCTTACTTATAGTGGTTCGGAACATGATATAATATGTGAATCCGACAAAAAGTCGGTCATTGTGTTGGGATCAGGGGCTTACAGGATTGGCTCAAGTGTTGAATTTGACTGGTGTTCAGTTAATGCCATTGACACTATAAAAAAAGAGGGATTCAGATCGATAATGATAAATTACAATCCTGAAACTGTCAGTACAGATTACGATATATGCGACAGGCTTTACTTTGATGAACTGACTTTTGAAAGGGTTCTCGATATAATTGAGCTTGAAAACCCGCGAGGTGTTATTGTATCAGTTGGTGGTCAGATACCCAATAACCTGGCGATGAGGCTTTATAAAGAAAACGTCCCTGTGCTCGGTACTTCACCTGTTTCAATCGACAGGGCAGAAAACCGGCATAAATTTTCCGCGATGCTAGATATTCTGAAAGTTGACCAGCCCAGATGGAAAGAACTAACTACAATAGATGATATTTTTGAATTTGTGGATCGGATAGGTTTTCCTGTACTTATCAGACCATCCTATGTTTTATCAGGAGCTGCGATGAATGTTGTTTCTAACAAAAATGAATTATCACATTATCTTAAGCTTGCTGCCCAGGTATCAAAACAATATCCGGTTGTTGTATCTGAGTTTATTGAGAATGCAAAGGAGATCGAGATCGATGCAGTAGCCCGCGATGGTGAAATGTTAGCCTATGCTATCAGTGAACATGTAGAGTTTGCAGGGGTTCACTCAGGTGACGCAACAATGGTCTTCCCTGCTCAGAAAATATATTTTGAAACAGCAAGGCGAATAAAACGCATTTCGCGCCAGATTTCTAAGGAACTGAATATTTCAGGACCCTTTAATATCCAGTTCCTGGCAAAAGACAATGATATTAAAGTTATCGAATGTAACCTGCGTGCGAGCCGAAGTATGCCTTTTGTATCCAAAGTTCTCAAAACCAATCTCATAGAGCTTGCTACAAAAGTGATGCTTGGCGTTCCGGCAGAAAAACCCGGCAAAACAGTTTTCGAACTCGATTATGTAGGTGTCAAAGCCCCCCAGTTCAGCTTTTCCCGTCTTGCCAAAGCCGACCCGGTACTTGGTGTTGATATGTCATCCACGGGCGAAGTCGGCTGCATAGGTGAAGGTTTCTATGAAGCAATACTCAAAGCCATGTTTTCTGTAGGGTACAGGGTACCAAAAAAGAGTATTTTGCTTTCAACTGGTCCTGCGAGGTCGAAAGTTGAACTCCTCAACAGTGCCAAGGCACTTCGCGAAAAAGGACATAAGCTTTATGCAACCAGAGGAACCCATCAGTTCCTGAAAAATGCAGGTGTTGAAGCGCATGTGGCATACTGGCCTGATGAGAATAAATCGCCAAATACTATTGAACTTATAAAATCTCGTGAGGTGGATCTTGTGGTAAACATTCCAAAAGATCTCAGCGATAAGGAACTTAATAACGATTATACCATAAGAAGAAGTGCAGTAGATTATAATGTTCCTCTCATTACAAATGCACGTCTTGCGAGTGCTTTTATACTGGCTTTCTGCAGAATGAGCATCGACGACCTGGCAATAAAGAGCTGGGATGAGTACAAGTAGTGACCTCATCCTCCATCCCCTTCTCCCTGGGGAGAAAGGGCATAAAGGAAAACTGGCAACGGGAGAAACAGATAGTCAAAGAGTTACACAGCAATAAAGGAATCTGACAATAGCCCCACCCTGGTTGGTTTGGGGGGTAAAAAAATTAAGAAAACAAGACAATATTATGATAATCCGTAAAGCAACACCCGAAGACGCAGCAGTAATAATTGATTTTCAGCAGAAAATGGCCTGGGAAACTGAACAGATGACCCTTATCCCGGAGACAATCATTAAAGGGGTTAACGCTGTATTCGCTGATTCCAGCCATGGACAGTATTGGGTTGCTGAAGATAATGATAATGTTGTAGCCGCCTTACTCATAACTTATGAGTGGAGCGACTGGAGAAATTGTAATGTCTGGTGGTTTCAATCGGTATATGTATTGCCGGAATTCAGGAGAACCGGCATCTTCACGTCGATGTATAAGCATATCAAAAATGAAGCTGATAAAGATGGTATTGCCGGATTACGTCTTTATGTGGAAACGAATAACTCAAGAGCACAACTTACCTATGAGGCTCTTGGTATGAAGAGCCTTCATTATAAGATGTATGAATGGATGAAAGAATAAGTTATGCACTGGCTCCCATCTTTACTGATTCTCCCTTATACTTTTTTTCTTCTTAAAACTTACAGAAGTCTTCTCCACGTTGGGACCTTTAATATATCTGCAGATCCGGCAACTTTTGTATCAATCGTTGTTGCCTGCCGTAATGAACAGAAAAACCTCCCGGCTCTTTTAAATAGTATTGCTCTTCAGAATTATCCGGAATATTTATTTGAGGTCATAATTGTCAATGATAGATCCACTGATAATACCTTTGAAATTGCTGCAGGATTTACCGGGATAAGCAATATTCATACCTTAAATAATAAAGGGGAAGGGAAAAAACATGCTCTCAGAACCGGGATAAAATCTGCAAAAGGCAATCTTATTATCACAACCGATGCAGATTGCAGAATGGGAAAGAACTGGATCAGAACAATCGCAGCATTTTATGAAAAGAACACTCCTGATATGATAATTTGTCCGGTTCAGTTAGAATCAGTACCTGGGTTTTACGGAAAGTTCCAGGAGCTGGAATTTATGAGCCTGCAGGGAATTACTGCAGGTTCTGCGTTTTCAAAAGAAGCTACTATGTGCAATGGTGCAAACCTCGCTTTTACCAGGGAAGCATATTTTAATCATTCAGGTAATCTGCACGATGAGATAAACTCAGGTGATGATATTTTCTTATTACATAGTATAAAAAAGGAAAACGGCTCAAAAATATTATGGCTGGAATCGCCCGATACACTGGTAACAACGGCCTCATCATCAACATTCAGGTCGTTCGTGAAGCAGAGAGGCAGGTGGATTTCAAAAGGTAAAGCATATAAAGACAATCATACAATCGTTTTAGGTATTGTAACATTTGTTACTATCTCAATACTTATGGCTTGTCTTTTCGCCTCATTAATTTATCCGGATTTGATATGGGTCTTCATTTTAATGTTAATTCTGAAATCGGTCCCTGATTTCTTAATTCTGCAGAACACATGCAGAAGATATAGTAAAAGAAACCTTATGAGATGGTTTCTGCCGGCTCAGTTAATATATCCTTTCTATGTACTTTCTGTGGCATTCTACTCTTTGATATTCAGAGAAAACAGGAATATTAATTCCCCATTTCCGAAAGAAATTTAATTCTCACAAGCCTTATCTCTTCTTCCTCAAATTCGTTTCCAAGTTCTTTAAACGCTTCTTCAAGTGAATCAGATTCTGCTTCCTCCCTGAAATATGAATAAATATCGTGCTGACGCTCATCGTCAATTGTAGCGTCGATATAATAATCGAGATTTATCCGGGTTCCTGAATTAACTATTGCCTCAATTTCTGACATAAGTTCTGACATCTCAAGTCCCTTTGCCTCAGCAATATCCTCCAAAGGCCTTTTCATATCAATACTCTGGATGATATAGACTTTAATGCCCGATTTATTGACAACAGATTTAACGACCATATCCAGAGGTCTGATGATCTCCTTCTCATCAACATACTTTTTTATTATCTCTATGAATTCTTCTCCATAGCGTTGGGCTTTCCCTGCTCCGACTCCGGAAATATTCTGAAGTTCATCAATAGTTATAGGGTACTGGATAGCCATGTCTTCCAGAGATGGATCCTGAAAAATCACAAACGGAGGTACATCTTTTTGTTTCGACAGCTTTTTACGAAGATCCCTCAGGATACTGAATAACTCCTCATCAACTGCAGCTGTTCTTGCTCCAAATGCATTTTCTTCATCAGTTGTATCAGCATAGTCGTGATCCTCTGCAAGCATGAAAGAAGTGGGCTTTTCCAGAAAATCCATTCCTCTCTGTGTCAGTTTCAGAAGTCCATAATTTTCAATATCCTTTGTAAGGAATTTCGCAATGAGAGCCTGTCTGATAACCATATTCCAGAACTTCTCATCTTTATCTTCCCCGATGCCGAAAAACTCAATTTTATGATGTTTATAAGATTTTATTGCAGATGTAACTTTCCCTGAAAGGATATTTGCAATATGATCCGCTTTGAATTTCTCTTTCACGGCCAGGATCGTCTCCAGAACACTTACAACTGCCTCATTTCCTTCAAACTGCGATTTGGGATGTAGGCAATTATCGCAGGCCTCACAATTTTCTTTCAGATATTCCTCACCAAAATAATGTAGTAAGAGCTTCCTTCTGCACACAGAAGATTCAGCATAAGAAACTGTTTCAAGAAGTAGTTGCTTTCCGATCTCCTGTTCTGCAATTGGTTTCCCCTGCATGAATTTCTCAAGTTTCAGAATATCATTGTAACTATAATAAGCAATACAGTTCCCTTCGCCGCCGTCACGTCCTGCCCGTCCTGTCTCCTGATAATACCCTTCAAGACTTTTAGGTATATCATAATGAATTACGAACCTTACATCCGGCTTATCAATCCCCATTCCAAAGGCAATTGTGGCCACAATAATATCAGCCTCTTCCATAAGAAACTTATCCTGGTTCATCGTGCGGGTAGCTGAATCCATGCCGGCGTGATATGGAAGAGCTTTAATTCCATTTACCTTAAGGACTTCTGCCATCTCCTCGACTTTCTTGCGGCTGAGACAATAAATAATTCCAGACTTCCCGGCATTGTTCTTAATATATTTAATGATCTCCTTTGTTACATCCTGTTTGGACTTTACCTCGTAATAAAGATTAGGACGGTTAAAGGAAGATTTAAATACGTCTGCATCCAGAATACTCAGGTTTTTCTGAATATCGTGCTGAACTTTTGGAGTGGCTGTTGCTGTAAGGGCAATAATGGGCGATCTCCCTATCATGTCAATTATAGGTCTGATCCTTCGGTATTCAGGTCTGAAATCGTGACCCCACTCCGAAATACAATGGGCCTCATCAATAGCATAAAAGGATATATCTATATTTTTAAGGAACTCAATATTTTCCTCTTTTGTAAGAGATTCGGGAGCAACATACAGAAGTTTTGCCTTTCCCGACAATACATCTTTTTTGACTCTCGATATCTCGGACTTTGTAAGAGATGAATTAAGGAAATGAGCAACATCATCGTCAGTACTGAAGTTTCTCATCGCATCAACCTGGTTCTTCATAAGGGCAATTAAAGGAGAAATTACAATTGCTGTTCCCTTCTTCATAACAGCGGGTAACTGGTAACAGAGAGACTTGCCACCTCCAGTAGGCATAAGAACAAACGTATCCCGCCCCGACAACACATTCCTTATTATATGTTCCTGATTACCTTTAAAAGTATC
>PLLX01000124.1 GCA_003141415.1 Bacteroidales bacterium
GTTGCAGCCCTGATATATCACGACCGGACTGAAATGGCTCTTGAAGCCACATGGAAATATGTTTTTATCTGCTCAACCGGGATTGCTTTAGCTTATTTAGGTATATTATTCTTAGGATTTATATATGGCCGGGGGGATGCCGCCAACCTTTCTTTTGCTTCTTTTGCGAATATTATTAATAATGCCAACCCACTCTATCTCAAAATTGCTTTTATATTTGTATTAATCGGCTTCAGCACCAAGATGGGGCTTTTCCCCATGCACACTGTTACCATTGATGCACATTCTGTAGCGCCGCCTCCAATCAGCGCATTAATTTCCACAACATTGATGAATGTTGGTTTCCTGGCTATTTTTCGTGTTTATACGTTGTTTTCTTCATCATCTATTTTGCCCTTTATGAATCACGTTCTTATCCTTGCAGGAATATTGTCTTTGTTAATTGCTTCAGGATACATGCTTAAAGCAAAACACCTTAAGCGTATGCTTGCATATTCAAGTCTTGAAAACATGGGCTTAGTAGCGATAGCTGTTGGTGTCGGGGGTGTTGGTTATTATGCAGCGCTGCTTCTGTTAGTGTTACATTCACTGACAAAATCAAGTCTTTTTTATCAAATGGGGCAGTTGTCACGGGTACTTCATACGTTTAAATTAGATGAATGCGGCAGATATATGAAATTATATCCGGCAGGCGCCTTAGTCCTTATCATAGGAATGATTTGCATTCTTGCCATTCCGCCATCAGGATTGTTTATTACGGAGTTTTTGATATTTAAAGGGTTGGTTTTCAATGACCAATGGTTCGTCCTGATTATTGCAATTTTGCTGCTTTGCTTTGTAATCTATGCTATGAGCACCAGGATAATGCACATTATCTTTTCCGACCCCAGAAATGTTGATAGTCTGAGACCATCAGATAAAGTTAACCCCGTTGAAACCATTAGCCAATTTGTACTTCTCGGAGTAGTGATTATTATGTGCTTTTATCAACCGCCCTTTTTGGTCGATCTGATAAATCAAAGCCTTGCCTTATTACCTAAATAGAAATTATGATGAATCAACTATATTCAGAAATAAAAAATAATTCATTCCCGCTTGATCTTAGAGAAATACAGGTTTTAAAATATAATGTTTTTTATGATCAGATATCTGATTTTCTGAAAGACGAAGCAAAGCATTGCGTAGCCTATTATGGACTTGAGACATCAGCTAATCTGAAATTTTATTGTTGTATTGCTGATGACAATAATAACAGTATTATAGTGTTTGCTCACGAGATTAATAAGGATAAACCTGTATTGAAATCATTAACTCCGGTTTGCTCCCAGCTTCATATTTTTGAGCGTGAGATTCATGAAAATTTTGGAGTGGAATTCGAAGGGCACCCATGGTTGAAGCCGGTTAGATACTCGCATGATCGTTCAGACAAGTCAAAGATTATGGATAATTATTCTTTCTATGAGATTGAGAGCGAAGAATTGCACGAGGTGGGAGTAGGTCCAATACACGCAGGTGTGATTGAACCAGGTCACTTTAGGTTTATCTGCAATGGGGAAAAGGTTTTACACCTCGAAATTCAATTTGGGTATCAGCACCGTGGTATTGAAAAATTATTTATAGAAAAAAACGATGCATTACAAAGATGTGTTCTTTCAGAAAGTATTGCCGGAGATACTTCAGTTGGACATGCACTGGCTCATTCACAGCTTATTGAATCATTAGCTGATATTCAGGTCAGCGAAGCATTACAGATCGAAAGGTGCATCGCTTTGGAAATGGAAAGGCTTGCCATTCACATTGGCGACACTGCTGCTTTATGCGGCGATGTAGCTTACCAGCTTGGACAAGTTGTTTGCGAAGCGCTCAGAACTACAATAATAAATACTACTCAATTTTGGTGCGGAAATCGCTTTGGGAAAGGATTAATTCGCCCCGGAGGCAGTAATTATACCCTGAGTAATAATATTGTAGACGAGATGCTCAGAGTACTTGATGATACAGGCAGACGATATTCTGAAGTAACTGATCTTATTTATTACCTACCAAGTGTTCTTGGCCGTTTTGATGATATCGGGATTCTTACAAGACAACAAGCTTTAAGCCTGGGTGCCGTTGGAATGACTGCCCGTACCTGCGGTATTTTACGTGATATTCGTAAAACACATCCTTTTCAATACTATAAAAACTATCCGGTTCGATCGGTAATTCTTGAAACAGGCGATGTTCTTGCACGCGGTATGGAGCGTAATCTTGAAGCACGTGAATCGGTGAAAATTATTCGTGAACTTATTAAGATATGGCGACAAAAAATTAAAGACATCAAGAAGCCTGTTTATGATTATAACTTAAAGCCAAACAGTTTTGCAATCTCGATGGTCGAAGGATGGAGAGGTGAAATTTGTCACAGCGCTATCACTGATAATAATGGAAATATTGCACATTACAAAGTCAAAGATCCTTCAATGCATAATTGGATGGCTTTAGCTTTGACAGTGCGCAATCAGGAAATATCGGATTTCCCGGTGTGTAATAAGAGCTTTAACCTGTCGTATTGCGGAAACGATTTATAATCTTATACAGTAAGTGAACTACTATGTTTAAAGAGATAAAAGTCCTGAAGAGTCACGGTAGACAATATGTCAAAAACCTTCGTACGCAGCCTGTTTCAGCGTTGTTCAGAGGGAGGCCGGTCATTTCAGGTGATATAACAAAAGATGAAATCAAAACTGTCTCAGCCGTCTGCCCGGTAATGGCCATTGATGGTAAATCAGGATCTATAGATATGGGCAGATGTGTTTTCTGTAAAGAATGTTCGTTCCTGCTCCCCGAAAAGATCAGGTTCACAAATGATTACAGGATATCATCCAATGTGAGGGAAGCACTTATAATCAAACCGGGTTCTGAAACTCCCGTACGACTTGATGAAAACAGGGTCAGAAAAGAGATAAGAAGGCTTTTTAAAAGCGCATTGAAGCTGCGTCAGGTATGTGCCGGGGGAGATAATTCTTGTGAAATGGAACTTGCTGCCACCGGGAATGTGAATTTTGACTTAGGCCGCTACGGGATTGAATTTGTTGCATCACCCCGTCATGCAGATGGAATTGTAATAACAGGACCCATCTCTGAGAATATGGCTGAACCGCTTGAGATCACTTATAAAGCAACCCCTTCACCTAAAATCATTATTCTTGCAGGTACTGATGCTATAAGCGGAGGTATTTTTGAAGGGAGTCCTGCTTTGAACAGAAAATTTATTAAGGAAAATCATATCGATCTTTTTGTTCCGGGTAATCCGATCCATCCATTAACTTTCATAAATGGAATTCTTGATCTTCTTGGTATAAAATAACACAAACACTTCTTATTTGTCCCTTGCCTGTAACCTGTTGCCTGTTGCCTTCCTTTTGTCTTTATCCTTTTGTCTTTTGTCTTTTAATACCCCGCCGCCTGTCCGTCTTTTCTTGATTCAGAGGCTCCGAACCATACTTTGTTTTTATCATCCCACATAATAGCCTGATAACCACCGTATCCACCAAGGTCCCATTGTATTGTATGGCCCATAGACATCAGTTTTTGGATGACTTCTGTACGGAAACCACTTTCAAGAAGTAGAATACCTCCATTAGTCATCTGCTGACCGGTTGGCTCAGATGATCCTATATGATGCATCCTGGGAGCATCCCCTGCTTCCTGAAGATTCATTTTAAAATCAATGAGGTTAACAACAATCTGGACATGCCCTTGTGGTTGCATATCACCCCCCATCACTCCAAAGCTGATCCATGGTTTTTTGTTTTTTGTGATAAATGCCGGTATTATAGTATGAAATGGTCTTTTACCAGGAGCATATACATTATAATGACCTTCTTCCAGACTGAACATCTCACCCCTGTCCTGCAGAACAAAACCCAGTCCGGTCGGACACATACCTGATCCCATTCCCCTGTAATTGCTCTGGATGAGTGAGACCATATTGCCATATTTATCTGCAACTGTAAGATATATAGTATTCCCGCCTTCAATTCTACCCGGATCATAGATTTTTGCAGCTTTATCGCGATCAATAAGCTTGCGCCTTTCAGCGGCATATTTCTTTGAGAGAAGTTGAGCAATCGGTAATTTATTGAAAAAAGGATCGGCATAATATTTAGCCCGATCTTCGAAGGCAAGTTTTTTAGCCTCTGTGAAAACATGAATATAATCAGCTGAACCAAAGCCCATTGCAGCAATATCATATCCCTCGAGTATATTCAACATCTGAAGAGCTGCAATTCCCTGGCCGTTTGGCGGAAGCTCCCAAACCTCATAGCCACGGTAAGTTGTACTGATTGGCTCAACCCACTCAGAATGGTGACGGTACATATCATCATATGTAAGGAACCCTCCCTGTTTTTTCATAAATGAAGCTATATCTTTGGCTATGGACCCCTTGTAGAATTCATATCTTCCTCCTTTTACAATTTTTTCCAGAGTGTTAGCTAACAGAGGGTTTTTAAAGATTTCACCTTTTGTTGGTGTCTTACCCTGAGGCATATAAACCTCTTTTATATTCGGATATTCTTTTAAGATATCAGTCCCTTGTTTGAGGGCAAATGCAATAACCTCTGTAACGGGGAATCCCTCCCGGGCATATGTAATTGCCGGTTGGAGAATATCCTTCATTGGAAGATGGCCGAACATGTCATGCATTTCAAACCATGCGTCAACACAGCCGGGAACTGAAACAGGAAGAGGACCGTACGATGGAACAAACTCATATCCGTTTTCTTTAAAATATGAAAGTTTAAGGGAACGTGGAGATCTTCCGCTTCCGTTCAACCCATATAATTTCCCTTTATCAGCGCTCCAGATTATTGCAAACAGATCTCCTCCAACACCGGCTCCGGTAGGTTCAACAACTCCCAGAACTGCATCAGCAGCTATTGCCGCATCAATCGCCGTTCCCCCTTTTTTCAGAATATCCAGTGCAACCTGAGTTGCCAGTGGCTGACTTGTTGCAGCCATTCCATTGCGGGCGATTACCTCGGACCTTGTGGCAAAATCGTGTCCGGTAATTCTATCCTGGGAAAACGTGGTTACAGGTATTAAAACGGCAAACATTAAAGAAGTAATTCTTCTCATTGCAATATCATTTAGTAATGCAAAGGTAAAAAACCGGACTTACTATTTTGCCATTGCCTGTGCTTTTAATTCAGCCGGCATTTTCTCAATAGCATATCTTAATGAAGTTCTGGGCATTGTAGCTTTTTTGCTCATAATATAATTGAATATATCTTCCTGATGTGCCTGGCTTGCAGCCTTGAGCATCCATCCATACCCTTTTTGTACCATATCGTCTTTATCAGAATGCAGAATATCCGCTATCAATAAAATATCATTCAGGAATTTTCCATTTCTTGCCGGTATTATAAGGGATACTGCTGAAGCCCGTTTTACCCAGCGGTTATGCGATTTAGCCCATTTTTTTAATCCAGATAAATATTTGGGGTACATTTCTATAAAGGTTCCGATAGTGTGATTACAAAGCGTATCACACGATGCCCAGTTTCCAATATAAGAATTCACCCATTTTTCAAAAACATCAAAATCCATCGTCTCATATTGTCTGTGTACATTAAATGCCCAGTTGCAGGCTACAAATGACTCTTCCATATAGCCCGACTTCCATAATTCATCACATAAAGAAAAAATATGTGATTTGCTTTTATCACCGACAGTTGCAAAATGTACTTTGCTTATCCGGCTTACATCAGCCGATTTTATTCCATACAATTTAACTCCTTCCTTAAAGTATCGTTCACCTGATACCCTGGTCTTTTCATCAGCATTACGAATCAATTCCTGTCTTATGGATTCGATAATTTTGTCCATTGTAATATTATTTTTTACTACAAAGTACTTGCAGCCAGTTCCATATTTTTAATACATTTCGACCTTTACATAAAATCTTTGCGATCTTTGCATCTACATTCAACTCAACGACTATGACTAAGGACGATTTTAAATATTTTGTTGACCAGTTTGAGGATATGAGGGTACTAAGGTATAAACTTCCCGGGTTCGAATCACTTACTCTTCAGCAAAAAAAAATCATATATTATCTGAGTCAGGCAGCCCTTTCAGGAAGAGATATTTTATGGGATCAGAATTTCAGGTTTAATATAGAAATCAGGAAGACCATTGAAGCTATATTGGAATTCTATCCGGGTGATAAAACTTCTGATGAATACAAAACCTTCCTGATTTATGCAAAGAGGATGTTATTTGCAAATGGAATTCATCATCATTATTCGAATGATAAATTAAAACCTGGATTTAGCAGAAGTTATTTTGCCAAGCTGATAAAAGAAATTGACAAAAATAACCTTACTCTGACAAATGGTCAGACTGTAGATGAACTTATATCCTTTCTTTCCCCGATTATTTTTGATGAAAAGCTGTTTGGACGAAAAGTGGAACAGAGAGCAGGTGCTGATATAGTTGCAGAATCAGCGATTAATCTGTATGAAGATGTAAATCAGAAAGAAGTTGAAGCTTTCTATGCCGGGAAAATTGATCCAAATGACCCTCATCCCATTTCACCAGGTCTGAATTCAAAAGTTGCAAAAAAGAATGGTAAGGTTGCCGAGGAAGTTTACAGATCAGGAGGCCTTTATGGAACTGCAATTGATCAGATTATTATGTGGCTTGAAAAAGCATTAATTGTTGCAGAATCAGATATCCGGAAGGAAGAGATAAGACTCCTTATTGATTTCTACAGAACAGGTGATCTTAAGATATGGGATGATTTTAATATGTTCTGGGCCCGGGATAACGATTCTGAAGTGGATTATATTAATGGCTTTATTGAAACTTATAGTGATCCTTTGGGCTTGAAAGCTACATGGGAATCAGTAGTTGATTATATCGATACTGAAGCCACTAAGCGGACCCGGATAATTACAGCTAACGCCCAATGGTTTGAGGACAATTCTCCCATTCAACCTCAATACAAGAAAGAAAAAGTTACCGGTGTAGCTGCAAAAGTTATTAATATTGCCATGCTGGGTGGCGACTGTTATCCGGTTTCGCCGCTTGGAATTAATCTTCCGAATGCAAATTGGATCAGGAAAGAGATTGGATCAAAATCAGTTACGCTGGCAAATATCTCCGATGCTTATGAAATCACTTCACAGGGAAATGGTTTCCTTGAAGAATTTGCTTCAGATCAGGCTGAAGTTGACCGTATAAAACAATACGGATCATTATCCGATGCGTTACATACCGATCTCCATGAATGTGTGGGGCACGCAAGCGGAAGGCTGAGAGATGGTACCGACCCTAATGCCCTTAAAAACTATGCTTCTCCTCTCGAGGAAGCCAGGGCAGATCTTTTTGCCTTGTATTACATTATGGATCCGAAAATGATAGAACTCGGTCTGCTTCCGGATGAGGATGCTGCGAAAGCTTCATATGATACATATCTACGGAATGGTTTGCTGACACAGATTGTAAGGATAAAACCAGGCAAAGATATAGAGGAGGCACATATGCGAAACAGATCTGCCATAGCTCATTGGGTTTACGAGAAAGGCAAAGCTGAGAATGTTGTTGAGATATTCAAAATAGAGGAGAAAAGTTATGTCAGAATCAACAATTATTCCAGGCTCAGAATTTTGTTTGGGGAATTACTTAAAGAGATTCAAAGAGTTAAGTCAGAGGGTGATTATGAAGAAGGAAAGAGAATAACTGAAAACTATGGTGTAAAAGTTGATCCGCATCTTCATGCGGAGATACTATCGCGGTATGAAAACCTTAACCTGGCTCCATACACTGGGTTTGTCAACCCGATGCTATTACCGGTTTATAATACAGATGGAGAGATAACCGATGTAAAGGTCGAATATGTTGATGATTATCTTGGACAGATGTTAGACTATGGGAGGAATTATTCATTTCTATAGGATAATACCCTTCTCCCGCTTAAGCGGGATTTCCCCTAAAGGGGTTTCTGGTTGATGAGAGAATCCCCTCTGCTGCATCGCAGCATCTCCCCCTCACAGGGGGAACACAAGGGGGTTAATATCTCCTTCAGAGTAATCCTATTTCATATTCTTCCAGAACTTCTCTTCCGATCTCTGCATCTCTTTTCTTTTTTTGTTCTCAAGCAGGATGTAAAAAATTATCCCGATTGTTCCAAAAATCAATAGTCCCAGAAGAAGATATTTAATGATACCCGATACATCAGGCTGACCATACATTGCCATATTGGTTGTCAGGTCTGAAGTACTGACTGATTCAAGTGCTTTTGATCCGACATTTATACCGAAAATATTCTTCATAAAGAAGAGTAAGATAAATGTCAATAAACCCGATGCAACAGGAGAAATAATCCATCCAAGACCAATTTCCCCAAGAACCCTGAAATTAATATTCCTTGCACCCTTATACAACCCTATTCCAAGAATACAACCTACAATGACCTGTGAACTCGAAACAGGGACCATGGGAATCGGAGGGAGGCCGATTCTTATAAATAAGTTGGAAAGTAAGGTAGATGAAAAAATGAACAGAACAAGCGCCTGGGCAAGAACCACTACCAGTGCAGCTTCCGAAGATAGTTCCAGAATGTTATTTCCTATGGTATTCATCACTTTCCATGAATATGTCAGGATCCCCGCAGCGCATGCAAGTCCTCCAATAAGGAAGAGCTGCTGGCTTGAGCTGAGAGTGAAAATCCACAGGTGGAGATCATTAAGATGAAAGGCCGGTACAAATACTCCCATAACATTCGCAATATTGTTGGCACCCAGACTATAAGCTCCGAATGCCCCGACCAGGATAAGCCCGGTTCTTATATAGGACTCAAACTTTATGAGATGGATCCTTGCTGATTTCTTAAACCATTTCACAATTATGTATAAAAGAACAGCGAACGCAGCTCCAATTACAGGACCCGCAATCCAGGCTGATACTATCTTCCCTAAAGTTTTACTGTCTGTGTGGTTCCCTGTAAAAAAGTTCCATCCTATTATTGCACCGACAATTGCCTGAGTAGTAGAAATAGGAAGTGCGAACTTAGTCATCATATAAATGGTAATAGCAGCAGCAAGTGCAAGTGTAAATGATCCTCCTATTGCATTAACCGCTCCCAGTTTATCCAGTGTATGCGAAGTCCCTGAACCCTGAACTACTGCACCTACTATAAAAAAAGCAGAAGCAATAATAGCAGCTTTTCTGAATGTTACCATCTTTGATCCAACAGCAGAGCCAAAAATATGAGAGGCATCATTTGCCCCGAGGGACCAGCCCAGGAAGAGACCGCTTGTTAAAAAGAATAGTATCATTTCACTTGAATAAATCCTGCTCTTTAAGTAATTTTCTTATGTTTGTTTTATGTTGCTAGTTGCTTGTTGCTCGTTTCTCCTTTTGCCGTAACCTTGAACCTTGAACTTTGAACCAGTAACCAGCATCCAGCATCCAGCAACTAGTACCCAGCACCCAGCACCTGGTACCCAGTTACATCACAATCTTTATCGCCATACCCGAGAGCAGATCAGCCGCTTTCTGTGCCAGGTCGGAAATATTTTCAATATGATGGATAATATATCTTAAATGTGCTTTATGTGCGAGATCCAGATGATCCATCTCCTGAAAAATGATCTTTTTTGTGCTTAATGAAAGTTTATCGGTCTCACTTTCAAAATAATAGACCTTAAGCAGCTTTTCCCTTACCGTATATGGCGCTATAAAATAAGCCCTTGCAGCAGGTATAAGTTCTTCAGCAGCATTGATAGAAGTTTCAGTAATGCTTATGAAGTTTTTATTGAGTGAAGAAGGAATATCGGGCATTTCAATATTAATCTCATTTAATGAACTTTTAAGAGCATCTATAATTTCGTCGAGTTCATCGATAAGTGTACTGACTTCAGATCTGTGCTGCGGCAAAATTGAATGGGTAATCATCTCATTTTCAATTTCCCGTTGAAGCCTGTCTGCATTGTTTTCAAGATTATCAACTTTCTGAAGATGTCTATGGAATGAATCCATATCTTTATCCAGGTAAGCCTTTATACCTTCTCTGAAAACCAGAAGCCCGAGATCTATATCATCAAAGAATTCATCGATCTTGATTATCAGGTTCTTAGTCGTTCTTGTAAAAACTGGCATTTGGTATGGTTATTAGGTTATTATAACAAATATAATAACAAAAGCCATTAACCGCAAAGGTCACAAAGGTTTTATGCAAAGATCGCAAATAGGCCATGGCGTAACAGGGCGGATCGTAAAAAAATGGCCTATGGCTGATTTTAGGCACTATCGGGGATGAGTGAAGGCATAATGGACCTTTTTAGCAGTAAAAATTTCAAAGATTTGAAAGGATTAAACTCGTTTCCCTGTTTCTCTTTATAAAATCTTTATATTATTTTGAACAAACTTTATATATTCCTAACGGACTTTAATTAATTTTGCGCGATTTATTTTCTGTATAGTTCAAATGTTAAAAGACTTCAGTTAAATAAACGAGTTAAGGGATTATGAAGAGGATACATATGAAAAAACCTGCTGAAGTATTTTCGTTTAATGAAAAACTTAAAAACACGTTTATTGGCAAGGCCAAGATAATTCAGGATAAAAGGCTATTTCATAAATTAACATTAGTAGCATTTTTTGCATGGATAGGGCTTGGAGCAGATGGTATATCATCATCATGTTATGGCCCGGAAGAAGCATACCGGAATTTACTGGGGCATCCTAGTTTAGCCATATTTGTCGCACTTGGTACCGTATTTACTATTATAATAATTAGTTCCAGTTACAACCAGATAGTCCGTCTTTTTCCACATGGCGGCGGGGGATATCTGGTTGGAAGTAAACTATTATCGCCGACAACCGGAATGATATCCGGTTCTGCACTTATAATCGACTATGTTCTTACAATTACACTTTCTGTGTCAAGTGGTGCCGATGCACTTTTTAGTTTTTTCCCGGTTGCATGGCAGCCTTACAAGCTCCCTTTTGCACTTGCCGGAGTATGTTTTCTTATTCTGTTAAATTTAAGAGGAGTTAAGGAATCTGTACTCTCTCTTACTCCAATATTTATGGTTTTTATTACTACTCATATAATTGCCATTTTATATGGTATTTTTATTAAGTCATCTAATTTTACAATTGTTGCAGCTCAGACTACTCATGAGATCCATTCAACTGTTAATCAATTTGGTTTCTTTGCTACCTTTTTTATAATTCTTCGGGCATACAGCATGGGTGCAGGAACCTATACGGGAATTGAAGCAGTCAGCAATGGTATGCCTATTCTGCGCGAACCGAAAGTCGCGACTGCCCGCAAGACTATGTTTCTGATGGTGATCTCTCTCTCGTTTATGGTGTTAGGTCTTATGATTTGTTATATGCTTTTTAATGTACAACTTGATACTCATAAGACTTTAAATGCAGTTTTACTTGACAACCTGACAGCCGGGTGGGGCTATTTCTGGTCACGGAGTTTTGTTCTTATTACCCTGATTTCGGAAGCTGCACTTCTGTTAGTCGCTGCACAAACTGGCTTCATAGATGGCCCGAGAATTATGGCAAATATGGCAATCGATCATTGGCTGCCTAAAAGATTCGCCTCTCTAAGCGATCGCCTGGTAACCATGAACGGAGTTCTGCTGATGGGTACCGGAGCTCTTATTATGATGGTTTTATCTAAAGGATCTGTAGCATTACTGGTTGTTTTGTATAGTATTAATGTATTCATTACGTTTACTATCTCTCAGGTTGGGATGGTGAAACATTGGTGGCAGATGAGAGGAAAGAGGGTCGCCTGGAAGCGGAAATTAGCTATAAATGGAATAGGCCTGATACTTACCTCCTTTATCCTTGTCTCCGTAATCATTATTAAATTTGGACATGGTGGATGGTCTACTTTACTTATTACCGGTTTACTGATACTAATAGCTATTAATATAAAACGTCACTATTTTAAAACAGCTGTAAAACTGCAGAAACTCAGATTAAGCGCATTTAAGGAAATTGAAAAGCTGATCCATCAGCGTCCGTGTGAAGACAGAAACCTGAAAAAAATCAAATTTAACAAGGAAGGTAAAACTGCAATTATTTTAGTCAGTGGTTTTGGAGGAACAGGTTTATATACATTTTTACGAATTCTGGAAAACTTTAAAGGTGTATACAACAATATAGTTTTTGTAAGAATTGGTATAATTAATTCCAAAATTTACAGAGGAACTGTGGAACTGGAACATTTTACAAAACAGGTAAAAGAGGACGGTGATAAGTATGTTACCGTTGCCAATCAATTTGGTTTGTATGGAAAAAGTCTCTGGACAATCGGAACGGACCCGGTAAGTGAAATATACCGGATCGTGAAAAGATTAAGACCCAGATTGTCGGGTGCGGCTTTCTTTGGTGGACAATTAGTGTTCTCCAAAACATTCTACCTTTCTAAGTTATTGCATAACCATACAATTTTTTCCATTCAGAAGAGATTTTTTAAATTTGGCATACCGATTGTTATTTTCCCAATAAAGATTGAATAATCTCTCCTGATTCCCCCTTGGGGAGATCTACCCTTTGTACACATCTATTGAGTGATTCTTTATATAAAGTCTCTCTGAGATGACCAGAAACTGCACAGGTTGGGAGAAGGAGATTCCTCACTTCGTTCGGAATGACAAAGTCATATTCTAGAGATTAAGGGAAGAAGTGGCGATTCGCAGTAGAATGACAGTAAAATATGGATTGGTGTCGTGAATCGCCACTTCTGCCCTCCACTACTTAACAAAGACTGTCATTCCGAACGAAGTGAGGAATCTCCTGCTGATGACCAGTAATTCTAATAATATAAGGTATTTAATTCTGATTATTCCACGCTAAATTAACAATGTGTATAAAAGGTAGTTTGGGGGTGCCATTTGTTTCTTAGCGCCAATTTTTTGCAAATTCCAGAAGTATATTTATAAAATCTTTATGGATTAAATATTCGTTTTTATAAAACCCTTATAAGTTCTGTTGCAACTTTGTATCGTAACAAATTTTATAAAAATGACTGGTGTTTACTTATATTAAAGCTATTCGGTGGTTTAATTCTTCTCTTCATACTTGGACGCATAGTTGGACATCTTTTTAAATTAGACAAATATTATGAAGATATTCACAAGTATAAAAATGAAAATATTAAAAGGTGCGAAAATGAAGATGATGAAAATTATGGCAATTAAATAATAAATAATAAAATACAATGAGAAACTTTTTTATAGCAACATTTTTACTTATAACATCAACATCATTTGCTCAGGCAGACAGTAGTAAATCTTCACTTACGTTTTCAGGTTACACTGAAGTGTATTATAGTTATGATTTCGGAAATCCTGGTGATCACGAGCGACCATCTTTCTTTTACAATTTCAACAGACATAATGAAGCGAATCTGAATCTTGGATTCATCAATGCGAGTTATGCTGCAAAAAATGTCCGGGCAAATTTCGGATTGATGGAGGGAACCTGGGCTCAGTATAACTCATCTGCAGAACAACCCTTACTCAAAAATTTATGGCAGGCAAATGTTGGGGTGAAATTGTCCAAAAAGAAAAATTTCTGGTTAGATGCAGGAGTATTTCCTTCACATATTGGATTTGAAAGTCCGATTGGAAAAAGTTGCGATGCACTTACACGCTGCATTATAGGCGACAACACACCAAGTTGGGAAAGTGGAATTAAAATTGGTTACACATCCGACAACGGCAAATGGTTTTTCTCTGGATTAGTTGTGAATGGCTGGCAGAGGATTGCACGTGTCAATGGAAACAACACCCCTGCTTTCGGAACACAAATTACATTTACTCCAAACGGGAAAGTTACATTTAACTATAGCACATTTATCGGAAATGATAAACCGGATAGTGTTTCTCAAATGCGCTACTACCATAATTTCTACGCATTACTTAATGCAACAGATAAATTCAGGATCACCCTGGGTTTTGATTATGGCATGGAACAAAAAAGTAAAGGCAGCAGTAAGTATAATACACTGTACAGCCCTGTAATGATTTTTCGTTATCAATGCTGCAATAAGCTGGCGGTTGCTGTACGAGGAGAATATTATTATGACAAAAATGGAATTATCATTGCCACAGGTACTCCTAACGGATTCCAAACTTTCGGTTATTCATTAAATTTCGATTACAAAATTAGCGACAATGTAATGTGGCGAATAGAAGGAAGGGGACTTAGTAGCAAAGACAAGATATTCACTTTAGACAATAAGGTTTCCAATCAAAACTATTTTGTAACGACATCAATAGCTATTGCTTTTTAATGAACTACAAACAATATGACCATTACCTTCTTGCAAGCAGGATTTGTTAAGCACAAAGAGCATCATTTCATTGAACCTTGTAATTTTTTACTTTGTCATACCTTTTTATCTTAAAATTATAGTTCCTGAAAATATAAATGTGTTCTTTAAAATTTTTATATCTCTTCATAGTTTTTTTATAATTTCTTTATATCCTGCTGCTTATTTTTGCAACATGATCAAAACTGAAACAAAATGAAAACAAAAATTCCAAAATCACTAATGTCACTTTTAGTTGTACCTGTCCACTCAGATGCAGCTGTCTCTAATAGTCCTTTAAGTTACCTTATCGGAGGAATTATAGCCCTTCTCATTATGGGTTATTTAATATACACTTTATTACGGCCTGATAAATTTTAATACTTCGAAAATATGAATGAAGCGATTCAAATTGTGCTATTTATGGTTGCCCTGGCTGCCCTGTCTCCATTGCTGGGCAGGTATATGGCAAAAGTATTCATAGGTGAAAAACATTTTATGAAGCCTGTCTTTGGTTGGCTGGAAACATCAATATACAAGGTTTCAGGTGTTAAAAGCGAGGAAGAGATGAACTGGAAGACCTACTTGTATGGTGTTCTCCTTTTCAATCTTTTTGGTATGGTAGTTTTATTTCTTTTACAGATGTTTCAGGCTTATTTGCCCCTGAATACAGAAAAGCTGCCGAATGTTTCATGGCATCTTTCGTTTAATACAGCTGCGAGCTTTATAACGAATACAAACTGGCAATCTTATAGCGGCGAAAATACCCTGAGTTACCTGGTTCAGATGATGGGTCTGACTGTTCAGAATTTTGTCAGTGCGGCAACCGGTATAGCAGTGGTATTGGCCCTGATACGCGGGTTGACCAGAAAAACAACAGATGCGTTGGGGAATTTTTGGGCCGATATGACCCGGAGTGTGATCTATGTGTTACTACCGCTTTCTATTATTCTTACTATGGTTTTTGTAAGCCAGGGAGCTGTACAGACCTTTTCGCATTATGTCAAAGCAACTACATTGCAGGGGACTGAGCAGGTTATTCCTCTGGGCCCGGCTGCATCACAAAGTGTTATCAAGCAACTTGGTACCAATGGTGGCGGTTTTTTTAATGCTAATGCCGCCCATCCGTTCGAAAGCCCGACGCCTTTCACCAATTTTTTAGAAATGCTTGCCCTCCTGATTATTTCTTCAAGTTTAGTATTCACTTACGGACATTATATGAAGTCTAAACGGCAGGCGCGGGCAATATTTATTACCATGTTTATCCTTTTTGCTGTTGGCCTTGCCATATCTCTATGGTCCGAGTACAGTCATAACAATGTTCTGAATATTTCGGGAAACATGGAAGGAAAAGAAACCCGTTTTGGTGTTGCGAACAGTGTGCTGTTTTCTGTGGTAACTACCGATGCTTCATGTGGAGCAGTGAACTGCATGCATGACAGTTTATCTCCGTTATCCGGTATGGTTTCCATGTTTAACATGATGCTGGGCGAGATAATATTTGGAGGGGTAGGCTCCGGATTATATGGTATAATCATTTTTATCATTCTTACTGTTTTTATAGCCGGTCTCATGGTTGGCCGTACTCCGGAGTACCTGGGTAAAAAGATTGAAGCCTTTGAGATGAAAATGGCTATTCTTGCAATTCTTGCTCCCAGCATCGTTATAAAACTGTTTTCAGCCATTGCCTGTTCGATACCTGCAGGTGTATCGAGTCTGAATAATGCCGGGCCACATGGCCTTTCTGAGATATTATACGCATTCAGTTCGGCTGCAGGAAATAATGGAAGTGCATTCGGGGGTCTCAATGCAAATACAGTTTTTTATAATCTGATGATAGGATTTGATATGCTGATAGGCCGTTTTGGAATAATCGTTCCGGTAATGGCTATTGCAGGAAGCATGGCTAAGAAAAAGGTCACCCCGGTTTCATCAGGTACCTTCAGAACCGACAACTGGTTGTTTGTTATGTTGTTGATAAGTGTTATTCTTATTGTCGGGGGTCTGACCTTTTTTCCTCCCTTGGCACTTGGTCCCATAGTTGAACATTTTTTAATGAATTTGGGTGTTACTTTTTAATTTTTTAAGATAAATAGTATGGAAAAACGAAATACGAGTCACCTGTTTACCAGGGGAATTGCGTTACAGGCATTAAAAGACTCTTTTATAAAATTGAACCCGGCTGTTCTGGTGAAAAATCCGGTTATTTTCATTGTAAGTATTGGAGCATTAATGACGACGGTAGTAGTATTTACTGATATATTAAATGGTCATTTTTCAAACTTTAACTTTCAAATAACACTCTGGCTCTGGTTTACAGTTTTGTTTGCCAATTTTGCCGAAGCAGTTGCTGAAGGCCGGGGTAAAGCGCAGGCAGCCAGTTTACGTAAAAGCCGCACTCAGACAAAAGCCAGAAAGCTGGTTCATAGTAAGGAAGAAATGGTTTTGGCTAATGATTTGAGAAAAGGAGATGTTGTGATTTGTGACGCAGGAGATATTATCCCTGCTGATGGTGATGTAATCGAAGGGATTGCAAGTGTTGACGAATCTGCTATTACCGGGGAATCAGCGCCTGTAATACGTGAAAGTGGTGGTGACCGTTGTGCAGTGACCGGAGGTACTAAAGTAATCAGTGACCGGATTACGATTAAAGTAACTTCTGAACCAGGATTTACATTTCTGGACCGCATAATTGCTTTAATTGAGGGTGCAAAACGTCAGAAAACGCCGAATGAGATTGCTTTGATCATTCTCCTGTCAGGTCTTACTATTATATTCCTGTTAGTAGTTGTTGCTTTACCCGCATATTTTGGTTATAGTCTGAAAGCTTCAGGCGTATCCCCAAATCACAACCTTACCCTGCCAGTTCTGATTTCACTTCTTGTTTGTCTTATTCCGACAACAATCGGGGGTTTGCTGAGCGCTATCGGCATAAGCGGAATGGACAGGTTATTGCGGAAGAATGTTATTGCAACCAGCGGTAAGGCCATAGAAGCAGCCGGTGATACAGATGTTTTGCTTCTTGATAAAACAGGCACAATTACATTAGGAAACCGTATGGCTACCGAGTTCATTCCGGCCGAAGGTTTTACTAAAGAACAATTGGCTGATGCTGCCCAGTTGGCATCACTTGCCGATGAAACCCCGGAAGGCCGCTCTGTTGTTGTATTAGCCAAAGAACAGTTTAATATCAGGGCCAGGGAAATGCAGTCTTTGGATACGGAATTTATCCCCTTTACAGCTCAAACAAGTATGAGTGGTATCGATTTAAAGAATCCTGACGGTCAATTACGCAGGATAAGGAAAGGCTCTTCCAACGCTATCAGAAAATTTATTGAAAATAATAATGGATTTTTTCCTGAAAATGTAGAAGAGACTGTATCTGAACTCTCACGGCAGGGAGCCACACCATTGGTCGTTGGAGAAAATAATCAGGTGTTGGGCGTGATCCACCTTAAAGATATAGTGAAGGGAGGTATTAAGCAACGTTTTGCCCAGCTTCGAATGATGGGTATCCGGACTATTATGATTACCGGCGACAACCCTCAAACAGCTGCTGCTATTGCTGCTGAAGCCGGGGTAGATGATTTTCTTGCAGAAGCAAAACCTGAAGATAAACTTCATCGGATCAGGGAAGAACAAGCCAATGGCCATCTGGTTGGCATGATAGGAGATGGTACCAATGACGCACCTGCCCTGGCTCAGGCCGATGTAGGATTGGCGATGAATACCGGTACACAGGCTGCCCGTGAAGCCGGGAACATGGTTGACCTCGACAGTAATCCGACAAAATTGATTGAAGTAGTTGAAACAGGTAAGCAATTGCTTATGACTCGTGGAGCACTAACAACATTCAGTATTGCAAATGATGTTGCCAAATATTTCGCCATAATTCCTGCAATAGCAACACTACTTTATGTTACATCCTCCGGAGTATCTCCCTTAAGTGTCCTTAATATAATGAAGCTTACCTCTCCCGAAAGCGCCATTTTAAGCGCAGTGATATTCAATGCTTTAATTATTGTCGCACTTATTCCGCTTGCACTGCGGGGGGTGAAATACAGGCCTATTTCAGCCAACCGGGTACTTGCATTGAATATTGTTATCTACGGTCTTGGAGGAATTATAGTTCCATTTATTGGAATCAAGCTGATAGATATGCTACTTGTTTCTATACACATGATTTAAGAATATTATGAAAACACAAACGATTATAGCTTTAAAATTTTTACTGGTAATGACCATTCTGACGGGAATTATTTATCCGCTTTTAATGACTGGCCTGGCTCAGTTGGGTTTTCCTTCCAAAGCTAATGGGAGTCTGATAATGAAAGATGGTAAGGTTATAGGTTCTGAACTGATAGGTCAGAAGTTCGACAGCAGTATCTATTTCTGGTCAAGACCGTCAGCTATTGGTTATAATCCAATTCCATCCGGAGCATCAAATTATGGACCTACAAGTGACACCTTAAAAAAACAGGTTGGTGCAAGGCGTGTGTTTTTTGCGAAAATGAATTCTTTATCAGACCCCTTATCAACTCCAAAAGAAATGGTATTTGCTTCGGGAAGTGGTCTAGATCCTCATATCTCCCCTGAAGCAGCTTTAGTTCAGGCAGATCGTGTTATTAAAGCCAGGCATTTAAATGATAACCAGAAGGAGGAACTCTTAAAAAAAATCAAGGATATGACTCAGGCTCCTCAGTTTTTATGTCTTGGAGAGCCACGAATCAATGTATTAATCTTAAATTTAGAGTTAGATAAAATTGGTCAGAATTTGCCTGTCAGATAGGTAACCAGAGGCAAGATCAGTAACCAGTAACCAGTAACCAGTAACCAGTAACCAGTAACCAGTAACCAAAAACCAGAAACAATTAAGCTATGAAACACTCCATACGGACAAGATTTACCTTAGGTATGATCTTCCTTTTTTTAATCATCTCGGTATTATCGGTTTGTTCCGGATATTTCATCAATAAATTGTCGACTAAAACAAGTGCAATCCTAAAGGAGAACTATTTATCAGTTGTTTATGCACGCGAAATGTCAGAAGGTATAACAATAATAAACCAGGAGATCACCACCTGTTTCCTGACCGGGAGGAACATTGACACATTAAAGATATCAAAGGAACTAAAATTAATTAATGGTTCGCTTCAGGATGAAAAGAATGATCTGACAGAGCCGGGAGAAGATAAACTTGTATCGGGATTTGAGGCTGGTTATACTGAGTACGTGGATTCTGTTGCAAAGGTTATAAAATCGCCAAAATCAGCATCCTCCGTGCTCTGGCTTCAAAATAAAACAGGGGATCTTTATCAGCAATTGGTGCTCCTGTCTCAGATGAACGGGAAGGCGTTAGAAGTTAAAACCGATGACGCGAAGTCTTTTTCAAAAACCGCACTTACTCAAATGACAGTACTTGCTACGCTATGTTTTCTGATAGGAATGAGTTTTACTTTCAGTTTTGCAGCTTACTTCAACAGGAGGTTTTTTCAATTGTACTTTGGTATAAAAGAGCTTGCTTCAAGCAATTTTGATGAGAAGGTCTTTTTCGAAGGGAATGATGAATTTCAGGAAATTTCCGTTGTGATTAATGAGATGGCTGATAAATTAAAGAAGAATAAACAAAAAATGCCCGTAACTTTACAGGACAATTATGCAAAAGGTATAAGTTCCAATGATGTAGAAGAGTTGAAAAAAATGTTATTCCGTATAAAAAGTATGGAGGAACAGGCTGCAGCATTAATTTCCAGGTTTGAAAAAATGTAAGATAATATGGACTTTGTCGACAATCGTCCGAATCCTGATGAACTTCTTGCTTCTCTGAAGTTGGAAGAAGAAAAGAGTAAACGTGGCAAACTGAAGATATTCTTCGGAATGTGCGCCGGTGTGGGGAAAACATATACTATGCTTAAGACAGCACAGGCTGAGAAGTCGAAAGGATGCGATATTGTTATCGGATTTGTCGAAACACATAACAGGAAGGAAAC
>PLLX01000050.1 GCA_003141415.1 Bacteroidales bacterium
TAGCTCACTTTTCATAAAGTGTTAACGTTTTTGACGCCACTGTATAGCTTTTTGACACCTTTGCTTCAATATCATCACGAGTGCGGTGGTAAGATTATACGATTTGACAAACCTTTGGTTGTGTGTTGGTGTTTCCACTATTTTTGCGGGTTGGGGCATAATCAGAATTACCGCTCAACGGCCCGGTGGTATAGGGAGTTGCTGTCTGTGTCGGGGTTGGCATGTGTTTTTGCAAAGTCCCGATAAGTGGGCAGGATTTTCGTGTCACGATAAAGTTGTCCAGATGACTGAGTCCCGATAAATGAGCAGGATTTGTCACGTCACGATAAAACTGTCTAGGTGGTGTTGCAAAAACCATGACAACGGTGCGCAGGCCAGCAGCCCTATTGACTTTTTCTTGGCAGCAGGATTAGTCACGGTACCGAAAATTTAATAAGTTGGATTATACCTGATCGCATAGACTTATGGAGCNNGCTGCTGAAGGCAATTACCTATAGCATCCGTGTTAGGTGGTCGTAGCAGTTTTTTGCTATAGTCTAATTTTTTTTGGCTTTAGCTATCCTCATGCTTACATCGTTAAAATATTGCATGTATGTGGCTAACTCACTATCAATCCAAGATAATAAATCATTAATATCATTTAAGATTGTCTCAGCCTCTGTGTAATCGACTGCTGCACCCTTAAAGCAAATGGGTTCATTATGATACACTCTATTTCTAAAATCTCGTATTCTATTTAATTTTATTGAAATTGAACTCCTATTTATAGGACTTGGTTTAAGTGGGAAACAACTGATAATTGATCCTTGCAACAATTTATAATGGTGAGTTTCAAAAAAACTAGTCCAAAATCCAAGAGATTGTTCTGATATGATTTTTCCAGATGTTATTGTTATAGTTTTTTTTGCAAGATAAGTTTCGGTTTTTGAAACCTGACTCTTAAGATAATAGTCAGATGGCTTCAATGTTATGTCGTTCATAAAACCCATCTTTTGCGTCCTGATCCAATCCGCATCTCCGAAATGGCTTATAAGTACAGTATTTATTCTGTTCCTTAGGATTACTTCAAAAAGATGTAATAAGGGATAAAATGACTTTGAAATTATTATGTTTGATTTGTAAAGCTCAAGTGCTTTACTTTGATTATTACCACTTCCTACTAAGAATTTGTCTAATCTTGCCTTTGATACAAACTGTTCAAATTTTAAATAATCCATAATTTGTTTGCTAATCTATCTTATTTGACATATATTTGTGCCGTAATGCTTAGTCAAGCCTCTTTCATTTATGAAATGTAACTAAGTGCAAGAAATAAAAGACCCCTGTAACAAGGGGTTTTTTGTTTTACTGCTAATTCTAAAGATTATATACAAAGAGCATAAAGATATCTGAGTAATTCTCAGATAATTATAGCAGTATTTGTAATTATTAAGGGTGGAAGTAGTCTTATTCATTTTCAAACTCTTTGAAGTCAATTTCTTGTTGGCCGAAAGCTCTTGCAAAAAGTCGTTCAAAATTTCTCCAATTAGATGAAGCTCGCATTAAAGTTACAACAGCTGTTATTTGATTTGCAAGGTGAGGATTTCCAATATCTTCTGTCAATAATTGATGGTAACGATGTTTCCTATGTCCTTTATCATCCTTTGGGGTTTTATTCTTTAACTCCTCAAGTACACCATAAGGAAGTTGCTTATATACCAAATTATTTGTCCAAGTTCCAATTACTCCTGGCCTTTTCAAGATATTCTTAACATTGTAATCCCAACCGCGTAATCTGAACATCTCTACATAAAAGCTATCAGGAAATCTTTTTTGCCATTTAAGCAATTCAGAATTAATATATTTTTTAAGTATTGTTTGAAGTTCGTCCCTATTCCTATCATACTGATAACCTGTCGCTTCGTCTACAAGTGCTATTATGCCAATTGTTGCAAACCCCCGAACAAGAATTTTGCATCTTTCAGCAATATGTTGTTGATTTTTTAAAAGCTTCTTAGATTCATTTGCATCAATGAAAACATAGCAGACTGATGGTAATAATTCAGCTTTATAACCAATACTTTCAATTCCTTTTAAATCTTTGAAAATTATAGAATTTGAATCTCGCACTAGATCCAATCCAATGAATTCTTGAAGATTGTTCGCAGTTAAAAAGACAGGAAGACCTTTTTCCTCATCATAAATTCTACCTCCCTTTGCTTTACCTGTTCTCCCAAGTGCTCTTAAGAAATCTATCCTACTTAAAACACGTTCACCAGTCTCTAAATTGTACGACTTTATTTTATATCCATTAATGTCGATTATCCCCTCATGGGTTGCTTTCAATGATTTCTTCATATCGGCTCTTTTTTATATGATATCCATAAATAAATATTACAATTTATAATTACCTCTGTCGATAGCTTGAATAAGTCCATCCAAAAACTCTGTATAATCAGTTCTTGCTTTTCTGACTCTTTGGATCATTAGCCAAGCAGTATCTTTTGTAACGTAAATCTCATTTGCAAGGTCTCTAGAACTAATTTCTTTTTGGCTTCGTGTTATTAGTAAAATTGCTTTGAACCATTTTTGCAAGTCAAGTTTTGTATTTCCTAAAAAAGTCCCGACAGTAACACTATAAGATGTGTTGCAAGTGTTGCAATGATACCTTTTTTGGGTTTTACTGGAAGTTTGTTTTTTTGATTTACAATAAGGACAAGTAGGTAATCCTCTCCATCGGACTTCCTCTAAAAGAATTATACATTCTTTTTGACTAGGAAAGCATATGTAGAGTTGATCTAGATTCATAATATTACTACCAATAGATATGGCAAAAGTACATTGATTAAATTTGAAATGCAAGAAAATAGTCAATAAGTTATCAACGATTATACTACCGTTATCTATGACATGTTTTGTACTGTTAGGTGGCGTAGCATTAAAGTCCTGGTAAATTTGCAGGAGTTATCACGTTGAGATAAAATTGTCCAGATGGCTGAGTCCCGATAAACGGACGAAGTATTCTTGTCAAGATAAATTCGGAAAACGAGACCCTGTCTCTGCTTCAGGCGCTATGCCACCTAACTCGTTTATAAACGTATAAAAGATAAGTAAAAATCCAACCAGTTGTCAGATAGAGGTATGTTAAAGTAAAACCGTGGTAAAAAACACGTTAATCTGGTGTGTATATGGAAAATCGCATTAGCGTTGTGAAGGGTTTAGAACCCGAAGAGACAGAATAGCTAAGAGGCTTCCGAAGCTGTACGTAGCCCCTAACATAGCGCTCGCGGGAATAGATAAACAATGTGACCAAAGAGAACACCTCTTCCCGTGAAATGCCCTAATAATTAAAACATTAACATGACAAAAAATACAATAAATAACTTGCAAACTCCCTGAAATTAAGTTATATTTGATTTCCCCTTGAGGAAGGAAACGGGCTCTGCAGGAATGCAACCCGACAGTGCCAAAAAAGGGGACTCTACGAATGCAGCGAAACAATAGAAGCAGCCCCAAAAAGGCTGCTTCTTACATTAAACTAAACCTAAATTAAACCAACAAACCTAATTCAAAACCACATACTGAGAGACTATATTAGACCAATCCCCGGTATTATCCTTAACCCTAACCTTTATCAGCTTTTGTCCCGCACTACCAAATATGTATCGTATCTTACTCAGCGTAGAGCTAAATGTATAGTTCTGAAGGGTGTACTCGTACTCTACTATTTTACCGTTAAATCTTGCATCCTTATCATGCGAGGCTGTTGCATCTACCTCATATTCGTAGGGGCTTGAAACACCTATTTTTTTAACTGTAAATGAAGCTACCGGGGCAATATTCCGGAAGACCGTAAAAAAAATAGAAAACTCCGCTGATGCCCCGAAAGAATCTTTCGCTAGTAAGGAAAAGCGGCTTTGCCCTTCATTAGCCCCAGTAAAGGTAATCAATTCGGTACCGATGTTAACCAGATCCTTTCCCTGATCCTGAATAGCAAGAAGTGGAATTTTCTCTTCATCACTTATGAAATAGTACAAAGGGTAGGGTTCCCCAATTTTAAGAGAATCATTAAGTGTATTACCAGTAAGTGCCACTCCATTCTTAACAAGCGAAAGGGTAGGGGCCTTGTTAATCTCTACGAAGTAATCCTTTCGGTTATCACACGAGGTAAAAAAGAGCTGAACAATCAGGGCAAAGGTTATCGTAATGTATATTACTTTTTTCATTGCTTTATGATTTTAATATTTTTCTTTGTTCCCTGTGCCCCGTTAACCTCTAAGAAATAAATCCCCGATTTAAACTGGTTAAAATCAATAGAAACGCTCTCTTCATTGAAGGTAAGAGACTCTATAAGATTACCATTTATGGTGAAAACTTTAATTGTTCTAATCCTTTCGCTACTGCTTAAGTAAAGCTTCTCGGTCACCGGGTTGGGGTAATAAGAAAACGTTACGCTTTTACCAGTTTCAATGCCGGTAATATCATTAAATACGGTAATCACATCGCTGAGTAGTAATGAATCTAAGCAACCACCGGGACTAATCACATTCAGCTTAACATCGAACTTCTTTGAATTTGTTCCACCAAGAGAATTGTAGTAATGAACCGGGTTTGTTTCATGTATGATATCGCCCTCAAAGAAGTTCCAGGCAACGCTACTGGCGTTAATGCTGGTACTTGTGAATTTAACAGCATTACCTAATGCAACGGTAGAAATATCATGCGTGAAACCAGCATGTACGTTATCCACATGAAGGGATATCTCTGCAGGATCACTGAAACATCCTTGTGAGTTAAGGGCTTTCAGGTAGTACTTTTTGTCTGAAGTTAAGTTTGCCACATTCATTTTAGTACCGTCCTGAAGGTAGGTCTGAGAGTTGTCGTACCATTTATAGCTGATGTAAGTCGGGTTAACCACGCTAAGCTGAATACTAGAACCCTTGCAATAAAAACTTTTCGAATCAGTTACAGGAATAATCAGGGGTTGGTATACCGTAATCTTAACACTATTTGAAAACGAAGAACTATTACCGCTTGTTACCTTTCTGCGAAAGTATGTATCCTCGGTAAGTGCTCCGGATTGAAGAAAAGATCCTACTTCTCCCTCGATGTTGCTCCAATCAGTATTATTTAAAGATTTCATCCACTGAAAGCTGAATAGACCAGATCCTCCGGAAGGGCTGGAACCTATTATGGCACCCGGGGGGGTTCTGAAACAAATTGTCTGGTCGGCCGCAATGCTTCCTGGTAGAAGTTGATAGGTAACAGTAATAGTAACTATGTTGGTGTAGCCGCTGCTGGTACTACAGGCGGCATCTGTTACCAGGATCCTGTACTTTGTAGTTGCAGTCAGGCTGCCAGCTTGGTACTCACTCAGGGTAGCTCCCGGAATGATAAACCAATCGGTACTGTTCTCAGATTTTTGCCATTGATAAATATATGATCCGGATCCACCAGAAGCAGGTACGCTTGGTGATAGAAGATAGGGTATCCCGGAGTAGAAAATTGTTTGGTTAGAACCTATCGTACCATAGAAAAAATCAGATCGAACGGTAATCTTTACAGTATTTGTGTAACCATTTCCACAGGAAGCATCTGTTACGTTCCTTCGGTAATATGTGGTTTGGGATAGACTACCTGGTTGATACGTTTCCGCGAAAGCTCCTGAAATGGAGTTAAAATCAGTACCGTTCAAAGAACTCTCCCAGAAATAGGAGTATCCACCTTGTCCTCCTGAAGGACTAGCGGTGCTACTGATCAGAGGTGGGGAGGTATTGATACAAATTGTTTGATTTGATCCAATTGTTCCCACAGAAAAAACTGGTTTAACTGTAACAGTTACCGTGTTATTGTAGCCACTTCCACAAGAAGCATCCGTTACCTTCCTTCGGTAGTAAGTAGTAACGCCTAAGCTACCGGGCTGATATGTGGGGCTGTTTACCCCAGTATTAATACTCCAATCAATTGCATTCAGGGAAGTTTCCCATATGTAAGTATAAGGTCCTTGACCACCTGATGGTTCTGCGACATTTGAAAGCATAACAGGTGTTGTCCCGTTGCAAATATTCTGATTTAAACCGATAGAGCCGATAGAAAAAACGGGGCGAACGGTCACTGTAACGGTATTAGTGTAGGCCGAAGGACAGTTTGCATCAATGATTTTTTTTCTAAAGTACGTTGTTTGGTTTAAAGCGGGTGGCTGGTACGAAACAAGGTTAGCCCCCGGAATGACATTCCAGGTTGAATTGTTCGGCGAGCTCTCCCATGAATAGGAAAAAGAATTCGATGCGCCCGAAGGATTTACCAGGGTAGCTACCAAAGAAGGAGCCACGCCGTAGCAAATCGTCTGGTCGCTACCAATGCTCCCGTTGGATAAAACAGGGCGTACATCAATTATAACCGTGTTAGTGTAAGCTGTACGACAGGAATTAATAATAGCCTTGCGGTAGTATGTTTTAGAGGTCAAATTTCCTGGCTGGTAATTCTGCCCTGTAGATGCTCCTGCGGCAACGGACCATGTTGAACCATCGGGAGAGCTGTACCACTGGTATGAGTTCGTACCAATTCCGCCGGTTTCAATCGTCGTAACAGTGATCATGCTTGGAGT
>PLLX01000175.1 GCA_003141415.1 Bacteroidales bacterium
CATATTTTCCACATGTTTTCTATGGTTTTTTGTACTGATGGATTATTCCTGTCATTATCCGTTTTTGTGATCCTGATCGGATATTTTGGGTTAAAACAAAAAGTAATATTTTCTTCTGAGAATATAATTGTTGCAGATGAAGTTACAAAGATTCAAACAAAATATTCAGGATCAAGACTTTCCGATTCAGAGGCAAAACAATATACTGAAAAGCTGACAGATTATATGAAATCAGCGAAGCCATATTTAAATCCAGACTTATCCCTTCCACAATTAGCAACTGAGTTGAATATTTCGAGTCATTATCTTTCACAAGTGATAAATGAACAGTTTAATCTCAATTTTTTTGATTTTGTCAACGGATACCGAGTAGAAGCATTTAAAGAGAAAATTACAGATCCTGAATTCTGGAATTATTCATTATTAGGTATCGCCTTTGAATGTGGTTTCAACTCAAAGTCTGCTTTTAACAGGATCTTTAAGCAAACTACAGGTATAACACCCTCACAATACAAGAAGACTGTCTGAGGACCATCTTAAGGTCATTTCTCCCTTAAGCTACATATCCCACTTTATAAATCGGGCGCTGTTTGAGTGACTCAATATGTCCCAGTTTATAAGTTAGAGCGACTATCTCTGTTTCACATATTACATTTGCTCAAGAATTCATTAAGTATCAATTTTCATAAATAAAAAATAGGAGAAATAATCATGACACAAAATTATTCAGCCTTTTATGAGCAAATAAGCAACATGATAGGCAATTACGGAAAAGAAAATCCCGAATTGATGGCAACTTTTTCTAAACTACATCATATGGGGTCTAAGGATGGAGCTTTAAAATCGAAATTTAAAGAATTAATCGCTTTAGGTATTTCTATCAATACTCAATGTGAGGGATGTATCACAATGCATATTCACGATGCCATAGAAAAAGGGGCAACACATGATGAAATAGTTGAATCAATTGGAACGGCAATTTATATGGGAGGTGGTCCATCTGTTATATACGGGGCAAAAGCTTTTGCTGCCCAGCAAGAGTTCGAAGCAATTAAGAAAAATCAATTGACTGAAAGTAATTAAGAGAGCGAAAATATTAATCATTAATTAAACATATAGAAATTATGGAAACAATAGTTAAAAGACAAATAGAAGAAAATTCTTACCAACATAAAACATTAAACAGCGTTCTAAAAATCAGGTTTTTATCCCTGCTTTTCTTTTCAATTTTATTATTCTTTTCAGAAGTAACATTTGCCCATTGCGATACTATGGATGGTCCACTAATTGCAGATGCAAGAAAAGCAATGGGGCAAAACAATGTAAACTATGTTCTGAAATGGGTTTCAGCCGCAAATGAATCAGAGATTCGGAATGCTTTTAATCTGGTGATGAAAGTGAAAGAACTAAGTCCTGAGGCAAAAGAACTCTCTGAAAAGTACTTTTTTGATACTCTTGTAAGAATTCACAGAGCCGGAGAAGGGATGCCTTTTACCGGAGTGAAACCTTCAGGCACGCATATTGACGAGAAAGTACTGGCCGCTGATAAGTCAATTGAAATTGGTAATTTATCACCACTTAAAGGCAAGGTTTCAAAAGATGACATAGCTGAATTAAAAAAACGATTTGAAAAAGTGATGTCATTAAAGAATTTTGATGTCAATAATGTTGAAGCCGGGAGAGAATATATTGAAGCATATGTTCAGTTCTTTAAGTTTGCTGAAGGTGAAGAGGCGCATAATGATGAACATGCTAAAGTTGCATCCCCGTCAGGTCAGCTTAATTGATAATTGTAAAGGATTTAATCAGCACAAACTTCGGAAGGCTGTCTTTTCAAAGTATCAAAATAAAAGAGAATTATTTAACTTAATTTACTTATAATGAAAACAATAAACTATAAAGAAATTGAAACAGCAAACAATCCACATGGTGTGGAAGCAAAAAAAATCCATGATAATGAAAATGTAGAGGTAGTTCATATGCTTTTAAAGCCGGGGGAAAGTTTAAAAAAACATACAACCCCTGTTGATGTATTTTTTTATATACTGGAGGGCGTAGGTATAGTTGAAATCGGTAACGAAAAGCAAATAGTTAATAAGGACATGTTGGTTGACAGTCCTAAAAATATTCCCCATTGCCTATATAATGAGGGGAAAGAAATTTTTAGGGTTTTGGTTGTCAAAACACCAAAACCAGTCGGTAATCAAAAATAAATAGGTAATTCAACATTAGAGATAAAAGGCACCGATCTCTGCGAGAATAGCTTAATGTAAAAACTCACTTTTTATTTCATCGGAAAATGGATCCAACTTAAACCAGAAATATTATTTGAAAAACTAACCGATTTCAAGATTAAAATTATATTTTTGAAATCAACTGTAATAGCAACTGTAATAGCAACTACCATCAACAACATAGTGAAACTTGACACTTAATTATTTCGTTAATTTGTTTACACCATCCATTTTTTTTGATGGTAAACTAGTCAATGATGCCTAGAAAAAGCTCACTCAGTAACACATTTCTGCAAGACCTCTCCAACCTGTCTACGGCCTATTTCGCACTGGTTATGGCCACAGGTATTGTATCTATTGCTGCTTACAACTTTAGTTTCTTCACTATTGCACGTCTGCTGTTTTACTTTAACATCGGATTCTATCTTTATCTGGTTATTCTATTCTTTGTGCGGATGGTGCTCTATCCGGGAAAGTTTATGGCTGATGCCGGCGACCACGCGAAAAGCCCCGGTCTGCTGACCTTTGTGGCCGGAACCTGTGTGTTGGGCAGCCAATTTGTGATCATTGCTGAAAATTATCCGATAGCCACCACCTTGTTCTATATTGGAACTGCAGCATGGTTTTTCCTCATTTACATGGTATTTACCGTTTTTACTGTTAAAAAAGTGAAGCCATCCATCAATGAAGCCATCAGCGGGCTATGGTTGCTGATCATAGTTTCCACCCAGTCGGTATCTATTCTTGCGGCTCTGCTGGTCGGTTATCTTCATTTCGCCACAGAACAGGTGCTCTTTTTTTCACTAATTATGTTTCTGTGCGGATGTATGTTTTACATCATTATAATTACACTCATCGTTTACCGGATGTCGTTTTTCAGCATGAAAGCCGAAGAATTTGCACCTCCCTACTGGATAAACATGGGGGCAGTGGCCATTTCTACGCTGGCAGGCTCCACGTTAATGCTCAAAGCGAATAACTGGCCTTTTATAATTGAAATACTCCCCTTTTTAAAAGGTTTTACCCTTTTCTTCTGGGCCATCGGCACTTGGTGGATTCCCCTGATCGTTATTTTGGGAATCTGGCGGCATATTTTCAGGCAACTGCCATTGAAATATCATCCTCAATACTGGGGAATGATTTTCCCCTTGGGAATGTACACTGTATGTACAGTAAAGCTTTCACAGGCGCTGAAACTCCCCTTCCTGATGTTTATTCCTTCCTTTTTTGTATACATCGCACTTGTGGCCTGGGCTGTTGTCGGCGCCAGTATGTTTTATGCCATTGGCAGAGATTACAGGCTTTCATCAACTAAATAATGGCTGGTTGCTGTTTCTTTATATAGTAAAAAAAACCAATGGTAAATCTTAATCTGAACTTCTATCTTACAGTGATTTAACGCTCTATTTCAAATTAGACTAAAAAGAAAATAGCAAGTAGTCTAATAAACCGCAACTTAACCCTTCTTGGTCGGTTGGAGATAATATAACTAATATGTAAATTCGCAGAAGAATAACTGGGACTTGCAAGCGCATTTTTTTTCTGATCCCTTTATACCCCATTACCATGAGTCTGCTCAATAAACTTTTTTATTTCAGTAATGATGTAAAAAAAACCAGCGATAAATACATTGCTATTACGGGTGAAAACCGCAACTGGGAACGAATGTACCGCAACAGATGGCAACACGACAAGGTGGTTCGGTCCACTCATGGCGTCAATTGTACCGGATCATGTTCCTGGAAAATCTTCGTGAAAAATGGGCTGGTCACATGGGAAACACAACAGACAGACTACCCGAGAACCCGGCCCGGTTTACCCAATCACGAGCCCCGTGGTTGCCCAAGGGGTGCCAGTTATTCATGGTACCTATATAGTGCCAACCGGGTAAAATATCCCATGATAAGGGGAGAACTTATAGCTGCATACAGAGAAGCCAAAACCAGCCTATCCGATCCGGTGAAAGCATGGGAAGCAGTTGTCAGCAATCCGGTAATTTCAAAAAAATATAAAACTGCCCGTGGACTGGGAGGATTTATACGTGCCGAATGGGACGAAGTAAACGAAATTATAGCAGCTGCAAATATTTATACCATAAAAATCTATGGCCCCGATCGGCTTGTTGGGTTCTCCCCAATTCCTGCCATGTCAATGGTATCATATGCTGCAGGTACGCGCTACCTGAGCCTGATCGGGGGGACAGTTTTAAGTTTTTATGACTTCTATTGCGATCTACCGCCGGCATCCCCACAAACGTGGGGCGAACAAACCGATGTTCCCGAAAGTGCCGATTGGTACAATTCATCATTTCTGATGCTTTGGGGATCGAATGTACCGATCACCCGTACTCCTGATTCACCTTTTTATACTCAGGTTCGCTATAAAGGAACAAAATCGGTTGTTATTGCTCCTGATTACAACGAGGCCGCCAAGTTTGCCGATTTGTGGATGAAACCACGGCAGGGTACCGATGCAGCTTTGGGCATGGCAATGGGTCATGTGATCCTCAAAGAATTTTACCTTGATAAGAAAACACCTTATTTCGAGAAATATGCCCGGCAATATTCCGATTTGCCTTTCCTGGTAAAAATCGTCGAAAAAGACAGGAAATACCAGAGCGGGACTCTTCTCAGGGCCAGTGATCTTGAAAATATTTCTGAAGCAGTCGAAAAACCCGAATGGAAACCAGTTTTACTGGATGAAATTTCAGGTAATTATGTGGTGCCAAATGGAACCATCGGATCACGATGGGAGAAAAAACAAAAGTGGAACCTCGAGCTAAAGGATAGCAAAACCGGCACTGATATTATACCTCAGCTTTCACTTATTGATCAACACGATGAGGTTATTAGTGTACAGTTTCCGTATTTTGGCGGCTCAACTTTTAAAAATGAGCATTTTACGGCAACCGGGCACAACGATATTATTGAACGAAAAGTCCCTGTCCGGAAAATTAAAACTACTCAGGGTGAGATTTATACCTGCACCGTATTTGACCTGATGATTGCCAACTATGGAATTGACCGGGGTCTTGATGATTCTAATTCAGCAAAAAATTATGATGAGGACCTGCCTTTTACTCCAAAATGGCAGGAAATAATCACAGGTGTACCGGCACAACATATTATTTCGACAGCCAGGCAATTCGCTGAAAATGCCGCTGCAACTGAAGGAAAGTCTATGATTATAATCGGTGCGGGAGTCAACCATTGGTATCATACCGATATGATTTACAGGAGCGCGATTAACATGCTTGTATTTTGCGGTTGTGTCGGACAGTCAGGCGGTGGTTGGTCTCATTATGTCGGACAGGAAAAACTAAGGCCTCAGACAGGTTGGCTGCCCTTGGCTTTTGGCCTCGACTGGAACCGTCCACCACGTCAAATGAACACCACATCGTTCATGTATATGCATACCGACCAATGGCGGTACGAGAAGGTAAAATTAAATGAGTTACTCTCACCCCTTACCGATAAAACAGGATGGGACAATCTTTCCCTTATCGACTGTAATGTTCGCGCTGAGCGCATGGGTTGGTTACCAAGCGCTCCTCAATTGAGCAAAAACCCCCTGACCGTAGCCAAAGAAGCTGAAACTGCAGGGATGACAGCCGAAAAATATGTGGTTTCGCAACTAAAAAATGGACAGTTGAATATCGCATCCGAAGATCCTGACAACCCTGTCAACTTCCCACGAAACTTGTTCGTATGGCGATCAAACCTATTGGGATCAAGCGCCAAGGGCATGGAATACTTTATGAAACACCTTTTGGGAACTCAAAACAGTGTTCAGGGCAGTGATCTTAAAGAGCTCGGGCATTCGTTACCTTGCGAAGTTAAATGGCACGACGATGCACCGGAAGGAAAACTAGATTTGCTGGTAACCCTCGATTTCAGAATGTCAACCACGGGACTGCATTCAGACATCCTGCTTCCGGCCGCTTCGTGGTACGAGAAAAATGATTTAAGTACCAGCGATATGCATCCTTTTATTCATCCTTTTTCACGGGCTGTTGATCCTGTATGGGAATCAAGGACCGACTGGGATATTTTCAAAGGGCTTGCAGAAAAATTCTCGGTACTTTCAAAGGGACATCTGGGCAATGAAACAGACGTCGTACTTCTTCCTTTACAACATGATTCGCCAATGGAGTTATCGGAGACCACCAATGCAATTGACTGGAAAAAAGATGGCTCAGAAATAAAACCCGGCATCAATTTTTCTAAAATAGTTACACTGAAACGCAATTACCCTGAAACATTCAATCGGTTCACCAGTCTGGGGCCACTGATGAAAACACTGGGCAATGGAGGCAAAGGGATTAACTGGAACACTGAAACTGAAATAGAACTGCTGGCACTCCTTAATGATACTAAGAGTGAAGAAGGTGAAAGCAAAGGTCTTCCGAAAATTGAAACCGACATTCAGGCTGCTGAGGTAATCCTATCTCTGGCTCCTGAAACCAATGGTGCAGTTGCCATTAAAGCCTGGAAAGCGCTGGAAGCAATCACCGGACGTAAGCATGCCCACCTGGCTTTATCCCGTGAAGACGAAAAAATACGTTATCACGACCTGTTGGCACAACCCCGTAAAATTATCACTTCACCTATATGGAGCGGAATAGATTCTGAAAAGGTTTCTTACAACGCCGGTTATACCAACGTACATGAACTAATCCCCTGGCGCACACTCACCGGGAGGCAAACCCTTTACCAGGACCATGTGTGGATGATTGCCTTTGGTGAGAATATGGTTACCTACAAACCGCCCATCAATACCAAAACAATCAAAGAAGTAATGGGCAAATTAGACAAAGATGAAGAGTATATGGTCATCAACATGATGACTCCGCATAATAAGTGGACTATCCACTCTTCATGGTCTGACAATTTAATAATGCTTACTCTTGGCCGGGGAGGCCCGGTAGCCTGGATGAGTGAAACTGATGCCGGNNCGGATACCTGTTGGTGCGCTTATCATGTACCATAACCAGGAACGTACTGTGAACATGCCAGTGAGTCAGTTATCAGGTAACCGGGGTGGTGTGCATAACTCGGTGGAACGCTTGTGCCTTAAACCAACGCATATGATTGGCGGTTACGCCCATTTGTCCTATGGCTTCAATTATTACGGAACCATTGGATCGAACCGCGATGAGTTTGTGGTGGTCCGTAAATTGAAGAAAGTTGAATGGAAAGACGAAGAATTGAAGGATTAACACATCTAAGACATAATTAATTATGAAAATACAGACCCAGATTGCAATGGTATTAAACCTCGACAAGTGTATTGGCTGTCACACCTGTTCAGTTACCTGCAAAAATGTATGGACTATGCGCAAAGGGGTGGAATACGCCTGGTTTAACAATGTGGAAACCAAACCTGGCCAGGGTTATCCCACGGATTGGGAAAATCAGGTAAAATGGAAGGGGGGCTGGACGCTTGATAAATCGAAACTACACCCGCGTATGGGGAACAAGGTAGGTATCATGAAAAATATTTTCTCAAATCCTTACCTTCCACAGATCGATGATTATTATGAACCATTCACCTTCAATTACAGCCTCTTACATTCTTCATCTAAGTTTGTGACACCACCTTCATCCAGGCCTCATTCAATGATTACCGGCCTTCTAATGGAAAAAATTGAAAAGGGTCCAAATTGGGAAGACGACCTGGGAGGTACATTTGAAGAACGAAGCAAGGAAAAAAACTTTGATGATATTGACAAAGAAATTTTCAGCAAGTTCGAGAATGCCTTCATGATGTACCTGCCACGCTTGTGTGAACATTGCCTTAACCCGTCATGTGTGGCAGCTTGTCCTTCGGGTGCCATCTACAAACGCCAGGAAGACGGTATTGTGCTCATCGATCAGGATAGATGCCGGGGCTGGCGGCAGTGTGTGAGTGCATGTCCTTACAAGAAAATCTATTTCAACTGGAAAACCAAACGTTCAGAAAAATGCACCCTTTGTTATCCTAAAATTGAAAACGGCGAGCCCACCATATGCAGTGAAACCTGTGTGGGAAGAATAAGGTATATTGGCGTGATGCTATACGATGCCGAAAAAATCAAAGAATCGGCCTCCATAGCAAATCCGGTTGATCAGTATCAGGCACATCTGGGTATATTCCTTGATCCCAACAGCCCCGAAATTATTGCAGAAGCCCGAAAGCAAGGAATTCCTGATAATTTTATTGAAGCAGCTCAAAAGTCACCGGTTTATAAAATGGCTGTTGAGTGGAAAGTGGCTTTCCCGCTTCATCCTGAATACCGTACCCTGCCAATGGTGTGGTACACACCTCCTCTATCACCCATACAGGAAGGAATTGAAAGTGGAAAGCTGGGATTAAATGGCATTATTCCGGATGTAGATATGATGCGGATCCCAGTTAAATACCTGGCTAATATGTTTACAGCAGGCGATGAAAAGCCGGTAAGGGAAGCCTTGGTGAAGATGCTGGCAATGCGGGCATTTATGAGGGGGAAAACTATAGACAATGTTGAAGATGAACAGGTATTGCAAGGCACAGATCTCACGCCCGGAAGGGTAGAAGAAATGTACCGATATATGGCCATTGCCGATTACGAAGACCGTTTTGTAATACCCGTGTCACACAGGGAATATGCCTTTGATGTATTTGGCGATAAGGCTGAATGCGGTTTTAGTGATGGAGAAGGATGCAGCAGTATGGAAATTCGTTTGAAAAACCTGTTTGGAGGAATGTAAGATGCTGAAAACCTATAGAATACTTTCCCTGTTGCTGACCTATCCTAATGAGGAAATTTATAACTTTTTACCTCAGGTAAATTCTTCGCTAAGGGAAGAAAATTTATTGAACGCTGAATCTGTAACCGGTATTGATGCCTTTGTCGACTTTTTTACCCAAAAACCACTCGCTTTCTGGCAGGAGTTTTACGTTCAGTTGTTCGATTACTCTAAATCGGCTTCGCTTTACCTTTTTGAACATGTGCATGGCGATTCAAAAGACCGCGGACAGGCAATGGTTGACCTGATCGATCTCTACAAAGAAAATGGGTTACAAATAAACCAACCGGAATTACCTGATTACCTGCCAGTGTTTCTGGAATTCCTCGCGCTGCAAACGCAATCAAAAGCAGAAGATTATCTTTCTGAGGTTATTGATATTATAGGATTCATCCATAGAAAACTTGAAGAGAAAGACAATCCATACAAATATCTGTTATCTGCCGCCATTCAATTATCCAAACGCAAACCTACTGAAGCCCGGATTGAAAAAATGGTTTCCGAAATGCCTGAAATCTCTATTGATGAAGCTTATGAAGAGATGCCTGTAACTTTTGGCAGTGAAAATCCCTGTGTAAATTGTAAATCATAACAATTATGGACAATTATATCAATAACCTGTTTTTCACCTATTTGCCACACATCGCCATGACTCTGTTCTGGTTTGGTGTAATCACACGTATTGTAAAAACATCAAAATCCATCCAGGCTGAGTCGAGTCAGTTTCTTTCTAAAAAGGGGCAGCGATGGGGCGGAAATTTGTTTCATTATGGCATAATTATGGTTTTTATCGGCCATTTTACAGGCCTGTTTACACCTGAACACTTTTACCACCTGTTTATGACCACCGCAACAAAAAAGATATTAGCAGTTATGATGGGCTCTGTTTTTGGAACTGTAGCCGTAGCGGGAATAACGATATTACTTGTCAGAAGATTGAAAGATAAGCGGATCAGAATAAACAGTTCACCTACAGATATTCTTCTTATTGCGTTGTTGCTGATTGAAATGGGACTCGGACTGGCCTCCATATTTATTTCCGCCGAGTCTTCCGTAGAGAATTATGCAGCTCTTGGTATATGGGCACAAAAGGTCATTACATTCCAGCCGGATTCAGGAGCAGTAATTATTAGCCACAGTATAATATATAAGTTGCACATAGTTACCGGGTTGTTCATTTTTATGATCTTCCCTTACACGAAACTCATGCATATGTTTGTACTACCGATTGCATATTTCTTCAGATCGGGATACCAGATGGTAAGACGCGGATTTACAAAACGGCCAGCCTGATTAAATTCTTAAAAGAAACGGGAAGATTATGACCTACGACTGGTTCCTATGTTAAATACAACTAAAATTCATGTAGATGCGATAGTAAAATATTGCTTAGGATAGAGATAATTTCACAATTGCCCACCTAACAAATTTCTTAATATCAGATGATAAAAATTTTCCAAAAATACAATAAATGGCTTGGAGTGATATTTGCCCTTATAATATTGAGTTACGTTTTTTCAGGAATAATACTTAATCACAGAGAAACATTATCCTTCATTGATGTAAACAGGAAACTTCTTCCCAAAGAGTACAGGTGTCAAAACTGGAATAATGACGCAGTCAAATCGACTTTAAAAATCTCTCCTGATAGTATTTTGGTTTACAGGAATATTGGGATTTGGCTTACCGATAGCAGTTATACTGATTTTAAAAATTTCAGTACCGGATTCCCAAAAGTTATTGACAACCGGAAGGTTTTTCAAATGTTCAGAACTACCGGTAATACGCTTCTGGCGGGAACGTTTTCGGGATTATATACAACCCACATCCTTCCTTGGCGATTTCACTCTCATAACGGAAGCTGATTAGATAAGCCAGTGGCCAGACCATAATTGGCTGGAGTAAGTTGGTCAGCAAAAGACAGAGTTAAGTGCTTGTTGATTAGCAATGTATGTAATTTTTAACTTTCACGGCGAAATGTGGTCAATAAGCCCAGTTTTCCCACTATTGGCTAATAATTCCTACTTCCACGTGTGTTCGGGTCTTTCACCTTATAGTTATCGCCCATGACGGGCGCACCAAAAGAAGCAGCCCAAAAAGGCTGCTTCTTACGTTAAACTAAACCTAAATTAAACATAAAACTTAATCTAAAACCACATACTGAGAGACTATATCAGACCAATCCTCGCTATTATCCTTGACCCTAACTTTTATCAGCTTCTGTCCCGCACTACCAAATATGTATCGTATCTTACTTAGAGTAGTGCTAAACGTATAGTTCTGAAGTGTGTACTCGTACTCTATTATTTTACCATTAAATCTTGCATCCTTATCATGCGAGGCCGTTGCATCTACCTCATATTCGTAGGGGCTTGAAACACCTATTTTTCTAACGTTAAATGAAGCAACCGGGGCAATATTCCGGAATACCGTAAAAGAAATAGAAAACTCCGCTGATGCCCCGAAAGAATCTTTCGCTAGTAGGGAAAAGTGACTTTGCCCTTCATTAACTCCTGTAAAGGTAATCAATTCACTACCGATGTTAACCAGATCCTTTCCCTGTTCCTGAATAGCCAGAAGTGGAATTTTCTCTTCATCACTAATGAAATAATACAAAGAGTAGGGTTCTCCAATTTTAAGAGAATCATTAAAAGTATTACCTGTAAGCTCCACTCCATTCTTAACAAGTGAAAGGAAAGGCGTTTTATTAATCTCGATAAAGTAATCCTTTCGGTTATCGCATGAGGTAAAAAAGAGCTGAACTATCAGGGCAAAGGTTACCGTAATGTATTTTACCTTTCTCATTTCTTTATGATTTTAATATTTTTCTTTGTTCCCTGCGCCCCGTTAACCTCTAAGAAATAAATACCCGATTTAAGCTGGTTAAAATCAATAGAAACACTCTCATTATTGAAAGTAAGCGATTCGATAAGATTACCATTTATGGTGAAAACTTTAATGGTTCTAATCCTTTCGCTGCTGCTTAAGTAAAGCTTTTCGGTCACCGGGTTGGGGTAATAAGAAAATGTTACGTTTTTACTAGTTTCAATGCCGGTAATGTCATTAAATACAGTAATCACATCGCTGAGTAGTAGTGAATCCAAGCAACCACCAGGACTAATAACATTCAGCTTAACATCGAACTTCTTTGAATTTGTTCCACCAAGAGAATTGTAGTAATGAACCGGGTTTTCTTCATAAATAATATCCCCCTCAAAGAAGTTCCAGGAAAAGCTCTTAGCATTAATACTGGTACTAGTAAATTTAACGGCATTACCTAAGGCGACGGTAGAAATATCATGCGTGAAACCAGCATGTACGTTATCCACATTAAGGGATATCTCCGCAGGGTCACTAAAACATCCTTGCGAGTTAAGGGCTTTCAGGTAGTACTTTTTGTCTGAAGTTAAGTTTGCCACATTTATTTTAGTACCGTCTTGGAGGTAGGTCTGAGAGTTGTCGTACCATTTATAGCTGATAAACACTGGGTTAACCACGCTAAGCTGAAAACTAGAACCCCTGCAATAAATACTTTTCGCATCAGTTACTGGAATAATCAGGGGTTGGTATACCGTAATCTTAACACTATTTGAAAACGAAGAGTTAGTACCACTGGTCACCTCTCTGCGAAAGTATGTATCCTCGGTAAGTGCCCCGGGTTGAAGAAAGGATCCTACCTCTCCCTCGATGTAGGTCCAGTCAGTACCATTTAAAGATTTCATCCACTTAAAACTGAACTGGCCAGTTCCTCCGGAAGGGTTGGAACTTAATATGGCGTTCGGGGTGGTTCTGAAACATATCGTTTGGTCCACAGCAATGCTCCCAGGTACAAGTTGATTAGTGACTGTAATAATAACTATATTGGTGTAGCCACTGCTGCTACTGCAGGAAGCATCTGTTACCAGAATCCTGTACTTTGTAGTTGCAGCCAGGCTGCCAGGCTGGTACTCGCTAAGAGTAGCCCCGGGAATGATAAACCAATCGGTCCCATTCTCAGATTTTTGCCACTGATAAATATATGAACCTGATCCACCAGAAGCAGGTACGTTCGATGATATAAGATAGGGTGTCCCGGAGAAGAAAATTGTTTGGTTAGATCCTATCGTACCATAGAAAAAATCAGCGTGAACAGTAATCTTTACAGTATTTGTGTAACCATTTCCACAAGAAACATCTGTTACGCTCCTGCGGTAATATGTGCTCTGGGATAGACTACCTGGCTGATATGTTTCATTGGTTGCTCCAGAGATGGCATTATAATCAGTACCGTTTAAAGAACTCTCCCAAAAATAAGAGTACCCCCCCAATCCTCCTGATGGACTGTTACTGGTTAGCAGTGCAGGGGTAGTGTTTATACAAATAGTTTGAGCCGCTCCGATTGAACCAACAGAAAATACAGGCTTTACAGTAATTGTTACAGTATTATTATAACCATTTCCACAGGCAGCATCAGTTACTTTTCTACGGTAGTAGGTAGTAACGGTTAAGGCTAGAGGTTGATAAGAAACCCCGGTAGCTCCCGTTATAATACTCCAATCAGTATTATTAAGAGAGCTTTCCCAAACATAAGAGTATGTTCCCTGTCCTCCCGATGGAGCCGCAGAATTTGTAAGAATAGCCGGAGTGACTCCGTTACAAATAGTTTGACTACTGCCTATGGACCCGATAGAAAAAGCTATCCTCACTGTAACAGTTACTGTATTTGTGTATTGGGAATTACAATTAGCATCGATAGCTCTTTTTCTGAAGTATGTTGTTTGAGTTAAGGCGCCTGGCTGATAAGAAACAAGATTAGCTCCCGGGATAGTGTTCCAGTTAGAGTTATCAAGAGAACTTTCCCAGGCATAAGTATAAGAGTTTGATGCTCCCGATGGGTTTGACAAGGTCGCTATTATAGCTGGAATTGAATTATAGCATATCATCTGATCGTTTCCAATGGATCCACTTGATAAATTAGTGCGTACATCAATTGTGACCGGGTTGGTGTAAACCGTTGCGCATGAATTTATAATTGCTTTCCGATAGTATGTTTTAGAAGTTAATGCAGGCGGCTGGTAATTCTGTCCAGTGGAAGATCCTGGTGCAACGGACCAATTTGATGCATCCGGAGAGCTGTACCACTGGTAAGAGTTCGATCCGATACCCCCGGTTTCAATAGCGGTGACAGTTAAAACACTTGGCGTAGCACCATAACAGATCAGCTGGCTGGAACCAATACTTCCTGGCGTTAAGTCGCTATTCCCGTGAATTTGAACTGAACCTGTATATGTTTGTCCACAGCTCGCATCTATAGTTAATCTTCTGTAATAACGGTATCCAAGGATAAAAGAAGGTTGATAACTTCTACCGGTCGCACCTGAAACAGTATTCCAGTTTGTATTATCTGTAGAACTGTACCACTGGTAGCTATAATTGGGATAAGAGCTCCCACCTGTTGGAGCTGTAGTTTCTACAATCGCCCCTGGAGTAACATTATAGCAAACATCCTGACTATTTCCAATTGCTCCGTTAGTAAGAGCAGGGTAAACGTACTTTGTCACAGGATTACTGATATCACTACAACTTTGCTCAGTTGAACTAACAATCCTCTTGTACAATGTAGTTTGATTAATGTAAGGAGGTTGGTAAGAAATGCCTGTAGCCCCGGAGATATCGGTCCAAGTACCGGATGTGGTTTTATTTTGCCATTGAACGCTATAAGAAGAAGATACTAATGAAATGTTTGATATATTCTGCGGCGTTCCTCCAACATTACATATAACTTCATCGGACCCAATAGAATTACTTGTAACACCGACAATTTTTAATACTTCATATGCACCATAGGTATAACCTGTACACATATCAACAATGTCATAAGTAAGTACCCAATTCCCTATTACATTAAATAGCCCCCCAGGTATTGTATAATGGCCTTCCTGAGGACCATCAACGGTTATCATCGAATTAGTGATCGTTAAAGCGGTAGACCCATCAGGTCGCTTTATGACGATATCAGAATAATAACTATATTCATCACACCATCCATATTCATCACAGCTATACATCCAATTGGGGTTTATGCGAATAGTAATAGCAGATGGATAATTAACACACAACAATTTTATTGAAGGAGAACCAAAATCATATAGGTACTGTTGATTAGAAGTACAAGACTGACCAAAAGAATAATTGTTTGACAGAAAAACAATGATTAAACTGAAGGAAAAAATATGTAATAACTTTTTCATAGTCTAGAAGTTATAATTTATTCCAAATCTTATGATGAAACTGGCCTTCCCAACTTTGCTCAGCTGGAAGAAACGTTGATCCAAATCGAGGTTAAACATTATCTTATTGGTCGCGTAGTACTCGGCGTAAAGACCGATATTCTCTCCAACAAAGAACTGGCTCACCTTCTTATCCAGTACTGAATTACTTAAGAATTCAACTCCCGAAAGGATCCCGCCCTTTGCGCTTAAAAAAAAGTTCTCTCCCTGGCAGTAGAAATTATAAATAAACTCAGGGTTTACATAAATAATTGAAGCTTTGCTTAAAGCAAAGTCAACCCTTTCATAGTCAACGCTTACCCGGTAGGCGAAGCTATTTTTCTGGTACATTGTAATCCTTGAAGAAATATTGAAACCATTTTTTACATAGCCCCCATCAAGGCCGATGGCCTTACTCCCCTCCACGTGGATCAGCTGAGCACTCGTGGAAGCTGAAATCAGCAAAAGGGTCAAGACAAGTTTATTTTTCATCGGATAAAAGTTTTTGTTCAAAGACTTTGACGTTCAGCATTTTTTCNNGCCTTTTGATAGGCAGTAACAACCTTTACCGGGGATTCAAATTCAATTTTCATGCGTTGTTCGATCCTGGCCTCGTTCTTTTTCATGCCCCTGCGCTTTCCCTCCACTAGCTTAAAGTAGATACCATCAATGTTATAGTCACTGCCTGTATTATTAATTATAATGAGCTTGAAGTATGTAAAATTGTCGTCATTCTTGATGTTGGCAACCTGAAAGGTCATTCCATTCTCAACTGTTCCAATTGAACTATACTCTATCTTATCAGAAAGCACACTGTTAAGGCGCTCCTTCATCTTTGC
>PLLX01000166.1 GCA_003141415.1 Bacteroidales bacterium
ATCAGCTGCTTTACGTTCATTGGTTAAAGTCATTCCCTTTTTCCCTTCTGCCACTATATTTTTATTATCAGTTCCTGCTTTTTGTTCCTTAACCTTATTCTCTTGAGCAAAAGCCAGAGTAATAGCTATTAGGATAAAGAGAGGGATAGTAGATATCTTTCTTAAGATCGCCCAGTCTTTAATCGTTTTCTTGTTCATCATTATTAATCGTTTTTTTGTTAATGAATAATTAAATTTACTGGTCAAGCATGCTGAATTATTTCGTAATACAAGATTTAATAATGTGTTTTGATAATCATCTAACTCAAATGTTGACAATACTGTATAATCAGCTAAAAACTCATGGTTTAAGAGGATTGCTTTTTTGAATAGCCAAATTGCCGGATTAAACCAAAGGAATACATTCATTAATTCGATTATAATAATGTCAATTGAATGATATTGCAAACAATGAGCCTCTTCATGCATTAGTAATTCCTTCTCAATTTTACCATTCTCAAAATCTGACCGGTTTACAAAAATGTACCTGAAAAATGAATAGGGTAAAGACCTTTCCTTGATCAGGACAAGCGAAGTTTTTTGATAATCAACTTTCTTATTCTTGTTAATTTTACCTAACAGCTTGAAAATATTTAATGTAAAACGAATCAATAAAATTGAAGTAATAACAATATAGAATGAGAACAATATATTTTGAAAAGTAAGGAGAAAATATGTGTTTCCAATTATGGCGTTCCCTTTTATAAAATATCCTGTCGTAGGAGTGAATTTGTCAAAGCTGTTATTTAAAGCGTAATTAGATTTTACAGGTATTATAATCAGAGAAGTTATCGCTGAGAAAAACAATGAGAAAACCAAATAGAACCTATTAAAAAGAAGAATCTTTTGATTGTGAAGAACAAAATAGTAGAAACCATATAGCACAAATAGGCATATTGTTGATTTGATGAAAAAAATTGTCATGTTATTTTGATTTTTTCTTAGTCTTAATTTTTTGTTCAACTAATTGCTTAATTTCTTCTAGATCTGTAAGATTCAGATTTGTCTCGCTTGTGAAGAATGAAGCAAATTGAGAAGCGGAATTATTAAAATAATCCTTGATAATAGAATTTACTTGCTTAGAAAAGTATTCTGTTTTCTTAATAATAGGAAAGTATTCTCTGTTACTACCATGTTGATGATAACCGACAAATCCTTTGTCAATAACCCTTTTTAATAAGGTTGCGATAGTAGTGGTCGCTGGTTTAGGTTCTGGAAATTCATCAAGTATATTTTTCAGGTATGCTTTTTCAAGATTCCAGAGATACCTCATAACTTGTTCTTCAGCTTTTGTTAATTGCATGCTCTATAATAATTAATTATATTCTACAAATATAGAATGCATTTTATAAATAAACAAACAATTTATTAAAATATTTTTCTCTATATAGTCCCTCGCTCTTCAGAGAGATTAAGCGACCACAATCTACAATTAATCTTAAAGTTAAAAATTATATATGAATCTAACTGTTGAATAAATACCCCGGCGTAGAAGAATTCTAACAACCGGGGCATCCTTAAAGCATCATTTCAATTTTATAAACCCTGAAACGCGTTACGGGCAGTTATTTTTTATAAGACCGCTGTAACCTTTTTCTTAATCTCTTTAGGTATTGCATCCTTATTTACCATTATTGATATAGTTTTTAGTAGTAAATATTCTTTCGACATGTATATATACCCTCCGCAGTTCCTTTGATCGCTTGAATTTTTAACAATATAGAATCTCTTTCCCTTGCTGTTCTCTGCAATGCCGATGATATGCATGTTATGGACATCTGTTGTAGTGTAATTATCAAAAGCGGTCTGCCTGATTTGTTGTGTAATTGTATTAATAGTATCGTTCAATACTGCAAAACCATTATTATATTCATAAGTATCACCATCCCAGCATACTGAAAAATTGTGTAATAAAGCATAATCAATGACATTACTAAAATCATTTATCGGAAGGTTTAAGTAGTAGTTATTATTCCAGTTTGATTCAATCTCCAGAATAAACTTTGAATAAAAAGAATGATGACTGAAAGAGGTTATTTCCACATAATCATCGGGGTTGATTCCAACCATCTCTTTGGCAAACGATTTTGGAGTATAGCTCTTAAGTTTATATATAAAAGTGTCAGGAGCTTTGCCCATATTGCCAGATAAAATTTCACTGATGTCTTTTCTGTATCCCTCAGTGGTCATATTTCCACGACCGGAATTCACATAATATTTGACTTTATTAAGTAAGGTTTTGTCCATATCGCTCTGATCATATTTAGCTGTGGAGTCTTTTTTCCCTGAATAAACTGTTTGAGGAATTGCTCCGAAATTATTATATGCACCCATGGCACTAAATGTTAAATCGCCACACCCGAAATAGCTTTTACCATTCATTCTTATGTATTTCTCAGCTTTTTCGATATACGTCGGGGCAATATAAAACATTGGTGAAAGAATAACGGGACTTTTACCAAGTCTTATGGCTTCTGTTTCAATAAAGGATGTTGTTGCAAAGCTCCAGCAAACGCCAGTGGCCTGTTGATCTTTGATAGGGGAACTTTCAATCAGTTTAATGATCTTAAATCCCTCAATTTGAGGATTCAAATTTGTTTTAAGTGCAAAGACATAATTGGTACGACTTAGTCTTAAACCAATAGCCCCGCCCCATATTCCATCAATAACCGAATCACCGGGAAGAATTCTCCCCTTAAAAATAATTCCTGCATTTAAAGATGATGCATCGACAAATACACTATCCTGGATGGTCCATACTTTATCCATAGTAAGATCCTTTAATCCCTGGTCCGGGCTATCAAGGAACCCTTTGAGACTGTCTTTTGTTAGTTCAAATCTTAATAGTGCCCGCATTGAAAATTGGCTGGTAGTAACCTTCCCCATCCACGAACCCTGCAGGACTTGTGTTTTATTGTTCTGACAATAAATTATGGTGGGTATAAGAAAGAATAGAGAAAAAATTAATGATTTCGTTTTCATAATTAGTAGTTTTCAGAGTAAACAACATGTTATTCTAACAGATAGACGATCATCTTAACTATATGCTGCATTATTTCTAAAAATATTATAGATTATATTTGGGCATTCACATCAGACGATATTTCACGATCAGTTAAAGCTTTTTGAAGGCATATCAGAAAGTAAAACAAGCATAGTTGGATTCCGGTACGTTATAAAACCTCAACTTTACAAAATATAGTAGCATTCCGATTGCTCTTTTCCCGCTGATCTCGCAGATAGTTGAAATTTGATCTTTGATAATCAAAGAAATCTTTATAAAAATATTTGTATATTTATTGAATGATAATTCTTTTAAAATCTAAATTCACTTTATTATGAAAATGACCGGGAGAAAATTCGGCTATGCATTATTGCTCTTTGTCTTTGTACTCGGCGGATGCAAAAAAGAACAGCCAACAACATCACTTCCACGGAGCTTTCCGGAAGCGGAAGGAGTTTCTTCACAGGGAATTATTGATTTCCTGGATGCAGCAGCAAAAAGCCGGCATGAATTTCACAGTATAATGTTTCTGCGACATGGAAAGGTAATAGCCGAAGGTTGGTGGAACCCGTACAAACCCGAACTTAAACATACACTTTATTCCACCAGCAAAAGCTTTACAGCCACTGCTGTTGGTTTTGCCGTGAGTGAAAAACGATTGTCAGTCAATGATAAAGTCATTTCTTTTTTCCCTGATTTATTGCCGGATACTCTGAGTCCGTTCCTTTCGAATTTGAAGGTTAAGGATTTGCTGAGCATGTCGGCAGGACAGGACCCTGATCCCACATTTACAACAGTTGTAAAAGACAGCAACTGGGTAAAGGCATTCCTTGCCGTACCAATCGTCCATGAACCGGGTACAAAGTTTTTGTATAATACACTAGCCACTTATATGTTATCGGCAATTGTACAAAAAGCAACAGGAGAAAAGGTAATTGACTTCCTGAAGCCTCGATTGTTCGAACCTCTGGCAATTGAGGGAATGGATTGGGAAGTTGATCCACACGGCATTAATTGCGGCGGTTGGGGTTTGAGACTAAAAGCCGAAGACATGGCTAAGTTCGGCCAGCTTTTTTTACAAAAGGGCAAATGGAATGGGAAACAGGTTCTGCCGGCTGCCTGGGTTGAAGAAGCTACCACATTAAAGATTTACCAGGCACCTGATGCCCCTCAGTCTAAAAAAGATTCCAGCGACTGGATGCAAGGCTACTGCTACCAGATGTGGCGTTGCCGCCATAATTGTTTCCGCGCTGACGGAGCCTATGGACAGTATATCATTGTTATGCCCGACCAGGATGCTGTAATCGCTATAACTTGTGAAACTCCTGATATGCAGGATGAAATAAACCTTGTTTGGGAATATTTGCTTCCAGCCATAAAAACCAATAAATTGGATGAAAACACAGCGTTAGCTACAAACCTGAAGCAAAAATTATCATCCCTGGCTCTTCCGTTCCCGGTCGAAGGGAACAATTCAGTTGTTGCTTCACAGATTTCGGGTAAAACATTTGTCCTCGAACCAAATGGCAAACACCTTGAGACAATGAATTTCCAGTTTATGGACAATATGTGCAAAGTTTCCATGTTGATTGATTCCACCCATTATAATTTTTCTTTAGGATCCGGAAAATGGATAAGCGGTGAAACTACTCTTCCCGGACCCGATTTATTGTTGCTTGCGAAAGCACATTTTGTTGGTCTTCCACCTGCCAAAGTAGCCGGGAGTTTCGGCTGGAAAGATGAAAATACACTGGAACTGGTGTTACGCTATATCGAAAGTCCGCATACAGAATCCATTACCTGCAAGTTTGACAAGAATAAAGTATCGGTTGATTTTCATTATTCCGATGGGTTAAATAATAGTCAACCTGAATTAAAAGGCGTTATGAACGATTAAAAAAAATCATTAAAAATAACGGTAATGTAGGCTCGCAAACTTACACTACATGTTTTATGCCTGTGACTCGGCATATCTTCGGGCCATCTCGGAACATTTTACCCATTCGAAACCTGATCCGAATACCTTTTGTATTCTTTCTGCAAGTACTGTCAGACCTTCCAGGCCAAGCTCTGTGCCCTGAGTATAAAGTGATTGCCAATGTGTTACAATCACAACCGGGAAGCCTGAATCAATCAGTTGGCGGATCCTTCCTGTTTTTCCATCAGGCGAAACCAGACGGTCTATACCATCCTTAATAAATTTCGGCCGATCCTTTTTGTCAGCAAGATCCATTGACCAGAAAATATCCCCCGCATTTGCAGGAACGCTAACTACAACCTGACCGCGCTCAGGGTTTTTATACTTCACATTACATTGATATGGTTTCTCAGTATCAGATGCGGCATACAGGAAGTACCATGTCAGTTTACGTTTAAAAATATTCCACTGGGCATCAGCCAGTGCCTGGGCATACTTATCTTCAACATCAATACCTGAGTCCCACGGTGATGTGATTCCGGTAGACTCTATACCGACATTTCTGAGAATCTGGAAGGCAAGCGAAAAATACTCAACAATTTCTTCCTTTGATGCCTGTGTGATCCATGTATCCTCATACATATGGCGACGATAATTTCCGGTCTTAAGATCATATGAGCTTAAATGGGTCAGAAATTCGGGAGTTATATCAAATCGGGGAGCGACACGCTCGCGCATAAGCTTCAGAAACTCAAGCAGGTGATCCTGAGGTACCCGTTTGAGCGACTGGTCAATGCGACCGAGACAACTTGGCATTGGAATAATGGTAAATTTTCCGTGGAGATCGAACTTGTTAAAAGTATCTGCCACGCGTCGCGTAAACTTTGCAGGAACCAGGAATGGAGTTTCATACCCGGGTAGCTCATAAAACAGAGGATCTACTGGTGATCCGTCATCAACAATTAACGAGAAGGGGATTTTTCCGGTGAAGCCCCGTCCCACGGATGTTTCGCCGGTTAGTGGTAAGGTTGATGCCATTACCTTTCCGATTGAGCTTGCAAAAGCTCCTGCAACCATGCCCGTACCGGCATATTTCAAAAGTGTCCTGCGGTTCATTTTATTCATAGATTTTTTTTTAGAAATCACCATTCGTAAAATTAGCTATTATATTAACTGATTAAATACTTTTTAACCGCAAAGCACGCTAAGTCCACCTCCGCTTAAGCTTCGGTGAATAAGAACGCAAAGCACGCGCAGAATTTTTCATTCAGATCCCCTTCTGAAGAAACAAGAAGTGGGTTTATCCTAATTCAATGTGTGTAACGGATTTTCTCCTTGGTCGTCTGTGAAGTCCTTTGTGAATCTCTGTGTAACTAAAAAAACATTCTAAAAATGAAATAGTATCCGTTTATTGAGATTTAATCCTTAGCGATCTTAGGTTTTAATTCTTTGAGGACTTTGCGATTAAAGGATTTCGTCTTCAATCCCGTAGAATTTCAATCATTTCCAGAATCGCTTCTGTATCTAATGCATCTTTTACCGGAGAAAGACCCAGTAATGGACGCACCTTATTAAGATCATCTCCGGTAACGAGATCTTTAGCTATAATTATATTATACATCAACGCTGATTTAAGTGTATTGGATTTTACCCTGAAAGTGTGCTGACTGTTACGTGCCGGGAAAAAATGTACAAATCTTTGAGGATTATCATGAAACTTCAAGGTCCATTGAGAACTATCTGATAATGGGAATATTCTGTTGCAATCCATCTTTGTCCCGGCCCATAGGGAATAGATATCTCTTCTTAAAATATCTTTCTGCTTAAGAAATTCTTCAATCTCGGAACAAATATTCCTGATTGACAACGGACCTGAATAGACATCCATTACTGATCTTCCAAGATGCTTAAGTTCTCTGGTAAGCAATTGAATATTATAATCGGGTTTATCAATATAAATATTAGTGAATTCTTTTATGAATCCGAGATGGTGTTTGAGGGGATTAAATAAAAAGGGTTCAGGTATTTGATAATCAGTATTCATGATGTTGATTACAAAGATATACCAAACATATTGGAAAAAAAGAATGATTTATACAGGATATCTTGATATTCATAATTGATTATCTTTAAATCAAAATAATTCTTGTATTATCTGACTCCGGCAAGATCCGAAACGATCTGTTTTTATGAATTCAAAACGAAAAAACTTCACCACATTTCATTGATTGCCGATGCAATAATTAGTTTCATAAACCATAAAAAAGTATAGAAATGAAAACAATTTCAATTAAAATTTTTCTGGGAATAATGGCTCTTGTCATTATTTGCAGTGCAAAATCAAGCAAAAGAGATCCATTGGCATTATATGCTGAACTGGACAAAAATACACCTGTCAACACTTTGACTGTCAAGGAAAAAACCAATGGCTGGCAATTGCTATTCGATGGTAAAAAAACTGAAGGATGGCATGGATACAATATGAAAGTATTCCCTGATTGCTGGAAAATCGCAGACGGAACTTTTACGACAACCAATTCAGGCAGTCAGGAAGGTCTCGACATAGTCACAGATAAAGTGTACCGCAGTTTCGCATTCAGCGTTGACTATAAAATGGACACAGCAACTAACAGCGGAGTCATATTCCAGATCAAGGAAGACCCCAAATATAAATTCCCATATGAAACCGGACCTGAATTTCAGATTATTGATCATGAAAACTGGAAAAAAGATAAACTTGAAGACTGGCAGATCAATGGTGCAAATTATGCAATGTATCCTCCAATGGCAAAACCGTATAAGGCCATCGGGGCATGGAATCATCTGTTTCTGGTAGTTGACGGGAATTTTGTAACACAGATTCTGAATGATGTAGTAGTTGTGAAATACGAAAAAAACTCAGAAGAGTGGAAGAAGCTCCGGAATAGCGGTAAATGGGCAAATTTCCCTGATTGGGGGAAATTCGATGAAGGTCATATTTCACTTCAAAACCATGGTACAAAAGTGTGGTTCAGGAATATTAAACTGAAACAGCTGTAACCACAATTGAAACATTTAAAGACATGTCAAATTCAGATAAGACCAGGCGAGGCTTTTTAAAAAAAGCCGGACTTATTTCCGCTGGGATGACAATTATTCCTGGCAAAGTTATGAGTGGTTTTGGACACAAAGCCCCAAGTGATAAGCTTAACATAGCAGGTGTTGGAATTGGCGGGAAAGGACATACTAACCTGCACGGGATGGCAACTGAAAACATTGTAGCATTGTGCGACGTGGATTGGAAGTATGCCGATGCTTGTTTTAAGGAATTTCCTGCCGCTAAGAAGTATTGGGACTGGCGAAAGATGTTCGATGAAATGACCGGCTCAATTGATGCTGTATTGGTTGCGACAGCTGATCACAGCCATGCTCTCATAGCTGCAAATGCTTTAACACTTGGGAAACATGTTTATTGCCAGAAACCGCTTACTCATTCTGTATATGAATCGCGGTTGCTGACTAAGTTAGCTGCCAAATATAAAGTTGCTACCCAGATGGGTAACCAGGGAAATTCCGGAGACGGTGTACGGCAGCTTTGCGAATGGATATGGAACAATGAAATAGGTGAAATAAGGGAGGTACATGCCTGGACTGACAGACCTATATGGCCACAGGGTATACCCCGGCCCACTAATGTAATGCCAGTTCCCAAAACTCTCAATTGGGATCTGTTCATTGGCTCGGCACCGATGCGACCCTACAATGAAATTTATACACCATGGAACTGGAGAGGGTGGTGGGATTTTGGTACCGGAGCTTTTGGAGATATGGCTTGTCACGTTATGGATCCGATATACCGGTCACTTAAGCTTGGCTATCCCGATAAAGTACGCGGCAGTTCAACCAGCATAAATATAGATTCAGCTCCACAGGCAGAAACAGTAGAATTTTCTTTCCCGGCCAGGGAAAATATGTCGAAACTTGCTCTTCCTCCCGTTAAAGTACACTGGTACGACGGAGGATTGCTTCCGAATCTTTCCGACCTGCTTCCTGAAGGTGAAAATTTGATGGCCGACGGCTTAGGAGGTTGCCTTTTTATTGGTTCCAATGATACTCTTATGTGCGGTTCAGGAGGTTACAACGCTCGTTTGCTCTCCGGCCGGAAACCGGATGTAAAACCATACCTGCGAAGAATTCCCGGTGGAGCCCCAGTTTATCCCGACGGACCTCATGAACAGGATTGGATCCGGGCCTGTAAGGAATCACCGGAAAACAGAGTTCAGGGCACTTCAAATTTTGCCTATTCCGGACCATTCAACGAAATGGTACTGTTAGGAGTTCTGGCAATCCGCCTGCAGGGACTGAACAAAGCCCTTGCCTGGCATGGAGAAAATATGCGATTCACCAACATATCGCCCACAGAAGAATTGAAAATAGTTAAAAGTGATGATTTTAAAGTCGAAAACGGGCATCCTACCTTCGATAAAAAATATGATACTTTCAATGCCCTTGAAAGTGCAAATTCATACATTCGCCATAACTACAGGGACGGGTGGAAATTACCGGATATGCCAATATAATAATTAAAACTATTGAAAATGGATCGCAGAAGATTTATTCGTAATACATCATTATCAGCGCTGGCATTATCATTATACCAGACTGGGAGCTCCGCTTCAATCATTAAAGATAGTAGCAGGAAAAAGATAACTGTTGGAGCTCATGTCTGGGTTTATGCAAGTACTATGCCAGGATATGATGTTTCGCCAATTCTTAGTCAGATATTTTCTGATATGGCCTATGCCGGATTTGATGGTATTGAAACAATGGAACAACCTTTGAGAAGTACTGTCTATACCAAACAGATTAAGGAACTGATCGATCAGTATAAAATAAAACTGAACGGAAGCTCTTATGGAGCAGAAATGTGGAATAAAGATAAACAGAATGAGATATATGAGGATGTCGATCTTATCTTTACAAATATGGCTTCGGTAGGTGCCAGAACATTCGGAGTATCTGTCGGTGAACCTGCAGGCCGGAAAAAGACAGAAGACGAGTTTGATAATCAGGCAGATCTGCTTAAAAGGTTAATTGCCCTTGGACATAAAAAAGGGATTGTGCTCAATTTGCATAATCACACAAATGAAGTTGAAAATAACATGTATGATCTCAGAGGGACACTTAAAAGAATCCCTGATGTTAAGCTTGGTCCGGATTTAAACTGGCTCCTAAGGGCAGGCATAAACCCAGTTGATTTTCTGAGAGAATTTCAGAAACAGATTGTTTTCATGCATCTGCGTGATCAGCTCAGCAATGGAAAATGGCCGGAATCAATGGGAGAAGGGAATGTCAATTTTAAAGAAATTGGAGATGTTTTAAGAGAGATAAATTTTGAGGGGGATGCTAATATTGAATTAGCACATGAAAATGGGTTTGTCCGGACCAGGCCTCTAAAAGAAAGTCTTAAGATGAGCAGAGAATATATGAGAAAAACAATGGGGATGTAAGTTCAAATGCTTAATCTTCTATCATCAATTCATGACTGATTGCATTAACTTTTTATATGCAGGATAATTATTGTATCCTGAATTGGATTTTATTAATAAACAGGGAACAATTATGAAGAAAAGCTTACTGTATTTATATTTCATTTGCCTGATTGCAACAATGGGCGGCCTGATGTTTGGATTTGATGTAGGAATAATATCAGGTGCCGTTCCCTTTATTCAGCCCTATTTCGGATGGAATGAATTACAATTAGGATGGGGAGTAAGTTCACTTTTAGTAGGAGCCATAATAGGAGCCTTTGGTTCAGGTGTACTATCCGATAAGTATGGACGCAAGAATGTTCTTATTGTTGTAGCGCTTTTCTTTGCTGTTTCCTGCACATTCACAGCTTTGGCATCATCATCTGTTATTTTTATTTCGGCACGTTTATTTGGTGGCTTAGCGGTCGGAGCCGCTTCAGTGCTGTCTCCTATGTATGTGGCGGAAGTAGCTCCACCTAAAAGCAGGGGCATGCTTGTGTCCATTTATCAACTTGCCATTGTTCTGGGAATACTGTGCTCATTTACAATAAACTACGGTTTGCATAATATTGACAACAACTGGCGCTGGATGTTTGCAACAGGGATTGTTCCTTCAGTATTCTTTTTTGTCGGATTGTTTTTCATTCCCGAAAGCCCACGCTGGTTATATAAAGCCGGACGAAAAGAGGAATCTTTAAAAGTTCTTACAAGAATTGGAGGCGAGTCGCTTGCAAAAGCAGAGATTCAGGAAATTGCAGCGTCATTAGAAAGGAACACATCTTCAGTTTCTACAGGTGAATTATTCAAACCATCTGTGCGTAAAGTTATGCTGATCGGATTCGTGTTGGCTATGTTTGTCCAGATCAGCGGTATAAATACGATAGTTGACTATGCGCCAAAAATACTTCTGGCAGCCGGTGTTGAAATTAATAATGCATTGCTTCAGACTTCCCTGGTAGGTTTAATCAATTTTATATTCACTTTTGTGGCTATCCTTTTCATTGATAAAGCAGGAAGAAGATCCCTTTATCTGATAGGTTCTATGGGAATGGTTATAACATTACTGATGCTTGCAGTATCGTTTTATTTAAAAATGGAAGGCATATTTACACTTATCTGCATTCTGATGTTTATAGCATTCTTTTCCTCATGTATCGGGCCTGTATTCTGGACACTCGTTTCGGAGATCTTTCCTAACAGGATACGAGGAAAAGCTCTGGCTTTTGCTTCTTTCACACAATGGATATTTAACTTTCTTGTTGTTTTGCTCTTTCCGCACTTTCTGGCATCCATTGGCGGTGCAAAAACTTTCCTCTTCCTGGCGCTCATGTCATTGCTGCAATGGTTATTTACCTATCTTTTTGTACCTGAAACCAAGGGAAAATCATTGGAAGAAATAGAAAAACTCTGGGAAAAGTAACCCGGACTGGTAAAATCCATATTATTGAATGTTACTCGATTAAATGATTTAAAATTTAAATTATGCTTTCATCTTCAAGACAAAATTTTCTAAAAACAATTAATCATAAACAACCGGATAAGGTTGTAGTAGACTTTGGATCAACAGGTGTAACCGGAATTCATGTACTTATCGTTGAAAAACTCCGGGAACATTATGGACTGGAGAAGAGACCTGTTAAAGTCATTGAGCCCTACCAGATGCTCGGTGAGATTGATTCGGAGTTGATTAAGGCAATGGACATCGATATCATCGGATTGTTCTCGGCAAAGAATATGTTCGGCGTCTTAATGGATAACTGGCAAATACATAAGACTCTATGGGGACAGGAAGTTCTCTTTCCGGGTGGATTTAATTATACGTATAATAGTAATGGAGATATTCTGATGTATCCTGAAGGTGACACATCTGTTCCGCCAAGTGGTATGATGCCCAAGACAGGTTATTTTTTTGATGCTATCGACAGGCAACATCCGATCGATGACTCGATGCTAAAGGTGGAAGATAATCTTGAAGAATTTGGTCATATCACAGAGCCGGAGCTTGAATATTGGAAAGATCAGGTAGCTAACCTTGATAATAATTCCAAAGCTGTAGTTGCTTCCCTGGGAGGTACTGCTCTCGGTGATATTGCCCTTGTTCCTGCAATCAATTTAAAGAACCCAAAGGGAATACGTGGCGTCGAAGAGTGGTATATTTCAACACTCATCAGAGAGGATTTTGTAAAGGAAATATATTCCCGGCAGACTGATATAGCTATAGAAAACCTGAAGTTATTGCATGAAGTTATCGGGAATAAGATCGATGTAGTCTTTACCTGTGGAACAGATTTTGGTACTCAGAATTCGACATTCTGTTCAACTGAGACATACGACAGGATATGGTTACCTTATTATAAAAAGGTAAATGACTGGATTCATCAGAATACAAACTGGAAAACATTTAAACATTCATGCGGGGCTGTCGAACCATTAATGAGTCATTTCATAGAATCAGGGTTTGATATCATTAACCCAGTTCAGATCAATGCCTCAGGTATGGATCCGCGGAAGTTAAAGGAAAAATATGGTGATAAGCTGGTCTTCTGGGGCGGAGGTATTGATACCCAGGGTGTTTTTGCCTTTGGAACACCTGCTCAGGTTAAAGAACAAGTTAAATCCCAGTGCGACATACTTAATAAAAGCGGAGGGTTTGTATTTAATACAGTACATAATATCCAGGCTAATGTTCCTTTTGAAAATGTTGTTGCAATGCTAGATGCTCTTAAAGAACTATAATGCACAGAGCTCTGTGCCCTGTGCCCTGTGCATAAATCATTACAAGATACTTGCCCTATATGAAAGAAAACACATTTAACTGGAAATATCTTGTAAGCATCTGTCTTGTCTCCGCCATGGGCGGACTTCTATTCGGATATGATTGGGTTGTAATAGGTGGAGCCAAACCATTTTATGAGCCGTTTTTCGGTATTACCAATCATGCTTTCCTTCAGGGATGGGCAATGAGTTGCGCTTTGGCAGGATGCCTGGCCGGTGCAGTAATCTCCGGATGGCTCAGCGACAGACTCGGACGAAAAAAGTTACTGATCCTGGCTGCAGGATTATTTGTCACGGCTTCACTAGGTACCGGGGCAGCAGACTCTTTTGATGTATTTGTCATATTCAGGATTTTAGGCGGCATAGGTATTGGTCTGGCGTCAAATCTTTCTCCGATGTATATTGCAGAGATAACCCCTGGTAATGTCAGAGGCCGTTTTGTCTCAATAAATCAGCTGACCATTGTAATCGGGATCCTTGCATCTCAGCTTATTAACTGGAGAATAGCCAGGCCTGTACCTTCAGGCGCAACAACTTCCGATATACTGGCATCATGGAACGGACAGACAGGCTGGAGGTGGATGTTCTACGCGTGTACAATCCCGGCAGGACTTTTTTTTATCCTTATGTGGTTTGTTCCTGAAAGTCCCAGGTGGCTGGCACAAAAATCGGTATATCATACCAAAGCCAGTAAGATCCTTGCAAAAATTGGAGGTGACGATTATGCAGTATCTGAATTTGCTTCCATTGAAAAAACTCTACGTGAGTCAAATGAAAAGACAAATCTTAGATTTCTGAAACAGCCTGGTATATCAAAATTACTTATTCTGGGAATTGTATTGGCAGTTTTCCAGCAATGGTGCGGAATAAATGTCATTTTTAATTATGCACAGGAGATTTTCTCTAATGCAGGTTACAATGTTTCAGATATTTTGTTTAATATCGTAATAACAGGTTGTGTAAATCTTATATTTACATTTATTGGGATGTTTACCGTGGATAAACTGGGACGAAAAGCTCTGATGCTTATTGGAGCCGGCGGCCTGGCAGGAATTTATACAGTTCTCGGGACTATGTATTTTTTTCATATCCAGGGGCTGCCTCTATTGATAATGGTCGTAACTGCAATAGCATGTTATGCAATGTCGTTAGCCCCGGTAACATGGGTCGTCCTTTCTGAAATTTTCCCGAACAGGATGCGGGGAACTGCAATGTCGATAGCGACCTTTGCATTGTGGGCTGCATGTTTTATTCTTACCTATACATTCCCGTTACTGAATAAGTTGTTTAAAGCCTCGGGTACCTTCTGGCTTTATGGCTGCATCTGTTTGCTCGGATTCCTGTTTATACTCAGAAGGCTGCCTGAAACAAAAGGCAAATCCCTTGAGGAGATTGAAGATGAATTTACAATACGCTAGAAAATACTTTACAAAATGATACAACTAAAATATAATAGGAAGTACGCAGTACTTATTTCCATAATTATATTTTCTTCCATTCTGGCAAATGCACAAAATGTACTGAGTGTTGATGCTTCAAATGTTGGCAGGGAGGTCAAGCCGGGCTATTTTAAAATGGGAAATCCTGGTCTTCCAGGCCATGAATTGCTTATAAATAACCAATACATGACAATCGGAGGGAAACCAGTTATTCCGGTGATGGGTGAAATGCATTTTTCGAGATACCCGAAAGATCAATGGGAAGATGCAATTTTGAAAATGAAAGCCAATGGGATCAATATCATTGCATTTTATGTTATCTGGATTCACCATGAGGAAATTGAAGGGCAATTTGACTGGTCCGGTAATAAGGATATTCGAAGTTTTATAAAGTTATGCCAGAAACATGGTATGCTGGTTTATCCCAGAATTGGCCCATGGGCCCATGGGGAAGTAAGGAATGGTGGCATTCCGGATTGGATTCTTAAGAAAAAATTTCTTGTGGATAGGTCCAATGACCCGGTATATCAATCTTATGTAGAGGAGTATATTAAACAGCTGGCAAGCCAGATGCAAGGTTTTATGTATAAGGATGGTGGCCCGATTATCGGTGTACAGCTTGAAAATGAGTATGGGAGGGGTAAAGAACATATTTTATGGTTGAAGAGAACGGTTCAAAAATATGGAATTGATGTGCCTCTTTACAGTGTTACAGGATGGGATAACGCCTCCGTCCCCGAAAATGAGGTTATTCCATTTTGGGGAGCATATCCCGAAGCACCATGGAATTCTGATATCGAGAAAATCACTCAAAACTCCTCATTTGAATTTGATTCTAATCGGAACGATAAAAACAGTTATCCTTTTTTCACATGTGAACTGGGCGTCGGAAACCAGATTACTGAACATCGAAGACCCTTTTTTAACAGGTTCGACGGACTAACAATTGTTACAGCAAAAATTGGTTCTGGGAGCAATCTTCCGGGTTATTATGTTTTTACGGGTGGCTCAAATCCGGTTGGGATACTGACCAGTATGGAGGAAAATCGGGAAGAAACAGGATACTGGAATACTTATCCCAAAATTTCTTACGATTTCCAGGCAGCTGTTAAGGAAACCGGAGAACTGGCTCCTTCATATTACCAGGTTAGGAAAATGCATTATTTCCTCAATGAATTTGGTGAAATTCTTGCTCCAATGGTTCCTGTTATTGCTAAAATAAAAGATCCGGCAATTGACCTGCAATATTCTGTAAGGGTAAAAGATAATTCAGGTTTTCTTTTTGGAATCAATTATTACAGGGGAGCCCGAAAGCCTGAACAAAAAAACACTCAGTTTAGAATAAAACTTAACGGGGAGACCCTATTGTTTCCTTACAGACCCGTTGATATTCCCGACAGCAGTACTTTTATATGGCCTTTTAATTTCAGATTAAACAATGTAGTTTTAAAATATGCCACGGCTCAACCATTATGTAATATTGATCAGAAAGATCGTTCTGACTGGTTCTTGATGCAGAACTTTGGTATCCAACCCGAGTTATGCTTTGATGCTGCTTCAATAAGGACAATAGAATCAAGCAGCGGTAAAATCATTAAAATCAATAACCAATATATTATTACCGGTTTAGTTCCGGGTATCGGTAACTTTGTTAAAATAATAAATACAGACGGAAAAGAGCAACGTGTCATCGTTCTGTCATTCGAAGAATCAGATCAGGTCTGGCTTTTTAATTTAGGCGGCATCAGGCAATTATTTATCAGTGATGCTAATTTGTATATAAATCATAATCAGTTACATATATATGGTCCTAAAAACGTTATGAAAGTAATCCAGATAAGTGATAATTCACTTCTTAAAGTAGCTGATACTCTTTCTAAACCCTTAGGTAGTTATAAACACTTTGAATTTACAGTGCCCTCAAAAAGCTTTACTCCTGAAATCACGGCTCTGCCAATCCTTTCAGGTTCTAACAGACTTAGAGCTTCAGTTAAGAGTGTAACACCTTATAATCAATTGTATAACAAAATATTTATTAAGGAGTTTAACCTGGATAATCCTTCAGCTGTCAGGTCTGCAAAATTAATTTTGGCCACGGATATTTCGTGTAAGATTGAAATTAATAAACTCTGGCTGAATCAGGAAATCCTACCCGCAAAAATGAATCAACTTGATATTACCGGCTACTTACAAAAGGGGAATAATCAGATTATGATGGACTTTCCTTTTATTGAAGGTGACAAATCTTTTGCTGCAAAGATCAGAGTGGAATATATGAATTCAGATGAAGTAACTATCGTTAGTGACCAATCATGGTTGACAATCGAACAGTATACAATTCCATCTTCGTTTACAGAGTTAAAAGGATTAGTACGACCGGAAATAATGTCAGATAAATTCGGAAATGATCTGGATCTAAGTCAGAATTCTTATGAATATTTACTCAAAATACCGGATAATTACCTGGCTGGTTTAAATCAACTCTATTTACACGTTAATTATAACGGAGATATCGGTGAATTAAGGTTTGGACATAAACTTATTGCTGATAACTTTAATAATTTTACTCCCTGGCAGATTGCACTCAAACAATTTGGGAACCAGATTGAAGGACAACAATTGAAATTTGAGCTCTTTCCCTTCAAAGCAAATTTCAAAATATACTTTGACAAAGAATTAAGTAAAGATGAGATTGAAAAAACAAATATCAGGAATATACAGTTTGTTCCTGAGTACAGTATTGACCTCTTGCTTAATAATTAATGCATTAAAATAAATGATCCGGATTTTTAAAATCAGCTGGTTGTTACTTTTGCTTTCAGGCTGCAATGTCAGGCAAAATGAGATCAGGGAAAAACTATCACTTGCCGGTGAATGGAAATTCAGAATTGATTCCCTTGACCAGGGAATCGCGAATAAATGGTATGAAAGTCTGGCAGTCGAAACAGTCAGACTTCCAGGCTCAATGGCAGAGAACGGGAAAGGCGATGAGGTCACTCTCAAAACTGACTGGACCGGAGAAATAGTCGATAAGTCTTACTTCACCGAAAAAAAATATGAAAGGTACCGTCAGCCCGGAAACATTAAAATTCCATTCTGGCTGAAACCGGTTAAATATTACAAGGGCGTTGCCTGGTATCAGAAAGAGGTTGATCTTCCATCCGGATGGAATGGGAAGAATATTATACTGTTTCTTGAAAGACCTCACTGGGAATCGACGGTTTACGTAAATGGTAAAAAAGCAGGAAGCGAGAATAGCCTTGCTGTTGCTCATCAATTTAATATAACTGATCTTATCATTCCGGGGAAAAACCGCATCAGCATTCGAATTGATAACCGTGTGGTAATACCAGTCGGTATCAACTCTCACAGCATTAGCGACCATACCCAATCGAACTGGAATGGAATAGTAGGAGATATTAGTCTGAGAGCTACATCAAAAGTGTTTATCCGGGACGTAAGAATATATCCTGATCTTCAGGGGAAAAAAGCAAAGATCGTTGTTGCATTAACCAATAAATCGGGAGCTCCGTTTAGGGGAGAAGTAGTCATTTCGTGTGGAAGTTTTAATTCCGCTATTTCTCAAAAAATCCATAGCATTGTCGTATCTGCTAAGACTGATTCAAAGGACCTTCAGCTTGTTATTGACTACCTAATGGGAAATAGCATACAATTATGGAGCGAATTCAAACCTTCATTGTATAAACTTACTGTGAATCTGAAGGGATCAAAAGGTGAATTACTCGACTCAGAGTCGGAGGACTTCGGTATGCGTGATTTTAAAACCAGGGGAACACGTTTTGAAGTTAACGGGCAACAAATATTCTTAAGAGGAACACTTGAATGCTGCATTTTCCCGCTTACAGGTTATCCCCCTACGGATATAAAATCGTGGGTGAAGGTTCTTAAGACATTCAAAGATTATGGATTGAATACAGTAAGGTTTCATTCCTGGTGCCCTCCGGAAGCTGCTTTCAACGCAGCAGACAAACTTGGTTTGTATTTTCAGATTGAATGTTCATCGTGGGCCAATTCCGGAACTTCAATAGGCGATGGGGGAGTCATAGATAAATATATCTATCAGGAAGGGGACAGGATACTCAGCTCTTATGGAAACCACCCTTCATTCTGTATGCTGACATATGGAAATGAACCTGCCGGAATAAATCAAAACGCATATCTGGGGAAGCTGGTTACTTACTGGAAAGCTAAAGATAACAGAAGGGTGTATACTTCAGGAGCCGGTTGGCCGATTATTCCTGAAAATGACTTCAACCTTACTGCAGAACCACGAATACAACGATGGGGCGAAGGATTAAAAAGTATAATAAACAGGGAAGCTCCACAAACAATGTTTGACTATCATGACATTATTTCCAAATACCAGATTCCGACTGTAAGTCATGAAATTGGACAATGGTGTGTTTATCCCGATTTTAAGGAAATAGCAAAATATACCGGGGTACTCAAACCAACAAATTTTGAGATTTTCAGGGAATCACTTACTGAAAATCATATGGGTGATCAGGCAGAAGCATTCCTGATGGCATCAGGAAAACTCCAGGCGCTTTGTTATAAAGCTGATATTGAGGCTGCTCTGCGCACGCAGGGATTTGCGGGATTTCATTTGTTGCAGCTACATGATTTTCCCGGACAGGGGACAGCACTGGTAGGCGTACTTAATCCTTTCTTTGAATCCAAAGGATATATTACATCTGAAGAATTCAGGATGTTTTGTAACGAGACAGTTCCGCTTGCAAGAATGCAGAAACTGATATATAATAATAATGAGGCATTTAAAGCATCTGTTGAAATAGCACATTTTGGTGAAAAGCCAATAGAAAAAGCTGAAATTATCTGTCAGGTCACGAATGAAAATGGCGATACCATACATAAGGAGATATTCACAAGGGATAGATTAGAAATTGGAAATTGTTCAGACATCGGGTTATATCAAATGGATCTGTCGTTTTTGAATAAAGCACAGAAACTGACGCTTGAAGTACTTTTAGCAAATACTCCCTATAAGAATTGTTGGGATTTTTGGGTATACCCTGCAATTCAGGAAGTGAAGAAAGGCAATGTTCTAATTACAGACAAGCTTGACAAAAATGCCGAAGCAACACTGAATAAAGGAGGTTCTGTCCTGTTACTTAATTATGGCAAAGTCGGAAAAGAGAAAGGAGCACAGGTTGCAATCGGATTTTCAACGGTATTCTGGAACACGGCCTGGACTAATAATCAGCCACCACATACCCTTGGAATACTTTGTGATCCCAAGCATCCTGTTTTCAAAGATTTTCCTACGGAGTTTCACACCAACTGGCAGTGGTGGGACCCTGTTACTCATTCTCAGGCAATGATACTCGATAGTTTTCCTGCGGACCTTAAGCCATTAATTCAGCCAATCGATACCTGGTTTGAAAACCGCCGGCTTGCTCTGGCTTTTGAAGTAAAAACAAATGGTGGCAAACTGATGGTTTGCAGTATCGACCTGAAGAATATTTCTGATGAGAGGCTAGTCTCAAAACAACTGTTGATTTCTATATTGAATTATATGAACAGTGAGTCATTTGATCCTCAGATTGTAGTTGATATTAATAAAGTGAAAGAGTTAATGACCAGCCCGAAGTGAATTCAAGGTGTATTGCAGTTTAAAAATAATTTCATAATTTAAAAGATCCAATTGTCCAAATGATGTTTATTAAATGAACAATGAAGCCCCTACGGTTTAGGAGCATGGATTGATAGCCAGGCAACATATAATGGTCAATACAAGCATCGCTCTAAACATCATGATTCTTTAGAGGCTTTCTGAAAGCTGATTTATTGGCAACTGATTGAGAAACGCTATAATGAATCACCTTAAACAGCGGGTTAGTTTATACTCTGTTAATTTTATGTTAAAGTATTGCATTGACAGAATGGTTTATGATATTCAAATGTCTTATAAAAAACACGAAAGGATGAGAGCTGGGAAACCCCTCAGGATTTGATAAGGAGAAGGACAGGTTGACTATTATTAAAACTAATTAATCATGAAAATTTATATTAAAAATATGGTGTGTCTGAGAACAAGATTCTTTGTAATTCAGGAACTGGAAGGACTTGGTTTTAAGTACAACTCATTTGAGTCAGGAGAAATCGACTTTAAAAAAGATTTATCGCATTCAGAGAGAAAAAAAATAGACCAATCTCTTCAAAAATATGGACTTGAATTGACTTTCGGGGAAAGTGACTTAATATCTAAAATCCGGCATGCATTCCTGAGTTTGTAGAATACATAAGCTCCTGAAACCAGCTTGTAACGCAGTGCAGGAGTCAAAATGTGTTTTCTATTCAATCAGGTCATAAACAAATAATATAATAATTATGAAAACAATTATTGTTCCTCTGGATTTTTCAAGTGAGTCGCTCGATGGTTTGAATATGTCATTGATGCTGGCTAAAAGGACCGGAGCAAATATTCAAATGGTTCATGTAATCGGGAAGAATATTGACGCTAATATTGAACTTCTTGAAAAGGAGAATCAACTGGCAAAAAGGAAATTTGAAGAAATACTGAAAAAATGCAAAGAAGGTGGAAATATAAATTGTGCCCTGAATTATACAATTATGGAAGGTAAGATATTCAGTGAAATAACAAACCTGGCAGATAAGTTTGAAGATTCTATGATAGTGCTTTCCACTCACGGGGAATCAGGCTTTGAAGAATTGTTCATTGGAGGTAATGCTTACAAAATAACCTCCCATTCTAAGAAACCTGTTATTACAGTCAGAAAAAGCAAAATCTCATCGAATATTGATAAGATTGTGTTGCCCCTTGATATAACCTTGCAGACAAGGGAAAAGGTTCCATATACAGTAAAGTTGGCGAAGTTGTTTAATTCTGAAATTCACCTTATTACCGTGAGAGGTTCGCATTTAAAAAGTATTGAAAAAAAGCTTTATAAATATACCGAACAAGTATGCTCTTATTTTTGGGATCATGATATCCCATATAAAGTTGAGCATCTACAGGGCGGCAATCTGACTGATTTAATCCTTGATTATTCAGTATCAGTAAATGCTGACCTTATTTCAATAATGACTGAGCAGGAGAGGAGTTTTTCAAATTTACTTTTGGGTACCTATGCTCACCAAATGATAAATAAAGCCCGTATCCCTGTTTTATCATTTCCTACATATCAGTTGAGCACAATAGCAGAGGATATCTGGACTTTAGGAGCATTTGATGATTAAGTCCCTTTCCCAATAATTGTTGAATAGAAGAATTATCCAAGATAAAAAGTTTGCTTATCCAATATTTAAATGGAATAATTTATTAGAAATAATAATTAGCACATGAAAAAAATAAACTTTCAGCCTTCATTTCTGCAAATCTTGTATTTGATAATCTTTATCATTCTATTTGCTTTTATAATATATACTCCGACATTAATTAAGGGTCCGGTAACCTTAACTTCAAAATTAATTTTAGAAGAGGAAACTTTCGAAGGGTCGCTCATTTGTATTTTGTTTATTATAAGTATTTTGATATTCAATTTGTATAAACGGGAAGTTAACAAACATAAAGACCTGATTAATAAAATTATTGATGAAAAGAAGAAAGTTGAGGACAGGCTTAATGATTCAGAACAATATATTGGCATTATGAATGTTCAGATACAGGAAATTAAATCAATTTTTAATAGTATTAATGAATATCCTGAAACAAAAGATGGTTTGAAAAAAGCTTTTAATTTTTTTGGTGAGCGTGTAATTGGAATAGTAAATTCAGAATGGGTTTTATTTAGAATAATTGACAGCAATACTCAGAGAACTGTTTGTGAACACTTTGGAACGAGGAAAGGATTTTCATATAATTATCCTCATGTCAGTAATAAAATGATTATGGAAAAACAACATATTTTACCATTCAGCTACATCATCTCCACTCCCAAAAATTTAAATATCCTCGTCTCTTGCATTATGCCCATTGATAAAATCACCAATGATCAGCATGTATTTATTCAAGCTATAATAAATGAAATTACCAAGCTTTTTGTTATTTTAAACTCCGTATATTACAAAAAAGAAAGTAAACTGCTTTTTGAAGAGAACCCTGATAGAATATAGGAATTAAAGGAGCTTGTCGTTATAACTCCGTGTCATACAATTTTTTGTTTATTGCTGTAATCAGTAACTTAATTTTTCAGCGGGCTGCTTTTTTTATCCTGATTATGAGTCAACTCATACTCTAACTCCGGATCAATATTCTGTTGTTCTACTTTTCGGGCTTTTTCCATCAATTCTTCATGATGCTCTTGCAGGTAAGCGAGTTTCTTTTTACCGTACGAGAAACGGGTAATTATAACGAACAGTACCGGAACAATCAATATGGCAAGCGTAGAGGCTGATATCATTCCCCCGAGAACAGTAAAACCTATTGTATTCCGGGCGACCGCACCTGCCCCTGTAGCAAATGCAAGCGGCAGAACACCCAGGATAAATGCCATGGAAGTCATAAGGATGGGACGAAATCGCAGCCTCACAGCTTCCAGAGTGGATTTTATAAGTTCTTCTCCATGATCAACGCGTACTTTAGCAAATTCCACAATAAGAATTGCATTCTTCGCTGAGAGCCCGATCAAAGTTATAAGGCCTATCTGTGCATAAACATTATTGGTAAGACGAGGTATAAACATTAGCATCAGAATAGCTCCGAAGGCGCTTATCGGCACGGCAAGCATTACTGAAAAAGGCACAGACCAGCTTTCATAGAGAGCCGCCAGAAATAGAAATACGAATACGATAGAAAAAATAAATATGTAAACAGTTGTTGCCCCGGATCTTAATTCCTCCAGACTCAGTCCTGAAAACTCATATATATATCCCTGTGGTAAAACTTTTTCGGCAGTTGCTTTCAACGCTTCGATTCCCTGACCTGTACTGAATCCCAGGGGTGTTGAACCATCTATTTCGGCAGAACGGAAAATATTATAATGTTTAATTAGGGGAGGCGCTACAGTTGCCTTATAACTTATTAGAGTACTTAGAGGCACCATTTGCCCAAACTGATTTCGTACGTAATATTTATTCATATCTGATATCAATGCACGAAATGTTGTATCTGCCTGAACTGCCACATGGAAAGTACGATTATAAAGAGTCAGGTTATTTACGAATAAACTTCCCATATATGCCTGCATTGTTGTAAAAACATCTGAGATACTTACTCCCATCTTTTCACATTTTTCGCGATCAACCGTAAGATCATAACTTGGAGTATGTGCGCCGTAATAACTAAATGCAGTAGTTATTGCCGGATTTTTATGAGCTTCGGCTACAAACTTTTTTACAACATTTTCAAACGCATACACATCATCATTTGTATTACCCTGTTCTATTTGCATACTGAATCCTGCCGCTTGTCCTATACCACGAATAGGTGGAGGAGGAATTACAACAATATTTGCATTCTTTATACCGGCTGCAGCAATACGTTTCTTTATCACATCCATAATACCAGGTACCTGCTCTTCCGGTTTAGTACGCTTTTCCCATGGTGCGAGCATGCAAAAAATAGTACCGGAGTTGGATGTGGCACCGGAATTAACTATGTTCAACCCCGATATGGCAGAATAGTGATCAACACCGGGAGTGGTACCTACTATATTCATAAGTTTGGTTATGACTTCAACAGATTGTGTTGTAGAAGACGCCTCAGGTAACTGATATGTAAGAAAGAGACGTCCGCCATCTTCTGAAGGAATAAAACCAGATGGCTTTTTCTTGAATAAAAAAATAGCAGTGCCGCATATAAATACAAGTAAAATGACTATATATCTTGAAGCTTTTATACCATGTTTTACTCCACTTGTATATTTATCAGTCATCTTTTCAAACCAATTATTGAAATGATAGAAAAATCTGGCTATCCAGTTTGAGGGTTTATCAGTGCGCGATGGTCTTAAAAGAAGCGAACAGAGAGCGGGAGTTAAAGATAAAGCAATGAAAGCTGAAAGAACTACCGAAATGGCAATGGTAATGGCAAATTGCTGGTACAAACGTCCTACTATTCCTGGTATAAAGCCAACCGGAACAAAAACAGCAGCCAGAATGAGAGCTATGGCTACGACTGGCGCCGAAATATCCTTCATGGCCTGGTATGTAGCCTCTTTAGCAGACATTTTGTACTTGTCTATATAGTTCTGCGCTGCTTCTACAACAATAATTGCGTCATCAACTACAATACCAATCGCAAGCACAAAACCGAACATGGTGAGTGTGTTTATCGTAAAACCTAATGGTATGAAAAAGCAGAAAGTACCTAAAATAGAAACAGGTATAGCAAGAATAGGTATAATGGTTGATCGTAAGTTCTGGAGGAATAGTAAAACCACAAGACCAACAAGAGCCAGTGCTTTCAACAAAGTCCCTACTACTTCAATCATGGAAACTTTTATAATGGTAATTGACTCAAAGGGTACCTTATAATCAACATCGGCCGGGAAAGACTTTTTCATTTTTGCCAATGCTGCGTACACATTATTTGCTGTTTGCAGTGCATTGCTTCCCGGAGATTGAAATATCATTAAAATAGAAGCCCTTTTACCATCAACGAATGAATTGCTGGAATAGGTAAATTTCCCCAGTTCTACTCTTGCCACATCTTTCAGATAAATCATTTCACCTGTAGATGGAACAGTTTTAACAATAACTTTTTCGAAATCGGGAACAGTTTTTAATTGTCCATTTACCAGGATTCCCAATTCAAATGTTTGTGAACCATATTGAGGGGGAGCTCCGGCCGAACCTGCTGCCACCTGTACATTTTGTGCATTAAGAGCATTAATGACATCCTGGGGGATTAAACCGTGCGATGCCATTTTTTCGGGATCCATCCAGACACGAATGCTAAACTGATCGGTTCTTGCATTAATATCTCCTACACCCGGCACCCGAAGTAAAGCATCCTCAATGTATACACTTGTGTAATTATCGAGAAAAGTTATGTTATGAGTTCCATTTGGGGAATAAATGGCTACCTGCATAAGTTGATCAGGGTTTCGGGCACGTACTGTGAGACCAAGGCGGCTGACTACCGAAGGCAGCAAAGGTGCGGCAATGCCTACACGGTTTTGTACATTTAAAGCTGCTATATGAACATTGGTTCCAACCTTGAATGTTACACCTATGTTCACAGCTCCGCTGTTGGTGCTGGTGCTTTGTATATTGTCCATTCCTGGTGTGCCGTTTACCTGTTCTTCGATAGGTGTGGCAACTGTCTGTTCAACTGTCTGCGCATCCGCACCGGTATATTGTCCGGATACTGATACTCCAGGTGGTGAAATATTTGGATATTGATCAATAGCCAGGTTATAAATACAAAGTATACCGGAAATCATTAAAATGACTGATATAACGATAGCAGTAACCGGCCTTTTGATAAATGTATTAGCGATCATTAATGAACAGTTTTATTGGAATCGCGTGATTTTTGTATCTCGTATTCTAACTCGGGATCGATATTTTGCTGTTCAACTTTTAGAGCCTTTTCCATTAATTCGTCATGATGAGCCTGCAGATAAGCAAGTCTCTTAGATCCATACGACACATGAGTGATTAAAACGAAAAGAACGGGAACAATGAAAATGGCAAGAGAAGAAGCTGCCACCATACCGCCGAGAACTGTAAACCCTATTGTTTTACGGGCAATAGCACCTGCTCCTGTTGAAAATGCAAGGGGCAGCACACCGAGGAGAAATGCCAGGGATGTCATAACAATGGGCCGTAAACGCAGCTTGACTGCTTCCAGGGTGGATTTTATAAGCTCTTCTCCCCGGTCAACCCTCACTTTGGCAAATTCCACAATAAGGATAGCATTCTTGGCAGCAAGTCCAATGAGCGTAATGAGGCCAATCTGAGCATACACATTGTTTGAAATGCCAGGAAGAAATATAAGTGTAAATATTGCGCCAAAAGCGCCTATCGGGACTGCAAGCAATATCGAAAAAGGTACGGACCAGCTTTCGTACAATGCCGCTAGAAATAAAAATACAAAGCAGATAGAGAAAAGGAAAATATAAAACGTGGAAGAGCCTTCCTGTATCTCCTCATAGCTTAATCCTGAATACTCAAAGGCATAGCCTTCCGGTAAAATTCTGGCAGCTATTTTTTCCAGAGCTTTCAGCGTTTGAGAACTGCTATATCCTGCGGGAGACGCTCCGTCAATTTCGGCTGAGCGAAAAATATTAAAATGAGATATCAGAGGAGCTGCTTCTGTCGGCTTGTAACTGATCAACGTGCCTAAGGACACCATATTCCCTGATTGATTACGAACATAATATTTATCAATATCTGATACAAATTGGCGAAACAATGTATCTGCCTGAATTACTACATGGAAAGTCCGGTTATAAGTTGTGAAATCATTAATATACATACTGCCCATATAAGCCTGGATAGTTGTAAATACATCTGCAACATTTACTCCAAGTTTTTCGCATTTCTCCCGGTCTACCGTTAGATTGAAATTGGGTGTGTGGGCCGAATAATAACTGAATGCCTTGGATATTGACGGGTCCCTGTTTGCTTCAACTACAAAACTGTTTACCACCTTCTCAAATGCATGTACGTCATCATTTGTATTGCGTTGTTCTATCTGGAAACTGAAACCGACTGTTGAACCAACTCCGGGAATGGGCGAAGGCTGAATAACCTGGACATTGGCATTTTTTATTCCGGCTTCAGAAATACGTTTCTGCATTACACTTATAATACCAGGTACCTGTTCACTCGAAACAGATCGCTCATCCCATGGTTTAAGCTGGCAATAAATTGTACCGCAATTTGAATTGGTAGCATTGGTGACCACATTCAAACCTGACAAAGCAGCATAATGACCTACCCCCGGAGTGGACGTTATGACGGCCATCAGCTGAGTCATCACTGCAACTGATTGCACTGTAGAATATGCAGGAGGCAATTGATATGTCACATATAGATTCCCATCATCCTCGGACGGAATAAAGCTGGTTGATTTATTTTGAAACAGAAAGAACGTACAAACGCAAATACATATAAGTAAAATGACCACATATCTGGATGCCTTTATGCTGCGCTTAACACCGAGGGAATAATTGGCTGTCAGCTTCTCAAACCAGNNAGTATTACTGAAATGGCAATAGTAATGGCGAACTGTTGGTATAAATGGCCGACTATACCAGGGATAAAGCCAACAGGAACAAATACAGCTGCCAGAATGAGCGCAATAGCTACCACCGGAGCTGATATATCCTTCATGGCCTGGTAGGTAGCCTCTTTAGCCGACATATGGTTGTTGTCAATATAGTGCTGCACCGCCTCTACCACAATAATAGCATCATCTACCACTATGCCGATGGCCAGCACGAATCCAAACATTGTGAGGGTATTAATAGTGAACCCTAACGGAATGAAAAAAATGAAAGTTCCTAAAATTGAAACAGGAATGGCAAGTACCGGGATCAAAGTGGAGCGAGGACTCTGAAGAAACAGGAAAACTACTAATGCGACAAGTCCCAGCGCTTTAAGCAAAGTGGCTACAACATCATTCATTGAAACCTTCACAACGGTTACCGATTCAAAGGGTACGTTATAATCAACATCAGAAGGAAATGACTTTTTTAGTTGTGCCATAACTTTGTATATCCCATTTGCCGTTTCCAGGGCATTGCTTCCGGGAGCCTGGTAAATGAGCAGGCAGGAAGCCCGTTTTCCGTCGACAAACGAATTACTGGAAAAAGTAAATTTGCCGAGCTCCACCCTTGCCACATCTTTAAGGTAAACCAATTCCCCGGTAGCCGGGACTGTTTTTACAATAACACTTTCAAAATCAGAGACTTTACTTAACCGGCCATTTACCAGAATACCTAGTTCATAAGTCTGTGTTTTTTGTTGAGGGGGCACACCGGCCGAACCTGCCGCTACTTGCACATTTTGAGCATTTAAAGCAGAAATGACATCCTGGGGTGTTAAACTATAGGAAGCCATTTTCTCCGGATTCATCCAGATCCGCATGCTGAAATCATCAGTATATCTGTTAATACTGCTAACTCCCGGCACACGAAGCAATGCATCCTGAACGAAAATATTGGAATAGTTATCGAGGTAAGTTATGTCATGAGTTCCCTTTGGTGCAAAGATGGCTACCATCATAAGCATTCTGGGGTTAAGAGCCCGCACTGTAAGTCCCAGCCTGCTTACTGCTGCTGGTATCAATGGCGTGGCTATACTTACACGGTTTTGAACATCAAGAGTAGCTATATCAATATTGGTTCCAATTTTAAAGGTTACATTCATTGACATTAACCCGTTATTGGTGTTATTGCTTTGCATGTATTCCATTCCCGGAGTACCGTTAACCTGCTGCTCAATCGGAGTAGCCACGGTTTGCTCAACGGTAAGTGCATCGGCTCCGGTAAACTGACCGTTAACCTGTACAACAGGAGGAGTAATATTAGGATACTGTTCTACGGATGAATTTAAAATGCTTATAATACCGGTAATCACCAATACAACAGAAATGACTATAGCAGTCACAGGCCTCTTTATAAAGGTATTAGCGATCATAGGTTATTCCTCATTTAATTACCGGTTGGGTTCCTGTCTTGCCGTAAGACCGTTGGTCAGAAGCAGCGATTTGTGAACCGTTATGCAATGATTGTACTCCGTCGACTACAATTTTGTCGCCCTCTTTGATTCCGTTTTTTATAATCACGTTTGACCCTACTGTAACTCCTGGCTGCACTTTCTTCTGGAATGCAAACAAACCGTGATTCCCTTTTAATGCATGGGCTTTTCTGGCTGTATCAGCTGAACTTATCATCACTGTATCTTTAGCCAGATAAACAGAATATTCACCCATTTCTTCTATTACGGCCTTATTTGGGATGATCAACTGAGGACTTGAATCCTGATTACGGACNNACGGCACGGTCAATTACTGAGATTTTTCCTGTAAGAGAATAAACAGAATTGTCGGGCAATATAAGCGTAAACAGCGAATCATAAGGTTGGACCTTGCTATTTTGAAGATTTTCAAAATAGAGCAACTGCTTTTCATTTATTAAGAAGTCAACCCCTATTGGATTGTCGCTTGAGATGGTGTTTAGTACGGTCTGGCCGGGGGTTGTATAATCACCTGGCTTTACCTGACTAAAACCAATTGTTCCGTCAAAGGGAGCAGTAATAATTGAATAGTTCAGATTAGTTTTGGAGTTATTGAATGCCTCAGCAGCCGATTTATAGGAATTCTTTGCATTTTCCAATGTTATAATTGCATGATCATAGAGCTGTTTTGCGACTGCCTGGTTATTATTCAGGTACTCATAACGATCAGCGTCCTGCTGAGCTTGTTTCAAATTCCCCTCCTCAACTTTTAAATTGGCAGCGGCTGCATTATAGTTGCTTTCATATATCCGTCTGTCAATTTCATATAATTTTTCTCCCTTTTTAACGTGACTGCCTTCCTTGAAAAATATCGCGGTAATGTAACCCTGCACCTGGGAGAGCAGATTAACCTGATTGAGAGCAACCGTAGTTGAGGTGTATCTGTCATAATATACAACGGGCCGGGCTTTTACAGTAAACAGATTAACTGGTATGGGCATGGGTGGTGGTGCCTGTTTTTGTTTACATGAAGAAAGAAGCAGGCAACAAACAAATGCTATGGTCAGGTGCGATCTATACATATGCAGGGTTATTTTTAATGAATTAATTATTATAAGGGATTATTCCGATTGCTTTTTCCAAATCAATTTTACTTGACAGAAGCTGGAATAAAGAGTTTATATAACCTATTTCGGCTGTTATCAGATTTGATTCAGCCACAATTATATTAAGATAAGCAACTATTCCCTGCTTGTATTGCATTGATACAATACGAAAAACATTTTTCGCCCGGGTTTCATTATCTTTCAATAGACGCAGGTTATACAAGTTGCTTTTATATCCGGCAAAAGCTGAAGCGTATTCTGTATATATCTGTGATTTCAGTTTATTCTCATCCCAATCAACAAGCTGTTCCTGTAATTTCGATTTATGTAAGTTTTCAATGCGTGAAAAGCCGGTGAATAATGGGAAATTGAATGTTAACCCGATATAGGAATAGGGATAAGCTGTGTTAAAAAGGTCTGAAGATGTATTACTTTCGTATTCAAAATAGTAATTGTATATGGCAGATACTGTGGGTAGAAACGAAAGTCTATTGTAATCTGTCTCCTGATGCTGTAGCTCTTTTAATGTTTGAAGCTGCTGATACTCAATACGCTTTTCGTATTGTAATAGTTGTGTGGTATCGAAAGTTATCTCCTGCATCATTTGTGCGGTATCAATAGCTACATTAAACTGTTGTTGGCCAGGATAGCCCATTGTTTGCTTCAGGGCAGCATATGACGGCTCTATATTTTCAGTTTGCTGTTTCAATTGTGCTTTTGAATTATTCAGAGTGATAATAGCTTGTTCATAATCTGTTACATCCACTATACCTCCCACATACTGATGGTAAGCATCCAGAACATTCCTGCCGAGGCGTGATGTATCTTCTTTCAACACATTGATCTGTTCAAGGATAAGCAGGAGATTATAAAATGATTTGCTCACAGTTGAAACAATATTTATTTTTGTACTGTCAGTCACTTGTTCAGCCAGCTTTATATATAATGGTGCACTCCTCGCGGCATGTAAAAGCTGAGGATTGAATATTGTCTGTGAAGCGGTTAATACTGGAACAAAAGTATTGATCACACCTGTATGCGTCTCAATAGGAGGTCCGCCAGGATTAGTCTGATCAGCGATGAAGGTTGTAGGCAATTGATTATAATGTAATAGGTTGCCAGAAAGATTTAACTGCGGCAGCCAGCCTGATAAGTTGATATTATTATTTATTTTGGCAATACTCCTGTTAAGTAAGGATTGATTCAGGGCCGGCTGGTATTGAAAGGCAAAGTCAATGCATTGTTCGAGTGTAAAAGTCTGTATCGAGTCTGACTTATTGTTGTTTTGCGAATAGGCACAAAACGAAATATTTACAAGGACGGAAATGAAAGAGATTAATAGTTTTGTCCTGTACATGGCAATCATCATAATAAATTTAAAACAATAAAAGCAATATTAAGTTCTAATCAGGAATATAAGATAATAATCAATAAAAATCATCATCCCTTTTTATGATTTTCTCACGTTTAATGCTATTCTGGTAAAGTGAATCATTTCATTTAATGGTTAACGGAGAGAACGTGCAACTTATTAGCTTAACACTTTTTTTGTACTGTTATATTCTTAAACAAATACACATTTAATTTGTTTAATTATAAACAGACAATATAACTATCATGAAAACAATTAAAAAATCCGGCATTACCTTTATGGGTGTGATCTTTTTTACTGCTTTGACCAGTTGTTTATTCTACTTCACTGCAAGCTCAGGTTAGACAATATACGAATCCGGTCTGGGCGCCTGCCTATTATTCTGGAGTGCGATATTATTATATTCCGGATATCGAAACATTCTATGATTTAGTGAACCAGGATTTTGTCTACCTCGATGACGGACAATGGCAATTCTCAGATGGATTACCTCCTATGTATAGCGGATTTGATCTATATAATGCATATGTTGTGGCACTGGATCTGAATGTTTTCCAACCCTGGATGCATTTTCACCTTTATGTTTCAAATTATCCGAGATACTATTACCGAAACCTTTATAACAAGACTGAAATAACAAATATCAGAGGATTCAACGAAAATCAACGGAAACCATTCTACTGGACACCGGAAGCCA
>PLLX01000264.1 GCA_003141415.1 Bacteroidales bacterium
TACTTTTAACAGAGCTATCCCGCGATGGCGGGATTTAGTTCAACTAATGATACAATTTATTATGGAACACTAAGGGTGGCAATTCTTCTAATTGTCAACTCCTTGAATCTTATACTTGCCCGATTTGGTTTCACACGACTTAGCAGGCTATCACTCATCTATCTGCCTCCTATTGTCTTCCTGCTCGGCCCGACATTAATAGGATATGTGGAAGAGGAGAGTTATACCTATTACCCCTACGTACTGATATGTGCCTCAATAATCCCTCAATTATTATTACACCCGAAAAAGGAAAAATTTCTATTTTGGTTTTCTCTGGCGTATTATTTTGTTTTGGCCATATTCATTGACAAGATAATGGTTCAATTTGAAACAACCAGTTTCCCGATCGTCGACAGGATTAATACTTTCTATCCTTTCTACAAAATTGCTCATATAGGACTTTTCCTGTTTATAAATTTCAGCATTTATTACCTGCGAATGCTTAATTTCCATTTTGAGGAGGAGTTGAACCATAAGAACAATGAACTTGACTTGCAAAATATAGAGCTGAAAGCGCAGAAAGAAGAGATAGAAAGGCAAAAGGATGAACTGGTAAGTAAAGAGATAAGTACGTGGCAAAAACTTGTCAGTATTATATCTCATGAAATAGTAAATTCAGCCATCCCTATTACCAATCTTGCCGGGATGACTGCTCAAATGCTTGAAGATGAGTCGGGTGTAGTTCAGAAACCTGAAAAGATAGGTGAGGAGGTGACTGAAGATATTCATCACAGCTTAAAAATAATTGAATCCCGTACTCTGGGGCTGATTAATTTTGTAAAGGCCACAAAAAGTCTTACAGATATTCCGAAGCCAAACCTAAGGAAGATTTTGCTTTGTGACCTATTCGAACGGATAACTACACTTTACAAGGCAAAGTTTAAGGAGACAGGTGTTCAGTTTGAAAAGCAAATTATCCCCCCTGACCTTTATCTTGAAGCCGATCTGGAACTTATTGAACAGGTAATCATAAACCTTATTCAGAACGCCTTGGATGCAATGCAGGATACCTCCGATCCTAAACTAACAATAATTGCCAGGGAAAATGAATCAGATCATGTGCAGATATCTATTACTGATAATGGTAAAGGCATTAGCGATGAAGTCCTCGAACGTATATTCCTTCCTTTTTATTCTACCAAAGCCAATAACTCGGGGATCGGTTTGAGTCTGTCACAACAGATAATGATGCTGCATCATGGTCGGCTCGAAGTGAGCTCCGGTATTAAAAAAGGTGCAATTTTTATTATGGTATTTTAAGAAAGAATCATTTCGGAAAAATCAGGTAAAAACCTTTCAATCTCCAAATCCCCCTTCCTCCCAATCTTTTTTCTGCAAGTCATCCAGCTTTGCAGGGACGACCATTAAGAATTTGTCCTGTGGGCAAATTTAGGGAGCCAGACTGCAGGGGTGACAGAGAGCAACTGGGAGTGAGTTCATGAGATTTTCCAGGATTACCTTCGGTGATCTTGTTTTAAATGTCCTATAATTGGTTCTATTAATGCTCTTCTGAGGAATCACTCTCTGTCCTTGGCTTTTTGTTATGAGGTTTTGTCTTTTCCTGTACTGTTGTGTAAATCAATACTTCTTTCTCATAATCAAACTCCGGATTTATGCAGATTCATATTTCCTAAAGAGTCTAATAGCTTTTGCAAAAGATTATAATACAGGGTAATATATAAAATTAAAGTTTCAATCCATAAAACCAGCAAATTGAACCAGAACGTATCAATTTTAGTATTTCCGATCTGCTTATAGGGCGCATAAAAATGAGACCGACCATACTTTGAAGTTGGTTTCATATAACCTGGCTCATATTTCTGAATTATTCGCCTGGCTGTTTCTATTGATTTATCAACTCTTAATCTGTTCAGAACAACATCCTCCAGATTCGTATTGGAATAATCATCTTGCAGTTTCATAAACTCGTCTCTCCCGATTTTTGCCTCTATTGATTTGTTAACCGAATCTTTCCAGTCAAAGTACTTTTTACGAACCTGCCTCAACCGTCCGGCTAAACTGTCAATATATCTCCCTGCATTTTTAAATACCTCAGAATTAAAGTTTTCTATATTAAGCGATGCCTTCCAGTTTCCGCTGATTGGGCCAAAGCCTGCTAATCCGTTTAGTTTATCAATATAATAGTTTAGTTTATAAAAATCAGCTGTTACTACTTGTCTGTAGTCTAAACTATCTTTAAGCATCCGGCACTCGCTCATTTCAGCTTTAAGTTTATCTATAAGGAATATTGAGTACCAGTCATCCTGACTAATTTCCAGATTGTAATTGAAAAAATTCTTTTCATATTTATTGTTTTTGAATTGTTCGACAGCCAGCGCTTCAAACGACCAGCGTGCTGGCATTATTTCTCCAATAAACGGGACAAATTCACTGGAAGTAAATCTGCCCTGATGAAGCCTGTCGAATTTAACAAGAACACCGCTGAACAATAACTGGGGAATAATAATGACGGGAATGAGGATATAAATTGTTATTACTGAATTAAAAGCTGAAGAAATGTTNNTATCTTCCTGTCCTTGACTATCTCTTCAGCACTGATAACTAATCCAAGGAAGAGAGTAGTAATAATACACGTAAAAAGATATGCCGTCAGGTTTTCGTTGTTGCTGAAAATGTACTCACCTCCTACTGTATATTTCGTAAAATATGACAGCAGAAATGCCAGCAGAGGTGCCATAAGAAGGCTCATCATAACATACTGTCTGTTCGCCAGTTTGGCTAGCATATCGCGGATAAAAAAGATCTTTGACTGTTTTATGAGACCAGGTATACTATAATAATTCTTAGGAAGAATCCTTTTCTCATGAAACACTTTTTGTTTTATTTTTACCGCAATCCCGTTAAATTTTTCAGCCCATTCCTGAGGTGTGACTTTGCGGATATGAGTATGTTTTCCACTCTCGTTTACAACTTTGGCTTCTATAATCTGCAGTAACTGATCAGAGTTTATATTTCCACATGTAATACATTGATCTTCATCAGCATTAGCGTAACTAGCCTTTGTTTTAAAATATACAATAGCTTCTGAAGGATTGCCATAAAAAATCTGATATCCTCCTTTGTCGATAATCATAATTTTATCAAACATTTTGTAAAGGTCGGACCCCGGTTGATGAATATTGATAATTACCAGTTTTCCCCTGTATGTCTGCTCTTTAAGTAAATTCATTACTATATCAGAATCGACTGAAGAAAGACCTGATGTGGGTTCATCAACAAAGAGGATTGTTGGTTCCCGGATTAATTCAAGAGCAATATTCAATCTTTTTCTCTGTCCGCCGCTTATTACTTTATTCAGGCTGTTGCCTACTTTCAGATTCCTGATTTCATCGAGGTCCAGCTCTATCAAAGTCTTATTCACAACCTCTGTCAGCTCAGTTTCAGGAAGATTATCCAGACACATTTTGGCGCTGTAATATAGATTCTGATAAACGGTAAGTTCTTCAATCAACAGATCGTCCTGTGGGACAAAACCAATAACTCCTTTCAAATGGATTTTATCTCTTTCGGAATAGAGGTTAAATCCATTTATCAGCACTTCCCCGCTCTGTGGTTTTGTAATTCCACTTAAAACATTCAAAAGGGTCGTCTTACCAACACCGCTACCTCCTAAAATACCTATGAGGTTCCCCGATTCTTCATGAAAATTGAACTTTTGAATTCCATATTCACTGTTCTTAAACCTGAGGCAAACATCAGTAGCGTCTAGTGATATTTTAAGTTTAAATGTTTCCTCACTGAAAACGCGTGTGATATCATTATAATATATTGTATTTATGCCTGAACCTCTGATTGTTGAACCGTGATCAAATGTATAACTCTGATCAGGGAAAATATTCTGACCATTCAAAAAGAGATCTTCTTTTCCTGAGTACCTTAAAATATATGTATTAGTACTTACTAAGTAAAGTAGAAAAATCCTGTCCCTGAGATTTTCCTTAAATAAATGTTTCACTCCCTCATATTCACATTCATTTTTATTATCAATGATCATTACTCTGTTTTTCTCCGGGACATCACTTACAGATTTCAAAATAAAACTTTTAATGTTCTGAAATTCTGTATGCGGTATATTAAAAGCCGTCGACACAGTTTCCAGGAACTCCAGGGCATTTTCAGTTATTTCAGCACCGAATAAAATAAAATCCATAAGCTGGACAATTACATATAACTTTTGTCTTTGATCCAACTCTTCATTTATATTTTCACATATCCCTAAAATTCTCACTGCAGTAAGAGATGTGCGTTTCATGTCTCTGATACTGCCCCTTGCGATATCTTCCGAATTGTATTGAATAAGGTATTCATCAAACATTTCCATATACCTTTTCACCAAATCATTATTCAGCTGCCGCGACAGAAATAATCTTACAATATCCCTTTCTCTGCTTGAGATCTCTGAAATGTCATGAACATCACTTATCAACGCAAACAATTGCATTAGGGCTTTTAATATTGGTTCTATCATTGATTTGGAATTGTTAGGAATTTTAAGTGAATAAATTCTATCTTTGCTTAAAGCTATTCAAGTTAGTAATAATTATGCATTTAGAAAAATATTTCAGCCGGATCGACGAATTTCTTTAACCAGGTTCGTTTATCAGGAATTGCTTATTCTCAATACATACGATTAAGATTTATAA
>PLLX01000170.1:0-8041 GCA_003141415.1 Bacteroidales bacterium
CCAAGTATCAGTGCTGTCACCCAGGACGCATTTGGGAGATCCTCTACAGGCATAAGCGATGCGCAGAAAACAAGACAGAGAAGGAATATGGTTCCTTTGATTGCACCGGGTACCTCTTTCCATGGAACAGGTCTGAGGAGAGCTCCGATCAGAATAGCAATCCAAACACCCAGTGCAGGCATATCGTACAGAAAATTGGAAATAATTGCACCAACAAGCATCAGTAAAACGATCACCAGTTTCATCCAGTCAACCTTTACATCAGGAGTGGCATCTTTTTGTATTCTCTGGTATTTATCCTGCTGGTGGGAAGCAAACCAGGCAAAAAAGAGAAGTGCTGTCAGGGCAGCGATGAATCCATGAAGAACATTAAACGGGCTAACCCCATCAATCCACATCATAGTTGTAGTAGTATCTCCTACCACACTGCCACTGCCACCGGCATTACTGGCAGCAACAATTGCAGCAATATAACCTATATGAACCCTGTTTTTAAAAACCACAATGGCTATTGCTCCGCCAATCAGAGCTGCTGCAATATTATCGAGAAAAGAAGAAATTACACAGACAAATACAAGCAACAAAAACGGACCTCTCCAGTCATTGGGAAGGAATTTAGGCAAAATTTCAGGTAGACCGGATTCTTCAAATATTTTTGCCAGAATAGCAAAACCAAGCAATAATCCCATGAGGTTCAGAATAATACCCCATTCACCCTGCCTGAGACTTTTATTCATTATCTGGTCATGCATGCTGTTTTGTCCAAAGACATGCTCCATAAAATGAAAACCGGGATCAAAAACAAATTTGAAGATCAGCAGTACTGTCAATCCTGTAACGGCAACCCAGAAAGTTTGTTTATGAAGAAGCGCTACTCCTACCAGTATTAGTCCGAAAATTATGAATTCAACTCTAATAGGACCAATTGAGGGCACCTTACCTGAGGAGGCAGAGACCGCAAGCGGCAGCATAATCATCAGTATTAAAAAAAATGCCCTTTTCGGGATATTATGCACGGCCTGTAAGATGCTGTTTTTCATATAATTGAAATTTTTATGAGTTTAAAATAACAACTATTTTTTGGATCCCTCAAAATAGCACCTGTCAACCTTGATCTTAAAATGGATCTCTTTGAATTAATGTGAATCCCGCCGGATTAATCTGGTTTCTTTCTGAGTATTGTCAAGTCTACTTCATCTTTGCAGTGGCAATAATCATTTTTGAATTTAACCTGTTTCCTATAGAAAGTACATTCACCAAATCCTGGATGGGGAGTGTATTATCAAAACGTAACATGATGAAAGCATCGGGAGAATGTGTCAGTTCTTTTTTCAGTTGTGCTTCAAGCGCGTCAAAAGAAACCTGTATATTGTTCACGAAGTAGATCTTTTCTTTGGTCATTGTCAGGTTAATCTCCTTCTTCTGAAGTGTCTGACTGCTTCGCGAATTGGGCAATGAAACTTTAATCATGCTCGGATTGAGCAGCGTGGAAGTAATGATGAAGAACAGCATAAGAAAGAACATGATGTCGTTCATAGAAGAGGTAAATACTTCAGCAGTGAAGTCTTTTTTCTTATGAAGGTCTATCATTTTGACGGGCTTTTTAACAGGTCAATGAAATTCATTGCATTCCATTCAAGCTGATGAATAGCTTTATTTAAAATAATATTGAGCCAATGGTACCCGATATAGGCAAGTATACCAACAGTGAGCCCGGCTGCACTGGAAACCATTTTGACATAAAGTCCGGCAGAAACAGTTCCTATACTTACATCGCTCGTCATAGAGATATTGAAAAATATTTTAATTACACCGATTATGGTTCCAAGGAAACCGAACATCGGGGCTATACCGGCTATGACAGCAAGGATCTGTACATTTTTTTCAAGGTCATAGACTTCAAATTTACCCGCTATCTCTATTGATTCTTCAATTTCTTTTATAGGTTTGCCCAGGCGAGAAATACCTTTCTCTATCATTCTGGCGATTGGTTTTGCAGTATTCCTGCATAACGTAAGAGCTGAATCGGTTCTGCCATTCAGAATATATTCATGTATGCTGTTCATAAAGTCTACATCTGAACTTATATGGCGTCTGATAGTTAAATAACGCTCTATAAAAACATAAACTGCTATTATGGAAAGCAAACCAATTGGTATCATAATAATACCACCTTTCATAATAATATCTATCAAGTGGGTCGTTTCAGGCGCATGCTGTACGGGAAGTGCCGGAGCAGCCGCAAAAGTTTTATTCAGTGTGTCAAAAGTCTGTGAAAGATGTAAAAGGACTGCGGTCATATTGGTTAGTATTTATTTATATAATTCAAAACGAAATCTTAATAGAAAAATTATCACTTTCACCAAATTTACCTGTTGAATCAAGATCGGAATTTACACTTATCCCATAAAAATTCCAAATTTAATTGTTACCAGAGGTATTTCCTAAAGAGTTTGTACATTTGTTTGTAATAAAGTATCATTCTTCCGGGCTATTAGTAATTAGTAGCCTGAAGGGCTAAATAAAAGGATAAAAATGCTTTACACTTACATTTTGCTTGCAATTGATCAACCACATTTAAAAGACACTAATTCAGTTAACAATGTGGCTGAACTGCTGATGAAGGGGGGATTTATAATGATCCCTATCATTCTTCTGTCGATATTCAGTATCTATCTTTTTATAGAGAGATTTCTTTATATCAGAAAAAGTTCAGTGGTCGATGAAAATCTTATCTATAATATTATTGAGGAGATCAGAAACAAAAGACCTGAAGAAGCATTGGTACACACCAGGAATAATGATACTTCGCTCGGAAGAATCCTTGCGAGCGGACTTAGCCAGGAAGGAAAAGCTCCGAAAGATATTGAGAATTATATGGAAGCCACGGCTAACCTTGAGATTTCCGAGATGGAAAAGAACACAGGGTATTTAGGTATTATTGCAGGCATAGCCCCCATGCTCGGTTTCATAGGGACTATTGTCGGGGTAATCAAGATATTCTATAACATTTCTTTGGCTGATAATATCAGTATTGGTATCATAGCCGGCGGATTATATCAGAAAATGATCTGCAGCGGAACCGGATTAATTGTAGGAGTAATCGCGTATAGCTGCTATCATTACCTGCAAATGATGATAGACCGCTATTCCATCGATATGCAAAGGCAGGTAAATGAGGTCGTAAAAGTATTATAAAATGATTATTAAGAGAAAAAGGCAGTTTAAGGCAGAGGTCAGCACTTCATCTCTGAATGATATAATGTTTTTCCTGCTTTTGTTCTTCCTTATTGTTTCATCCCTGGCCAATCCAAATGTAATCAAGCTGTTGTTACCAAACTCCAAATCGGCTCAGAATCTTAATAAACAACAGATTACAATTTCAGTTACAAAAGATAAAAAATACTATCTCGACAGTCATCAGATTAGCTTTGAAGACATTGAACCACTTCTGAAATCCAGAATTATGACTCTGCAGGAACCAACAGTTATTCTCAGACTTGAATATTCACTGACAGTTCAGGATCTTGCTGATCTTCTTGAGATTGGTACCCGATTAAAAGTAAAAATGGTGATGGCCACCGTTAAAACTCCGGGTTCCTAGGCTGTTCATAAAAAGGGGAATGCAATAATTGTTAAAGCGGCCCTGATAATTATTATGGCAGATTAATAAAAAATGTAGAGACAGGTCTGGGACCTGTCTCTACATAAAAAAATTCTGAAAGTTTAATCCTTCCGGATTAAACTAAAACTTTATGGCACAAATACCTCCTTTTTAAATCCACCTCTCTTAGAGAACGTAATTGCCCCAATTATAATTGCCAGGCAGATTGCACCTGTGATAAACATGCCAACTGATGCATGTCCGGGTTTCTGGTATGCAATGATTACAGGCGCAGAAAGAAGTGAAACAAGGTTAATAACCTTAATCATCGGGTTGAGTGCTGGTCCGGCTGTGTCTTTAAGCGGATCACCAACAGTATCACCTACAACGGCTGCATGGTGAGCGTCAGATCCTTTGCCACCATAAAGGCCATCCTCTATAGTTTTTTTTGCGTTATCCCATGCACCTCCGGCGTCTGCCATGAAGACTGCAAGCAGCTGACCCGAGAGGATTACTCCTGCAAGGAACCCGCCTAATGCTTCAACCCCTAGCAATGATCCAATAAGTATCGGAGTTACTACAGCAATCAGCGCCAACGGTATAAGTTCTCTTTGTGCGGATATAGTACAGATATCAACAGCTCTCTGATAATCAGGTTTTACAGTTCGTTCAATGATACCAGGAATCCTGAACTGACGGCGAACTTCTTCAACTATCTGTGCTGCTGCACGTGTTACTGCATTGATTGTAAGAGATGAGAAGAGGAATGGAATAGTTCCTCCGATGAGTAGTCCAATAAATACCATCGGAACAGAAATACGTATACCGGTTTCGATCAATTGGGTTGCTTTATCAAATCCCATCTGAAGCTGAACTTTACTAACATCGGTAATGTATGATCCGAATAATGCAACTGCGGCTATTACAGCAGAACCAATTGCTACTCCTTTTGTGATAGCTTTTGTAGTGTTCCCTGTCGCATCGAGAGAATCCATTATCTTACGTGCATCTTTATCGAGATGAGACAATTCCCCTATCCCGTTCGCATTGTCAGCAATTGGTCCGAAAGCATCCATCGCGACATTGTTGCCGGTAAGAGTAAGCATTCCTATACCGGTCATTGCAACTCCATAAAGGATATAAGTAACAGGTTGACCATGATAGATCATAATTGAAGCAAGAATTGTAATTGCAATTACCAACGTCTGCCATACGGCAACTTCAAATCCATAACTCATACCTTTTAATAACAGAGTAGCAGATCCTGTTTTTGCATTTTTTGCAATATCCTTAACAGGGTGAAAACTACCATCTGTGAAATGTTTGGTTATTTCATCGAGTACAATGGCAAGTATAATCCCTACCACTACTGAAAGAAAAGAGTGCCAGTCATGCAGATAGAAATATGAAAGTATACCAAATGCTGTAATACTTATAGCAGCTGAGGAATAAAAGCCTTTATTGATTGATTTAAGAGCGTTGTTGCTCTTGCCACTTTTACTTCCTTTTACAAGGTAAGTTCCAATTATTGAAGAGAGAACTCCGATACCTCTCACAAGTAGTGGAAAAATGATCCATGAAAGTTCGTGTGTCTGGGTAAACAGAACTACACCGAGTATTAATGTTGAAACAATTGTGACTTCATATGATTCAAATATGTCAGCTGCCATACCAGCACAGTCGCCAACATTATCTCCAACGAGGTCGGCAATAACTGCTGCGTTACGTTCATCATCTTCAGGCAAGCCGGCTTCAACTTTTCCAACCAGGTCAGCTCCAACATCTGCAGCTTTTGTATAGATACCCCCGCCGACCCTCATGAAGAGTGCCAGTAATGTGCCTCCAAAGCCGAATCCAAGTAATGTATCGGGTGATGCAACACCGAAAATAATAAAAATCAGTGTGCCGCCAAGTAAACCTAACCCGTCTGTAAGCATTCCTGTAACTGTACCTGCGCGGTAAGCAATTTTAAGAGCTTCGCCAAAACTTCTTCTTGAAGCTGAAGCTACTCGAACATTGGCCTGAACAGCCATTCTCATACCGAACTGACCTACCATGAGTGAAAAGAAAGAACCCATGATGAAAGCGACAGCCCTGCCAATACCAATGACCAACTTAAGTGATTCATCGGAATAACCTATAAAACGTAGTTTCGATTCCTCTGTCGGAGGAACTACATAAACGGACAGAAAAAGAATAATAGTAAAGACGAAAATTAGCGGAACAATAGTTTTTAACTGCCTTTTCAGATAAGCATTTGCTCCTAACCGTATCCCATCCCAAACATCCTGCATTTTTTCTGTTCCTTTATCATGGGCCATTACCTGCCTGCGCAGAAACATTGCATAAGCAAGCCCGAAAAATGCAATAACCAGAACAGTCCAGATCGCGACTACTTCAAATGGGGTTGCCCCCGGTAAACTTAGCATAATAAATATTCAATTAAATGATTAATACTATATAGATCTAAAAAATTCATAATTAATGTTTTCCAATTCTGACAGACTCGGATACGGATAAAAAAGGATCTCGTCTTTGGAACCAACATAAAATCCGCTTTCTATTGTTCTATAGAGTAGAGAACCTGAGTAAAGCCGCTGAACTGTTTTCATGTGTTTTTCATATTCGCCTTTTAAAATTTCAAGACAATCTCGAAGGTGACCGATGTTTGAATAAGGCAATTGTTCTACTGAACCGGTGAGCGGATTTGTTGCCAGTTCTCCCAATTTCAGATCAACAAAAAACAGCTTTGGAAGGACAATCGGAGTTGACCCGTCTGTAAGTCTTTTAAGGAATGAAGATGGTGTTAGTTCACTGGCAACCAATGGAGTTACAGGACATAATTCCTGAAAAAGATGTAGCTTACCCAAAACTTCTCTCGAAGTATCATAAGTTGATTTTTTCAATTCCAGTGTATGTCCAGTATCAGTTGTAAGATATAGATTCTTAAGAGCCGATAATGGTATCATTTCCAGTGTTTTGTAAACTGAAAGATAGACAGAGCTTTTTGGTTTACCATCAGATTTGGCAACACATCGCCGGTTCAGACTCTCAATATCTATCAATTTCCCAATCTGCCCTAATTCAACCTCAAAGAATATTGCCTGACCTTTATTCCTTTTTTTGGTGCCGGTTGACAGGTATGCACCAAATTCTGCCGGTGGCAGCATTGAAGCTATCAGTGCTTCCGGGGTTGCTGTTAAATAAATAAATTTACTCATAGGTTTATTATTAATACAAATCAAATCAAGTCAATCCAGAATACAAAAATGAGAAAAAAATAAAAATACGGAAGGTACAAATATAGAATACATTTAATTACTTCCAAATAGAAAACCAAAACAAATACAATTGAGGATATTAAAAAATGTTAAATTTGTATAGCATTAATATACATTGTATTACATAGTCATATCCAGTTCACTTCTTTCCCGATTAATAATGTTTCCCACTAATCTGTTTAACATTATTTTCCTCTCATTCCGGTTCATGACAACAGTTATTCATATCTACTACTTTTGTTAAACTGTGTTTTAAGAAACAAGCTTCTATTGTTTCAACTCGCAAAAGGTTTGTTCAGATCTTCCAACAGCTCACCACCCAGCACTCCTCTGGCGATTTCACGTACCTCGCCTGTCATGCGAATGTTCCAGTTCTTATCGATTTGTATTTTCAGCGTTCCTCCCTGCATATGCATGGTAAGATCGCCTTTGATCAGACCTCTTTTAACCAGAATGCATGATGCTGCACAAGATGAGCTGCCGGATGCCAGAGTGTAACCAGCTCCCCGTTCCCAGATCAGAATCTGTGCATCATGATCGGAAAGGACCCTGGCAAATTGCACATTGATGCGGTTGGGAAACAATGGATGATTTTCCAGTAAAGGACCATAGGTTCGGATTTCGTTCTCATCCAGCTCCTTTTTGATAACCACACAATGCGGATTGCCTACTGATACACAATTCACTTCAAATTCCTTATCGCCTGCTATTATTTTTTGCCCGATGAATTCCGGTTGATCCGAATTAACAGGTATATCGCGCGTTGCAAAGATTGCCTTCCCCATATCCAACCGAATCAGCATTGCTTTTCCTTTTTCTTCTTCAACGATATCGGCATAAACAATATCGGTCATAGTTTCCAGAGAAAATTGCCGGGTCTTTGCATGTCCATAATCATAGAGATACTTGCATAAAATACGAAGCCCGTTGCCGCTTTTTTCCGCCTCCGAACCATCTGGATTATAAACCCTGAATCCAAAATCAGCTTTTGTCGACGGAACCATCATAACAATGCCATCGGAACCGATCCCGAAATGGATGTTGCACAAACGCATTATAGCCTGTTTTGTGAGTTGGAAATCTATTTCTGTACTCTCCAGGACAATGTACTCATTGCCTAGTCCATGCATTTTAACAAAACTGTTTTTCTCCATCG
>PLLX01000170.1:8054-9417 GCA_003141415.1 Bacteroidales bacterium
CTGTCTTTTGCAATTATATCGCCTGTTTCACAGATATTGCCCACGATACTCACGGTTTCCTCTTTTAACGAGGGAGTGGCATCTCCACGGTATATTTCAATATCGTGATGTGAGTCGTACATAACAGGACGTATAAGCACATTAAAACCCAGGTCGGTGCCGATATATTTAATGTTGTAATTCGTTTTAATTGCATTTACTTTCCCCAGCAGGATACCTGATTCGGCCACTATATACCGTCCGGGTTCAATCTTGAATTCGATATCTTTTCCATACTCAATTACCCATGAATGAATAAGCTCCGATAGTTTCCCCCCCAGCTCTTTCAGATCGAGCCGGGGTTGATTGGACTGTTTATTGTATGGAATACCAAATCCGCCCCCCAGGTCTATAAACTCCAGGTCGTCGAATTGCCTGGCTATGGAAAGTATATTGCCGGTGCTCTCCAGATAGGCTTCACTGTCCATAAAAAGTGAACCGATGTGCTGGTTAATCCCGATAAGTTTAAGGTTATATTCTTTGATGATTCTTTTTACCTCCGGAATACTGTTCATTTCGATCCCAAATTTGGTCTTTTGCCCGGCTGTCCTCACCTTTTCATGATGCCCCGCCCCGACACCCGGATTCACCCTGAATGCCACCTTGCCTCCTGGGTTGATCTTACCAAACATCTCCAGCTGCGAAACAGAATCGACGGAAATCTTTACCCCGGCATGAATGGCATAGCTAAATTCATCTTCATTTACATTATTGCTGATGTATAAAATTTCTTCGGGTTTATACCCGGCCAGCATATTTAAATATATTTCGCCGGGCGACATGGCATCCACCCGCAATCCTTCACTCCTTATAATCTTAATGAGTTCGAGGTTACTGTTTGCCTTGAGAGAATAGTTTACCGTGAAATTTGAATAGGAAATAAGTCCTTTCAGATCACGACATCGTTTGCGCAGAATATTTTCATTATAAACATAGAGTGGGGTTTCGTATTTTTCCGATAGCTTAATCGGGTCGGTGTTGCCAAAAAACATTTTTTCGCTGCTTACTTTGGAATAAATATAATTCATTGTTTTAGGATGAAAAGTAACTTTAATATATTTGGGGCTAAAATATATAAAATGGCGCAGATTAACGATAATTATTTTAAACTTCAGGCTGGTTACCTATTCCCTGAAATTGGTCGGCGGGTTCGTGAATTTCAGAAAGAAAATCCGCAGGCCGACATTATCAAGATGGGTATTGGTGATGTAACACAGCCACTTACACCTTCTATTATCCGTGCTTTTCATGAAGGTGTTGAAGAAATGTCGAAAGCCGAAACATTTAAAGGATACGGGCCCGAACAAGGGTATGATTTTCTGCG
>PLLX01000086.1 GCA_003141415.1 Bacteroidales bacterium
ACTTTGCCAATAGTCAATTGATTGTTTATGCTCAGCAGACTTAATTTTCATTTCATTTTTCATTTTAATACCTCTAAATGCTATAAAAATAGGAAAAATTCATTTGTATTTACTATTTTATATTATCCTTCATATTAGCCGAAGAAAAGTGGGCCAAGCATTTAAAATGTTCCATTTTCTTGCATAAATCAGAACCGGACAGGCACATAACTAGATGCAGCAATGCTTAACAGGACGGTGTATTACAATCCAATAAAATCGTGGAAACAGGTTCTTCTTTTATAGTAAATTATTGGTTAAAAGCTCTAATGGAAAAAGATGATTAATTTTCTACCGGTATGTTTTATCCGCAATACCCCTCCATCTGACAGATCCATCCAATTAAAGCCTTCTGAAAATAAATCAGCAGACTCCTTCAATTCCGGCCCGTCACATGTTATTCTGACCGGTTTTTGTATCAGTCTTAAAATATCTGTTGCTGAATCATAAGTAGAATAGGTTATTATATCTGTATTATAATTTATTGAGGAAACAATGGATGTTGAACTCAGGAACCTGTTTTTATGAGCTGGAGCCAATTCTGGCATAGCTGCCATGGCACGTAAATAATGGCGGACATAGTCGCCATAACCATCTGTAAGCCAAATATCGTCACGGATGTACCTGTTACGACCATCGTTTGCTACAGTATAAGTGGCCCAGTTTAAAGTGCGGATTGCATTGGTTTTGTATGTTGTATCACCTGACAATCTCGTGTATAAAAGCTCCACGGAAGCCTGACGCGAAGAATGACTGTTTCCGGGAACCCGATAAACCGTTTGTTCATTCATCACTTCAACCTTATATTTTTTATACTCACTGTTAGCCAGTTCCTTGTGGGTCCATTCTATAATCCCTTTTACATCTTTCTGCCAATCCGGAAACAGGTCAGGATTCTGAAGCATATACATTGCAAAGGTAATTGCATTAATCTGTGTATCGGACCATCCTGATATATCCTCAAAAAAAGGCCCCCATTTGTTACTTTTCAAAGGATAGGTTTTTAACCAGTTAAGGCCAATATCAAACGCTTTTTTATATGAGTCTGAATTTTCTTTTTTCTTGATTATCAATTCACTAAACAGGTTTAAAGTGCCGGTCCAGTTAGTAGTATAAATTGATTTTTGAATTTTGGGTTGAGAGGTTTTTTCACTATCAGGTTTACCTGTAAATTGGAAATCGGATTCAATAAGTACGCCCGGTTCACCTGTTTCAGCATTTACTTTGAATGGCCAGGGGGAATGATCATTATCTCCGGGTTGCACATGAGAAGCCAGTGTATTTGCAATTTTTTCTGCAACTTCCAGATATTTCTCATTTCCCGTTTTTTTATAAAGTTTCACCAGTTCAAATCCAAATGAACCAGCTTTGTCGGGTTGAAGGTACCCTTTACCGGCCCTCATGTCTCCATCATATTTCCCTGAATATAACTTCATATTATATGGATAAGGGAGGTTTGGCCATTTGCAATCGGGAGATGATAATGAGTTGTTTATATAATAATCGGCCATATACTTCATATTGTCAATTATCGATTGATTTCCGGTATAGTTATAGAGTAAATCCCATGAAGAAAGTGCCATCATAAGCTGGTCGCCGCCTATACCTCGTCTGTCACCCGGTTTATATACCTGGTGATGCAGATAATGTTTTTCACCGGTAGAATCAGCTGGCATGTTTTTCCAAAAATTCCATACGAGTAAAAGCGTAGTATCATAGGAAGTTCCTAAGTCGGTGGAATACCAGGGAAGTATTGAACCGTTTGCTTTATTAATACGGACAGGATGATATTGGATAGTATCGCTTATAAGAACAGTGTCCTGTAACTTTGAAGATGCTAACTTGTTTCCCTGACAGGTGGATATTAAAAATGCTGAAATTACAGCCAGAAAAAGAATTAATGATTTTCTCATTGTATTTAGAAGTTTAAATTAGGCATTGTCATCTCTTAGAGCATTGAATTTAAGAATAAATTTAACGATTAGAATATGTCATAGTATTATTCTTTTATTACTTGAAAGAAATAATCCTGAATCTGTTAATAAATATTCGGCATAATTAACCAACTTTATAGATAGAATGATGGTACAAAAGATTGAATTAAATGAATATAAAACTGACCTGATGAAAAAAAATATATTTCTGATCTTACTCTTTTTTACATCATCTGTAATGGCCATCCAGCCATCTCCTTCAGAATTGAAAGTTAACTATCTCTCCAATCCGTTGGGAATCGACGTAATTCCCTGTTTCTCGTGGGAACAATCCAGTCTCGATCGTAACACTATTCAGACTGCCTACCAGATTATTGTTTCCACTGATCTAAAATCATTGGAAATTGATAAGGGCACAAACTGGAATTCTGAAAAGGTAACCTCTGGAGAAACTTTGCAAATAACTTATAAAGGCACTCCACTTCAGTCTGGTACCCGATATTATTGGAAAGTACGAATCTGGGATGGAAAGGATAATGTTTCTTCATATTCTGAAATTAACTGGTTCGAAACCGGGCTTTTAATTGAAAGTGATTGGAAAGGTGATTGGATCGGAGATGGAAAGCTTCCTCCTCAGAAGCCGGAGGACTTCTACAAAACAATCCCTGCTCCCCTTTTCCGGAAAAACTTTGAAGTAAAAAAGGATGTTATAAACGCACGCCTGTACATTTGTGGTCTGGGATATAATGAAGTATACCTTAACGGGAAAAAAACAAATGATCTGCTTTTAGAACCGGGATGGACCCAATTTGCCAAAACTGTATTTTATAATGTCAATGATATTACTGAGCAGCTGTCTATTGGGGAAAATACACTTGGAGTAATGCTTGGAAATGGTTGGTACAATCCTCTGCCAATGAACATGTTTGGACAAAACCTGCGTGAAGTGCTTACTATCGGCCAGCCCAAACTGCGTTGCCAGTTGAGGATTGATTATAAAGACGGTACATCAGAAATAATAGTCAGCGATGAAACCTGGAAATCAGCAGAAGGACCAATTGTCCGGAATAATATTTATTTAGGTGAATGGTACGATGCCAGGCTTGAACTTCCAGGCTGGAGCACTACTGCTTATGATGATTCAAAATGGACAAATGCAAAAAAAACTGAAGGTCCTGCCGGTAAACTTACCTGGCAATACATACCTCCAATCAGGCATACCCGCACATTATTTCCTTCCAGTATCTGGAGCCCTGAATCCAATGTTTTTATATATGATATGGGACAGAACTTTGCAGGAGTAATCCGTTTCTTCTGCAAAGCTCCTGCAGGAACTGAAATTGTCTTTCGTTATGCGGAAATACTTAAATCTGACAGAAACATTGAAGTGAATACTTCCGTTGCGGCACAAATCAAAGGTCCGGGCAGAGGAGGCCCCGGAGCTCCGGATATAGCCTGGCAGGAAGACAGATACGTTTGCAATGGGAAGGGTATTGAAACTTTTGAACCCAGGTTTACTTTTCATGGGTTTCGTTTTGTTGAAGTTAAAGGGCTACCATACACACCAGCTTTGAACGACATCCAGGGCCTGGCCATGAATTCAGATGTCAAGGATGTATCTGAGTTTTCATGCTCAAATGGCCTCTTTAACAAAATTCAGCAAATTACCGAATGGAGCATGCTCAGCAATATATTCAGTGTTGAATCGGATTGCCCTGCACGCGAAAAGTATGGTTACGGTGGTGATATGGTAACCGTATCTGAAGCGTTTATGAACAACTATGACATGAGTTCATTTTATCAGAAAGCTATACGTGATTTTGCAAACGACGCCCTTGGTTCAGGTGCCATGACAGAAGTTGCTCCGAATATTGGAATAAATGAAAATGGAATTGAACCTGGGACAGGTCCTGTTGGCTGGACCCTGGCCTACCCGTTCCTGTTGTACCAGATGTATAAATATTACGGAAATATTGACATAGTTAAAGAACAGTATCCAATACTGAAGCATTTAGTTGATTTTTACAACGAGCGTACTCCCGGTTTTCTGATTTTGGACTGTATCGGTGATCACAACAGCGTAGATTTGCGTCCGACTCCTGTTTCTGCAGCATCTGCGTGGTATCATCATGTTAAAATCATAACTGAACTTGCTAAAATTCTGGGTAAAGATGAAGATGTGAAAAAGTATCTGGAACTTTCGGAGAATATAAAGAAAGCTTTTATAGAAAAATTTGTGAACAATGAGACAGGTGTTGTATATACAGGTACAGAGGGAAGCCAGGTATTTGCTTTATATTATGACCTCTTACCACCTGGCCTTAAAAGAAAGGTGTTTAATCAGCTTATTGATCAGATACTGACTGTCAATAAAGGTCATATGACGACCGGGATTTTTTCCACCAAAATGATGCTTAATTGGCTAAGTGAGCAGAACAGGGACGATCTCTCATTCCTTATGCTTAGCCAGAAAGAGTACCCCGGCTACGGCTATATGATTGCAAACAATGCAACCACTTTATGGGAAAACTGGGGAATAAAAATTCATGAATCACAGAATCATCCAATGTTTGGCTCTGTAAGTGAGTGGTTTTACAAGTCAGTACTCGGAATTCAACAAACTGATGGGTCTGTTGCTTACAATGATATAATAATTAAACCTTCAGTTATTGGAGATCTTACGTGGGCTAAAGGAAGTTATCATTCGGTAAGAGGGAATATATGTAGTTCATGGTGGAAGTTTGGTAACGATTTTCATCTGGAAATCACAATTCCAGCCAATACAAAAGGCACGGTTTATCTGCCTCTGTTTGAAAATGCCCTGCCTGATATTTATGAAGGCAATTTTGCGCTTGTTGAAAAGGGTGTTATTAATAATAGCGGCCAGTTTGTAAAAATGATAAAACTTACCAATCAATTTGCTATTTTAAGTGTTGGTTCAGGCAAATACCATTTTATTGTAAAATGAAAGAAAGAGATTGTATTTTAAAAAACATGACACTATGCGCTCAAAAATTACTATCCTCTCGGTTTTACTGATGTGTGCAAATCTGTCTGCACAAATCGTAGAGCAGTTAACTTATGAAAAGATTAACCCGGCTCTGATAAATAATCGCTGGAAAGCACAATGGATAGCTCATCCAACGGAATCACTTCTTGATTATGGAGTATTTCATTTCAGGAAAGATTTTGAACTTATAGAACAGCCGCAGGAATTCATAATTAATCTTTCTGCAGATAACCGGTACCGTCTGTTTGTTAATGGAAAAGCAGTCTGTTTTGGTCCGTCACGTGCTGATCTCGAGCACTGGACTTATGAGAGTATAGATATTGCTGCATTCCTGAAAACAGGGAAAAACGTTCTTGCCGCAGAGGTATGGAATTTTGGGGAATTAAAACCATGGGCTCAGTACACACTTAAAACAGCATTCATTGTCCAGGGAAACTCACCAACAGAAGAAATTATAAATACCGATACAACCTGGAAAGTCATTAAAAATCAGGCTTATACTCCTGCTCCGGCAGGTTCAAAGGAAACAAGCGGGCAATTCACTGTAGTTGGCCCCTGCGACAGGGTTGATGCATCACTTTATCCCTGGGACTGGGAAACAGCAGGGTACAATGATCACTCCTGGCTGACACCCCGGACTCTTGATGCCGCTCATCCTCGTGGAGTAGGAACAGATATAAACTGGGAGCTGACACCACGAAAGATACCTTTGATGGAGCAGGCTCATCAGCGATTTGTAATTGTGCGCCGTATATCGGGTGACACATTACCTGAGGGCTTTCTAGAAGGGAAAACTTCCTTTACAATCAGGGCCAACAGGAAAATCACAATATTATTTGACCAGGAAAGACTTACAACCGGATATCCGGAACTTCTTGTTTCTAAAGGTAAGGGAAGCAATATCAGACTAATCTATTCCGAATCGTTGTTCGATTCAAAAGGATCAAAAGGCAACAGAAATGAAATAGAAGGAAAATCAATAGATGGTTATTCCGATTACTTTTTACCAGACGGTAAACCGGACCGGTTGTTTCGTCCTCTCTGGTTTCGTACCTGGCGTTATCTTCAGATGGAGATCAATACAGGCAGTGAACCACTGCAGCTAAATAGCTTTTCGAGTGAGTTCACAGCATATCCTTTAAAGGAGAATGCAATATTTGATTCTGACCAGCCCGGTTTGAAAAAAATCTGGAATGTCGGCTGGAGGACCGCCCGTCTCTGCGCAAACGAAACATATTTTGATTGTCCCTATTATGAGCAGCTTCAATATATTGGCGATACCCGGATTCAATCGCTGATATCTATGTATGTATCAGGTGATGACCGTCTGGTGCGGAATGCAATTACAGATTTTAATGAGTCTATTTTTTATGAAGGACTGACCAGAAGCAGGTATCCATCTGCAAATCCTCAGATTATTCCTCCGTTCTCATTGTATTGGGTCGATATGGTCAACGATTACTGGACTCTCAGGGATGATCCTGAACTCATTAAAAGCTTTTTACCCGGTATTGAAAGTGTACTTGTCTGGTTTACAAAAAGGATTGATAAGGAAACAGGGATGCTTGGCAAGGTTGAGTACTGGAACTTTGTTGATTGGGCCATTGAATGGGCCTGGAACAATACAAGCGGTATTGGCGGAGTTCCTCCAGGGGGAATGAATGATGGTAATTCCTCAATACTATCTATGCAGTTTGCTTATGCGGCAGAAAGGGCAGCAGAGCTGTTCAGATATTACGGACGACCGGAAAAAGCTGATCAATATTCAGAGATTGCACAAAAGTTAACAAAAGCCGTTTATAAAAATTGTTGGGATGAATCACACGGATACCTCTCTGATACTCCTTCAAAAAAAGCTTTCAGTATGCATGCACAGATATTTGCAGTCCTGACGAATACAATACCTGAAAACGATCAGAAAGTTTTTATTCAACGTTTCATGAATGATAAAAGTCTGATTCAGCCGACAATGTATTTCAGGTTTTACCTTACACAGGCTTTGAAAAAAACCGGAATGGCCGATCATTACCTTGAGACACTTGGCTTATGGGAAGATATGTTGCAGAACGGTCTAACTACTTTCGCTGAAAATCCTGATCCCGCCCGCTCTGACTGCCATGCCTGGAGTGCAAGTCCGGATTATGATTTTCTAGCAACAGTAGCAGGTATCCGTCCCGGAACACCAGGATTTAAGACTGTGGAAATAGAGCCGGCCCTGGGTAAACTTACTTTCATAAAAGGACAGATGCCGCACCCGGCAGGAATGATCAGTTTTAATTTGAAAAGGAGCGGAAGTGAAGGAATAAGTGGAGAAGTTATTCTACCAGAAGGATTAACAGGTATCTTTAGATGGAATGGGAAATCAATAGCCTTAAAAGGCAAAACAGATATTGAATTATAATTTTGAATGTTTGAATCTAATTCATCAAGTGCACCGCTACCAATTCCTGCAATTTTTTTGATTCCAAAGGTTTAGTGACATAATCATTACAACCTGCCTTTAACGCTTAGCATTTGTGGTATCAGGTAATGGCAAATCTGTGATTACCTGTGGATCTGCTATCTGAGCATCTGAGGTTACTTTTAATCTCACGTCCTGCCATAAACCCATATTCCGGTCACGGATTCCCGGGATCCAGTCCCAACCTTCAGTACAAACGAATGTCGGACCGTCATAACAGAGCACACCGCCATTTGGTCCTATCTCCGCAAGGGTTTCTTCATGCGGAATTCCGGGATGAGGCGGAGGCAGGATATGGATTGCAAGAACATTGATCCCCTTTACATGCAGAAATGAAGTAATATCGAACTGACCACGTATAAAGGCGCCGGTTATTGTCCCTAGAAATGATCCGTTTAACCAGACCTCAGCTTTATAATTAATCCCATTCAAAAGCAATTGTATCCTTCTGTTTTCTGACCCGGCAGGAAGGGGCAAGAGAGTACGGTACCACCAATCTATCCGGCACAAAGTATCGGGTATTGACAAATTATTTAATCCGTAAAGAGGATCAGGATAATAGCCCTGGTTCACCAGGGTTGTAAGAATGGTACCCGGAACTGTTGCATTTATCCATGAATCTGTATTAAATGATGTTTTGGTAATTTCAATACCCGTTGCATTTACTTTTTTGGCTGCTGCCAGTTCCCAACCATCAGAAATAATCCACTCGTTATCCTGGGTATTGACAAGTTTAGCCTGCTTTGATATCTTAGGAATTGGTGTCGGGAGACTGATTATAGCTCTTGATTTTGGAAGTGAGGCAGGATCCTGGGGTCTGCTTAATCCTTTATTCTGGGCGAAAAGAGAAAGTTGAATGAATATCAACAGGAAGATAGAAATCAGAGCCCGAAATTTTAATTCTGATATACACTTTTTATTAAACATTTTCTTCAGGTATAAGATATTGGAAAATTAGGATACTGAGGTTTCACCAGATTTTGCGATACAGGATCCATCCAGATCAGCTGATCTTTAAAGTTATCACTGAGTTTATATGACTTTTTATGATTATTGATTGTTTCTCCAATAATCTGAATTTTGTTGAGATCAGCAATTCCGGCGCCTGTTTGACTGCAAAAATTCAGGTAACCGACATTTGCAAAATCAATACCCATTAATTCAATTGCCACACGGTCGGCAGCAAGCCAATCCAGTCCGGCAACACAAACCCTGTGCTCAACAGGAGTTCCATCATTAGGACCGTTTCCTTCCATTCCCTCAAAACCATCTATTAAAGCCAGATGCGGGTGTAACTGACTGGACATTGCATACAGGTTATAATTTATCCCTCGAAATCCGCTGCCATGCATCAGTGCCTTGTCACTTTTTGCACCCTTTTTACTGGAAGCACTGAAAGTAAAACCAGGATCTTTTATAGGTGATCCAACTATAATATTTTTTAATGATAAAGTCGCTAAAACACGGTCGTGCGTTTTCATCCTTGCCACTGAAACTATAAATGAATCAGGATCGAGCATCATATGAGATACCCTTACTGCATGTGGTCGGAAGTCCTTTTCATCAAATACATGAACTATATCAATTTGATCCTGATCAAGATCAACCAGTTTTACCACATATTTATCAGCGAGCCTGAAATAGCCATAGTTTTTAAAACCCTCCAGTGTGGGTCCGTTAGCTGCTGATTCTGCTATGATTGTATTCCCCGTTTTTCCGATTGATTTGAGAAATTCAAGGATACCTTCCAGAGTATCAACATGGGTGGAGGTTAATGGAATGTTGATACTTACATTATTAGGTTTAAGGATAACCCTCCGGCCTCCTATTGCCTGTGCAATCTCTTTTGACAATGGCTGGAGTGCACGGAAAGCCATATCAGCCCTGTTGTCGCCTGTAGTAAGTGCAATACGTGCATCGTACTGTCCCTGTTTCCCAAAAGCAGCCAGCGTATCAAAAGGTTTGATGCAGGTTGCTGCCACACCGCCTATTATGGATGTTCTTAAAAAGTTGCGTCGCGTAAATGCTGTCATGATCATTGGTTTTTGTCATAAACAAACTTACATAAATTAGATTAGACAGAGAAGATCTCATAGCAGCATTTAGTTTATATCAGGTAATAAGCTGATATCCTGTTGAAGAAGAACAAAAGCTAAATGAGGAGATTGTTATTCCGGTTCCTCACGCAAGCGGTTATATACTTTATACGACTTAAGAAATGCATTAACCTCAAGGCTTTGAAACCTGCCTGCCAGAAAGCAAGAAGGTGCTAAGTTTTTATTTTTGTTATACTGAGGGCCATAGAGAAATCCAATTGTAGAAAACTTTTTTTCATCAGGATTGTAACATTTTCACACATCTCACTGTCTAATATTTTGACACATCAATAAATGTTAATAAACCGATATGTCTGATATTATGATATTTACGAATTTGGCACATTCTTTGGCATTGAGGAATTTGGAATTAGAATTTAGAAATCAGGAATTAGAAATTAGGAATCACGTATTAGGAATTAGAAATTAAAATGAAAAGAATCTACCTTATAATATCACTGCTCTTAGTTCTTTGTTTTCAGAAAATATCAGCTCAGGTGAAAAAATGGACACTCGAGGATTGCATTAATTATGCTGTCACAAACAATATCGGACTTAAACGGCAGAAGCTTCAGACCGACATTGCAGACGTCAATTTTCTTAAATCGAAGATGGATATTCTACCCTCACTCAATTTTGAATCAGACGCGAGTATCCAATACGGAAGGTCAATTGATCCTATTTCGAACGGTGTTACTTTTTTGCAAAACTTTAGAAACGGATACCAATTGTATTCAACCATCAGACTTTTCAACGGGTTCATTACACTTAATACAATTTCTGCTAATAAGTTTATGCTGAAGGCCGGATTGGAATCAGAAAAGATAGCCAAGAATACACTTATATTAGGCATCATGGGGCAGTATTACCAGGTATTATATTCCAATGGACTTGAGGATGCCTCAAAAATGCAGCTTGATCTTTCGGAGAAACAACTCTTCCGAATAACGAAAATGGTTGAAACAGGAAAAGAGGCATTGTCGAGACAATATGAAATTGAGAGTCAGGTGTCGGCCGATAAACTTTCTTATACAGTTGCACATAATACCACCAGTCAGGCGATTACAACTTTAAAACAGATGCTCCAGCTTGAATCCGGATCAGAATTTGATATTCTTATGCCTGATTTGAATAATATTCTTATAATAGACAACTCATTTAGTACAGACAGCGTTTATACACTTGCCTCACAAGTACTTCCACGCCTGAAAGAAATCGAATATGAGCTGAATGCCTCGAAAAAACAGATTGCCGCTGCCAGGGGAAGTCTAGCACCCAGTCTATCACTTGGAGGTGAGATTTTTACAGGATATTATACCCTGCTCAACGACACGTCTGCACAAAACTCTTTTTCAAACCAGATGCATAACAACTTCGGTCAGGGAGTACAACTTACGCTCAATATACCAATATTTAATAATTATTCCACAGCAAAAAATATTAAACTGGCAAAAATCAGGAGGAATGATAATGAGCTCCGGATGGAACAAGAGAAAAATAACCTTTATACTGATATTGAAAATGCCTGCCTCAACTATAACAGTGGAAAAGATGAATTTGCAGCCGCCAAAGCGAATTATGACTTTAACACAAAATCCTTCAGCGCCGTGGAGAAGAAATTTGAATCGGGACTTGTTGATGTAACTGAATTCTCAGTTGCTAAAACAACATTGTTCAAAGCTGAAACTGAAGCGCTGAGAACAAAACTACAACTACTTATAAGAAAACTAACAATTCAGTTCTACTCCACCGGTGAATATGAAAATCTTATGAATTAAAAGTACTTTAAGTGAGCTATAGTTTGGAGTGACTAAAGTTGAAAGGTTGAAAAGGTTTAAAAGTTGAAAAAATTGAAAATTAACATAATAATAGCAGCTCCTGGTATTCCAGGCACATTAGGCACTCTAGACATTTATAATATAAAACATTACTAATTTTTAATAAAAACTTGAAATGGATACTCCTCGTGAAACAATGGATAAAGTGATCCCAAAGAAAAAAGGCATTCAGAAAAAACATTTAGGATATATTGCTATCGGGATTGCAATTATCGTGCTTACTTATATGGCTTTCTTTGCCGATCGTACATCAACATATAAAGTTGAAAAAGATAAACTGATAATTGAAACAGTAACTGAAGATCAGTTCAATGATTATATTACTGTTCCCGGGACAGTTGAACCTATAACCACAATAAAACTCGATGCCCAGGAAGGCGGACGCGTTGAAGAGAAACTTATTGAAGAAGGATCGATGGTCAAAAAGGGAGATGTCATTTTAAGACTATCTAATCCTGACCTCTATCTTAATATCCTCAACAGCGAGGCACAGCTTGCTGAAAAGGAAGACTTCCTCAGGAATACACAGATTTCGATGGAACAGGAGAAGCTGTCTATTAAAAGAGAGCTTGTCACTCTTAAGTATGATATTGAAAGAAAGGATCGTAATTATCAGCAGAATGAAATTCTGATCAAAGATAACCTTATTTCAAAAGAGGAATACATCCGCTCAAAAGAGGACCTGGATATGGCAAAACAATCAAAGGACCTTTTTATTGAACGTCAGATTCAGGACTCTCTTTTTCGTTCTGTGAACGTAGAAACAATAAAAAACGACCTCGTGAATATGAGAAAAAACCTGGCCCTCGTAAAGGGTAGGGTAGAAAACCTGAATGTGACTGCACCGGTCGATGGGGAACTTGGTCTGCTAAGTCCTGAAATCGGACAGAATATCAACCGAGGAGAAAACATGGGACAGATAAATGTATTGACATCCTATAAAGTTACTTCACAAATTGATGAACATTACATCGACAGAGTAAGAACCCAGCTTGATGCAACTCTTGACAGGCAGAATAACAAATTTAACCTGACTGTAAGAAGAGTTTATCCTGAGGTCAGGAACGGTACATTTAAAATTGACATGATTTTCCGTGACAGCATGCCTGATAATATAAGAACCGGTCAGACTTATTATATCAGTCTGCAGTTAGGACAGCCAAAAAGATCAGTTCTTGTGCCGATTGGCGGATTCTTCCAGGAGACAGGAGGTATGTGGATATTTGTTCTCGATCCTACCGAATCATTTGCAACAAAACGGAATATCTCAATCGGAAGAAAAAATCCAAAATATTATGAAGTACTCGAAGGTCTGAAACCAGGTGAAAAGGTTATAGTTTCTGGATATGAAACCTTCGGAAAAAATGAGAAGCTTATTCTTAAAAAATCTAAATAATTATTAATAATTAAGGTCATGATTAAAACTAATGATTTAACTAAGATCTTCAGAACTGAAGAAGTTGAAACTACAGCACTTAATAAAGTGACTCTCAATGTAAAGCAGGGAGAATATGTGGCAGTAATGGGCCCATCAGGATGTGGAAAATCCACACTCCTTAACATACTTGGTTTACTAGATAATCCATCCTCAGGAAGTTATGTTTTCAATGGAACTGAGGTGGCTAATCTGAAAGAACGCGACAGAACAATTTTCCGCAAAGGAAATATTGGTTTTGTTTTCCAGAGCTTTAACCTGATTGACGAACTAAATGTTTATGAAAACGTTGAGTTGCCGCTAATCTATCTGAAGATGAAAACCAGTGACAGAAAGAAAAGTGTAGAGGACGTTCTTGAAAGGATGAAAATAGGACATCGAGCAAAGCATTTTCCTCAGCAGCTCTCAGGAGGTCAACAGCAGAGAGTGGCTATAGCCCGTGCAGTTGTTGCAAATCCGAAACTTATTCTTGCTGATGAGCCGACAGGTAACCTTGACTCTAAAAATGGTATTGAGGTTATTAATCTGCTTACAGATCTGAATAAAGAAGGGACAACAATCATTATGGTAACCCACTCCGACAGGGATGCAGGATATGCTCATAGGATTATTAATCTGTTTGACGGACAGGTTGTAACTGAAAAATAGAAAAAGCAATATTTTTTAATTCAATATATGTAGAGACAGGCCTGAGACCTGTCTCTACTATTTTTATACAATCCTGTCTTTATGTCTAAAAATTTGAACCCTTTTGTGTGATTTATTTACAAATGGTTTCTTTCAAAACGAACCTTATTAAAGTATATTACTGAATATGTGATACATACATTTATTGGCACAGGCTTTGAGATTTTTACAGGGAAACTTTACCAAATTTCAGTAATATGATTAAAATATTATTCCGTAATGGTTTCAGATCACTGGTGAAGCAAATACCATATTCATTTGTAAACATTTTGGGGCTGACAATTGGCGTAGCATCAGTTCTGATAATAATTATCTGGATCTCTGTAGAAACCAGTTTTGATAAATTTCATAAAGACCGGGACCAATTATACAGAGTTGGAATGATCATGAAAACTCCTAATAAGGAAATAAATAGTGCAGAGATTAATGCTCCTGCAGGACCTGAGTTTAAAAAAGAGTTTCCGGTTGTTGAGAATATGGTCAGGTTCGAACTTGATGAACAATCAGTTATTTATAACAATAAGATAACCAAACTTCAAGTAATATATACGGATAGTACATTCTTTGATATGTTCTCATTCGATCTGGTAGCCGGGAATAAACAAAATTGTCTTAATTCCCCTCTGGGAATAGTACTGACAGAAAAAACCGTAAAAAGAATCTTTGGTTCCGAAGATCCGATGGGAAAAGGAATACTAATCTCAGGGGAGACATTTACAGTCACTTCTGTTGCGAAAGATCCTCCGGTTAACACCAATATGCAGTTTGAATGCCTCGCTCCTCTCTCTGTAATTGCCAGAAAGATGCATATCGGATGGGATGGCGGACTGTCCTGTTATACTTACCTGAAACTGGTGAAAGGCACGGATCCGGTAGCTCTTGAAAAACATATACTGGAATATATGGAGGGTGCAATTAATAAAAAATACCGGGAATTCGGGTATGCTTTAAATCCATACCTTCAGAAAATCGGTGATATTCACCTCTATTCTGAGGCTGAATATGAACTGGGGGATAAAGGAAGCCTGAAACAGATATTTGTTTTTTCAGGTATAGGCTTATTAATATTATTAATCGCATGCTTCAATTTTGTAAATATCAGCACGGCTCTTTCCTTCAGAAGGGCAAAAGAAGTTTCCATAATGAAAATTTTTGGTTCAGACAAAAAGTATATTATTCTTTTTTTCTTTATTGAATCGGCAATCGCAATACTTGTTTCTCTTTTCCTGGCTTTCTTACTTGTCAAGATTTTGCTTCCCCTTACATCAGGTCTTATTGGAGAAATATTGTCATTATCAGCTCTCAAACCAATTAGCTGGTTACTGATCTATTTTTCCCTGTTTATTTTCTGTACTGTTTTTGCAAGCTTCTATAGCTCCTTCTATCTTTCTTCGATTAATCCTCTGGCATTACTATCAAGTGTAAACAGTGGGAAAAGAAAACAATTCTCCCGGAATATTCTGGTGACATTTCAGTACTCGATCTCGATTGCACTAATTATATCCTGCCTGGTTATTTATTCTCAAATGCAATTCGTAAAAAAGAGCGATAAAGGATTCAATGAAAAAAATATCCTCCTTGTAAACCTGAATTCAAAGACTGCAGCAACATATGAATTGATATTAAACAGGTTTTCTTCCATTCCCGGCGTTACTTCCGTATCGGTATCAGCTGGTGGTGAGCCCGGAGTGGGCTTTTTTATGAACGGGTATCTTCCTGAAGGTGTTGAGAAACCGATGTTGGCCCGTGCTGTGTATGTTGATGAAAACTATCTGAAAACAATGGAAATTTCACTTATTGATGGCCGTGATTTCAGAAATATCAGATCAGACGGTAATAAGGTCATAATCAACCAGACATTTGCCAAAATCCTGGGGTGGAATCAGTCTGTCGGAAAATCAATCTCAAGAAATGGCACAAAATATGAGGTAATCGGTGTGGTAAAAGATTTCAACACTTCTTCACTCTATAATAAAACCGAACCTATATTTATATCAACAGTAAACGAAGTTGGAGAATTCGAAAAAATCGTTATTAAATACCTGCCTTCCAACCTTAAAGATGTATTGAAGTCCTGCGAATCAATATTAAAAGAGATCAACCCTGATTTCCCATTTGATTACGAGTTTCTGGAAGATTCGATGTCTGCCTCTTATTCCAAAGACCAAAAAACGAACCTGTTATTCCTGGTTTTATCGGTAATTGCAATATTCATTTCCAGCCTTGGATTATTTGGTCTTGCAACGTTTGCAACTCAAAGCAGGATGAAAGAGATCAGCATACTGAAAATTAATGGTGCAACGATATCGGATGTTTTCCGGAAATTTAATCTTGATCTGTTAAAATGGATTTTAATATCTTTTATTATTGCCACGCCAATTGGCTATTATTCTATGACCAAATGGCTCACCTCGTTTGCCTATAAAACAACAATCAGTATCTGGCTTTTGATTTGCTCTTGTCTTTTTACTCTGGCAATTGGGTTGCTTACTGTAAGCTGGGCAGCAAATAAAGTTGCAAGAACTAATCCGGCAGAGACCTTACGCAAAGATTAGATGAATGTTGAAGAAAGTGGAACTAACTTAAAATCAGAATATCATTGAAATAGTGGTCCCATTACCTGGAGCAGAATCACAAGTTATGTTCCCGTTATGAATGCTTATAATTTGCCGTGAGAGGCTCAATCCTATCCCGGAACCCGATTCTTTTGTGGTGAAAAAGGGTACAAATATTTTTTCAAGTGTATCAGCATCCATTCCGGGACCATTATCTTTAATTGTTAATACTACCCTGCCATCCGGGTTCCTGCCGGCACTCATTGAGATGAAGTTATCTTCTTCACATTTTCCGAATGCTTCGATAGAATTTTTAACAATATTAATAAAAACCTGAGCGAGAAGTTTGTCGTCAGCAACCAAAGTTATATCATCAGGTGTCACACTTGAAGTGATCAGAGGTCTTACTTTATATTTGTTATTATCATTATCAAAACCGCTGTTTACCAGAATCATTATACGCTCGAAAAACTCTGAGATATTTACCCGACTAAACTCGGGTTTTGGAAGTTGAGTCAGGCTTCTGTATGACTCAACAAAATGTATTAGACCCTTGCCATGATCCTCAATTATATTGAGTCCGCGGATTGTATCCGAAATTATCCTTGGTGTAATATTGTCGGGACTTGTCTGATCTTCTCCTGATTTATAGAAACCCGAAAGTGTCGAGCTGAGAGATGTTATCGGAGCTACTGAATTCATGATCTCATGATTTAAGATCCTGATTAATTTTTGCCATGAATCCATTTCGTGCATATCGAGTTCGCTCTTAATATCCTGTAACGTCACTATTTTTAACTCCCTGTTTCGCATTATAATCGTTCGTGCATGAACTGAGAGACTCAGGAGGTTATGGTTAACCTTTACATTTATTCTTTTCTGTTCTCCGGATTCAATTCTTTCGAGTAGTTCCACCAGCTTTGGATCAATAATTTTAAGTTTATTTATGTGCGAAACCTGATCCAAACCAAACATACGTTTAATTTCAGGATTCGTAAATTCTACAACACCATTTTTATAGAAAGATATAATCCCTGTACTGATCCTCTCCATAATGCTCTTATAAAACTTCTCTTGAAGGTCTATATTAATCTTTGCATCCTTCAACTTGTTATTCAATTCATTGAGGCTTTTGTTAAGCAACTTCTCATTTGCAAATCCAACTCCTTCCGGAAAAAATAATGAGGTATCTTCATTCCTGACAGCACTAAAGAAAAATGCAAGCTTTTTATTGGTTCTGTTAAGCCATACTCCAAATGAAAGCGTAAGCATAACGAGGCTAAAGATTGAAATAAATGAATAGGTAAGATCCTTCCCGAAACTGAATGCAAAAGCTAGGGCAAGAAGAATCATCCCTGTCAGGTAAACAACAATAATCAGATAAAATCTTTTATAGATCATACTTTTTCAGCTTATTATAGAGCGTCTGTCGGGTAATTCCCAGTTTAGCGGCCACTATACTTAAATTATTATCATGCTTTTTAATTGATTCTGAAATCAACCTTTTCTCCATTTCTTCGAGTGTCGTGCTATTATTGTCAGTCATCCCTTTCGACAAAACATTGAAGGGAAAATCAGAAGGACCTAGTACTGCGGAGTCTGACAATATTACTGCTTTTTCGATTGAGTGTTGAAGTTCACGGATATTTCCAGGCCATTGGTAGTTTGCAAGTTTTTCCAGAGCCTGAGTATTTATTTTCTTGCCGGGTTTATTATATTTATCACAGTACACTCTAAGGAAGTGAAAAGCCAGAACAGTAATATCATCAACCCGGTCCCTCAACGGGGGTACTTCGATCTGGATGGTATTTATTCTGTAAAGAAGATCCTCTCTGAACAATCCTTCGCTCACCCTTGAAGGAAGAATGCAATTTGTTGCACAAATTAATCTTATATCAATCGCTATCTGTCTGTTTGATCCTACACGAACTATATATCTATTCTGAAGGGCGCTAAGCAATTTGGCCTGCGATTGTAAAGAAAGATTTCCAATCTCATCCAGGAAAAGTGTGCCCTTCTGAGCTATTTCGAATTTACCTGAACGGTCCTCCTTTGCATCAGTAAACGCACCCTTTATATGACCGAACATTTCACTTTCAAAAAGTGTTTCAATTATAGAACCCATATCAACACTGACCATAAGTTCATTACATCTTTTTGAAAGATTGTGAATTTCCCTGGCAACCAACTCTTTACCTGTACCATTTTCTCCTGTTATCAGGACATTGGCATCTGTTCCCGCTACTTTCCTGACGATGTTCATCACATTAATCATGGTTGGAGAGGCACCCAGTACTATCTTATCTTCAGTTCTTTTTATTTCCTTTTTCAGGAACTGATTATCATTTTTAAGGAGAAGTGCTTCCTTCCTCGAAGTCCTAAGTTTCCAGGCTGCATTTATTGTTGCCAGCAGCTTTTCGTTATCCCATGGTTTGAGAATGAAGTCGAATGCTCCTTCTCTTAAAGCCTTCACTGCAAGTTCCACATCGCCATAAGCAGTTATCATAACAACACTTATATTACTATCGTGTTTCAATATTTCTTTCAACCAGAAAAGGCCCTCATTGCCTGAATTAATACCTGCCTGAAAATTCATATCAAGAAGTACAATATCTATTTCAGACTGATCCAGTATTTCATGTATTCTTTTTGGGCTGGTAATTGTTATAAGTTTTTCAACCTCATACTGAAGCATCATTTCCAATGCACTGTTAACACTCTTGTTGTCATCTACAATAAGAAGGGTTCCCTTTATCATTTCTCCATTTTTTACCAAAATACTGAAATATAATAATATATATCAAATATATGTCAAATAATTAGACACATTATTATCAATTATTTCTTTCAGATTAAAAATAAAAAATTATCAAATGAGATGCAAAATGATGCATTTTAAAATCAGGAAACAAAGAGTTTGTCTAAAAAGGTCTTTTAGACAGACTCCGTTTATTGTTATTAACTTTATTGACGATGGGTAATCACACAAATAATACAATTGATTTTCAAGCGATTTAATATTTTATATCCCTGATTCCCTATACTCACATTTACTTTTAAACCTTTCATTCATATTTCAATGTATCAACAGGATTCGAGTTTGCGGCCTTTTTTACCTGATAACTGACGGTCAGGAAGACAAAAGCAGCAGATACCAATCCGGCCAATACAAAAATCCAAAGATTGATATTGCTATGATATTCAAAGTTCTCCAGCCATTTTGTCATCAGGATATAGGCAACCGGGAATGCCAGGAAAACTGATATTAATACTACAAACAGGAATTCAGTTGACAGCTTAATTAAGATATCAGAAGGAGTCGCCCCCATTACTTTTCTAATACCTATTTCTTTTGTCTTCTTCTCTGCATTTATCATAGACATTCCGAAAATCCCGAGTAAAGCAATAAATAATGTAAGACATGAAAAGAGAAGTAATATCTTTCTAAATCTTGTATCCTCATTATACAACTCATTTATTGAGTCACTTAGCAATGTATATTCAAATGGCTTTTCTACGGTAAACTCATTCCAAATCCCTTTGATAAATGCAATCGATGATGCCAAATCATCTGTATTTAGTTTCACTAATAGACTTCTAACTCCCTGCGGATTGAATTGTAAAAGCATAGGAGGTATTTTCTTTTGAAATGAATGGACATGAAAATCCTCAACAACCCCTATTATGTTTCCAAAAGCTAACTTTGTACCTATTGGATCAACAATTCCTAATGCTTCAATAGCGCTTCTGTTTATTATAACATTACCGGCCTCATTTCCCATATCCTGCGAAAAGTCTCTTCCCTCCAGGAGTTTTAACCCGAGAGTACTTACAAAATTATAATCAACCATTAGTCCTTCAGTGTTTACAATCCTGGATTTATCGTCAACCCTTGGCAATCCTATACTCATTGTATTCCCAGTGGGTAGAGCCCACATTGATCCTGTCACATTTTCAACCTTAGGAGATGATTTGATCTTATTTTTAATTGCCTCGTAACTTTTCCTGATACCATCTTCACTTATATTTATACTAATTACATTTTTTGTTTTGAAACCAAGATCGCTTGATTTGAAATATTTTATCTGAGTGTAAACAGTACCAGTGCAGATTATTAAGACGATAGAGATTGTAAGCTGAACGATATTAAGTGATTTAGTAAAAAATGATTTGCCCGATGTTGTTCCGATTGATTTCTTAAGAATATCTACCGGGTTTGAACTGAGAATTCTGATTGCCATATATATCCCGGAACCAACCCCTATCAAAATTGTGACAATTATCAAACCTAAGGTGAAGTGCCAGTTTTCGATATAGTTTATCGAAAGAACCTTGTTAAAAAGAGGCCCGCTTACATGTGGTAGAACTAATTCTGTTATTGAAATTCCAAATGGAAGGGCCAGAAGTGAAATAAAAATCGTTTCGCCCAATATCTGCCTGATAATTAAAAATCTACTTGCTCCAGCAGTCATTCTCAGACCGAATTCTTTTAGTCTTTGCTCAGATCTTGAGGTTGATAATAGTATATAATTGAAACTTGCTGTTAACATTATTAATACAGCAACTATTGAGTAAATATAGATGTTCCTTGAATTTCCATGGGGGTTATCCTCACCACCTTTAATCTGGTCGGAATGAAAATAAATTTTTTTATAGGGTTGCAGTTTAAATTCCATCCCAAAAGGATCTTTATCAAAATGTTTTCCTTCATAACCGGCCATAATTGTTTCAAGATATTCAGGTTTATAATTATCAGGAAATAGTACCAGTGTGGTGAAGAAAAAACCCATCGGCCAAGCGTTGGCATAGTATTCGGGACCTCTTTTTTCATTATCGGTGCTTATAACAAGCTTATCCAATTGTCTGAGGGCAATATCAATATTTATAATGATATCCGGTTTTAAGGTTGAAGTAACCGGTATATCTTTAACTACTCCTGTTACGGTAAGAGCATAGGAATCGCCGCTATTCATCATCATCAGGAGCTTCCCTAGCGGGGATATATCACCAAAGTACTTTTTTGCCAAGGATTTTGTAATGACAACCGAATTAGGCTCTTTCAGAAAGTTCTCCTGCTTTCCTTCAAGAATATCGAAGGTCAGTACGTTAAATAATTCATTATCTGCGCAGTAAACGCTTTGTTCATAAAATACTTTATTATCATATTTAATACTTGAATTACCTATATTAATATATCTGGCCATTTTAAAAGTTTCAGGAATGTCTGAACGCAGAGTGGTCTCAAGAATATATGGAGTCGTAGTATAAACCTCTCCGGAAGTCCTAAGTTCCTGATTAATTCTGTAAATATGATTCAGAAGCTTGTTATGTTTATCGTATCTGAGTTCTGTTGAGATATATAATAACAGAATAAATGTACCGGCTAATCCGACTGAAAGGCCTGCAAGGTTAATCATTGAATACATCTTCTGTCTTATGAAGTTTCTGAGCACCAGTTTCAAATTAAATTTTATCATAATTTAAAATATTTTAAAGAGGTATTACAATATTTACCAAAAATGCAATAATTATAAACAATCCTGGTGCCAATTTTATATCATGCTTATAACGTGAAATTTAGAAGTTTTCAGGAGTACAGCATGAGTAATTTTTTACCAGCCACATGAGTAATTATTACACAATAATAAGTATTTTTACTGTTTCAGAATTAAGTAACCGGAGGGTTAACCGGAACAGATTTTCTCCAAAATATTTTATAATGAAAGGTTCCTTTTGAAGTTGTCCTGTTAATTAACATCGAATTTATGAAGAATAAAGGAAGAATATTAATAGTTGATGATAATGAAGAAATATTGATTGCTTTGAAACTATTTCTGTCAAACCATTTCGAAATTGTAGATATTCAGAAGAATCCTAACACAATTCCTGATATAATTCAGCGCCAAACCTATGATGTAATTATCCTTGACATGAATTTTTCAGCAGGTATAAATACCGGCAATGAAGGAATCTATTGGCTGAGAAAGATTCTGGAATACGACCCGCTGGCAACAATATTGTTTATTACAGCTTATGGTGATATAGAAATGGCAGTAAATGCAATAAAGGAGGGGGCAACAGATTTTATCCAGAAACCCTGGGATGATGAGAAACTACTGGTTACTATTCTGACAGCTGCCAAATTAAGAAAATCTAATCTGGAAATTAAAAAACTCAGGAATAAACAAATTCATCTAAGTGAAAATATCAATAAGTCATTTAACATGTTTGTTGGTAATTCACCAGTGATGCAAAATGTGTTTAAAACAATTTCCAAAGTTGCCGGAACGGATGCAAATATTCTTATACTCGGCGAAAACGGTACAGGGAAGGAACTTATCGCGAGAGAGATTCATAAACAATCATTAAGATCGGGTGAAGTTTTTGTGAATGTGGATCTGGTATCCTTCAACGAAGGTGTCTTTGAGAGCGAATTGTTCGGCCATGTTAAAGGCGCCTTTACAGATGCGAAAGAAGAGAGGTCCGGAAGATTTGAAATAGCCTCGGGAGGCACACTTTTCCTGGATGAAATAGGAAACCTGACTTTATCAATGCAGACAAAACTTCTGGCTGCACTTCAAAACCGTGAAATATTCCGGATAGGTTCAAACAGACCTATACCAATAGACATAAGATTAATCTCAGCAACCAATAAGTCATTAAATGAAATGGTAGCTTTGAATACTTTCAGAGAAGACTTGCTTTACAGAATCAATACAATTCAAATTATAATCCCCCCACTGAGGAACAGGGTTGAGGATATACCATTATTACTAAATCATTTTCTAGTGATGTATGGAGAAAAGTATCATAAACATGATTTGAGAGTTTCTGAACAGGGAATGGATACTCTACTTAAATACAGTTTCCCCGGAAATGTCAGGGAACTGGAACATATGGTTGAAAAAGCAGTTATTCTTTGTGAATCTGGTTTATTGAAAAAGGAGGATCTGTTTTTTCAGCAAAGAATATCCCATGTTTCCAACAAAAAGTCATTAGACCTGGAAGTGAATGAAAAGCAGCTTATTTTAGAAGCCCTGGAAAAGCATGAAAACAATTATACAAAGGCCAGTAACGAGCTGAGTATAAGCAGGAAAACTCTTTACAATAAAATTAAGAAATATGGCTTTTAACCGTTTTTTCAGATTTGTAATATTACAGGCAATTTTGCTTGCTGTCACCGGAACTTTTTTTTTATGGACCCTGATGCAGGATTACCTTTTATTTACAAAATTTACTATCGGATTCATCTGGTTACTGCAAATTATATTACTTATCCATTATCTTACAAGAACTAATCGCGGGCTTAATAACTTTCTGCAATCAATTAAGCATCTTGATCCTGCCAGGGGAGTTACAGAAGGTGATAAATCATTTGACCTTTTAAACCTGACCTATAACGAGATAATTGATTCAATCCAAAAGGTAAAAATTGAAAAAGAGGCAGAACATCATTTCTTTCAGAATACAATTGAACATGTAGATATCGGATTGATATCATTTAACGAAGAGGGCTATACGGAGCTATTTAATAGGGCTGCCAGGGAGATGTTCAAAGTTGAATTTGTAAGGAATATTCAGGAGTTGAACAAATCAATACCGGGTATCTCAGAGCAGTTGTTTTCATTAAAGCAAAGGCATTCTAAAATGATAAAAGCTGTCTCAGGAGATGAAATTCTGAAATTATCAATCAGAAAAACAGTTTTTAAGATACAGGATAATACAGTTAACCTGGTCTCACTTCAAAACATCCGGACTGAGCTCGAGGAAGAAGAAATCGAAGTATGGAAAAAGCTAATCAGTGTACTTACACACGAAATTATGAATTCGGTTGCACCTATAAAATCATTGACTAATACAATGATAAAGATGTTTGAAAAGAAGAGATCTTCACTGGCTAATAATGAATCTGAAAATGTTGATGATACATTATTGGCATTAAAGGCAATCCAGAAAAGAAGCAAAGGACTTATGAGTTTTGTTGAAATCTACAGAAATCTCACAAAAGTACCAAAACCCGTTTTTGAGGAAATAGAATTGAAGAGTTTTTTAAATGAAATTATAATTTTGATGGATAGCGAACTACAATTATATAATATTGTCTTGTCTGCAGAAGTAAGACCGGAAAATCTTAAACTTTCAGCTGATGAAAAGTTGATTACTCAGGTAATTATTAATCTGATTAAAAATTCTGTTGATTCTATCGATAATAATAAGAATGGGAAGATTCAGATAAAAGCATTCATATCTCCTCAATTTGAAACAGTTATACAGGTAACTGATAATGGAACCGGAATACCAACTGATTTAATTGACAAGGTTTTTATCCCATTCTTTACTACCAAAGAGCATGGTTCGGGTATAGGGCTAAGCTTGTCGCGCCAGATAATGAAGCTCCATGGCGGAACAATTTCGGTGTTCTCAAAGCCGGGGATTGAAACTGTTTTCTCTTTAATATTTTAGAAAGTCAGATCCGTTTCAAAAATGACTTTATTAACTATATCTGAGTAACAGACTGTTAACCATTATGCTTTCATTTTTTAAGCATTATTAAAACATAAGTGAATTTAAGTGATTAAAAAACCATCCATTTAGGAAATTAGATGCAACATTTTTCCGGGTTACGCGTCTTTATAACAAATAAGGCAGATACAAGTGAAAATATTAATCGCTTAAAGGAAGCACAAAAAACAAAGCTATGACAGTAAAACTAAATGCTAATGAAGTTGTTCTGAAGGCCGGTGACACAAACCAGGTAATTGACAACAATACTATAGATGGAAAGCTGATAGTTACAAACCAGCGGTTATATTTTAAGACCCTGGATGAAGATATTGATAAATTTAATCTTGAAATACTCTTTGAAAATATACTTGAGGTAATTTATTTCAGTAAAGGATTATTCTCAGTTAAGGGGTTAAACGTAGTTACAAGGGATGGGAAATGCCATAGTTTCCCATTAAAGAAACGTGATGAAATAGGGCAGCTTATTAACAAAATGTACTAAAGCACTTTCAATCACTATATATACTCCCAATTATAAAACAAGATCAGTATCCCGCAATTGCGGGATTTTTGTCCTTTTACCCCCCCTGCCACTCATTTGTGGGGTTCTGAAGCGATACTGAGCGTTTGAAGCCCCCCATTTGGGGGGTTCTGAAGTGATACTGAGCGTTTGAAGCCATCCATTTGGGGGGTTGGGGGGTAATTATTCATACCTCAACGAATCAACCGGGTTTCTGAGTGCAGCCTTTCCGATTTTAATAATAATCGTTAGTATGGTTGCCAGGAACATAATTGATGCAGCAAGTATAAGGACCCCTGGCTTTATCTGAACAAAATAATCCCAGATGCTGCCCATCATCAAATTTGACATGTAATATCCTCCTGCACATCCAATCAACGATGCGATAACAAGAACCACCAGAAACCTTTTGCTCACCATATACATAATCAAAGGAACAGAGGCTCCCTGTATCTTTCTTATTCCCATCTCTTTCGTTCGTCTTATAATATCAAGCGAAACCAGGTTATACATACCTATAAGTGACAATAATGTAGCTGCTATGGCCAGAAAAATATTTACTTTAAGGATACTGTTGTTTATAGCTTTTCCCTCCTGCAATGTATCTTCCTGATACATCCCTCCGAAAATAAAATTTGTGGCCTGGCTTTTCCATTTTAAACTAAGATAATCCAGCACACCAGGTAAATCTTTCGGCTCAGATCTCACAACTAAAATACCATATTGGTCATTTGCGGACAATCTTAGTATTGAAGGGTGAATCTTCTGCCATAGTCCGCTTATATAAAAATCTTTTACAACGCCCACTACGGTAAACCTTGTTGTATCATAAAGTGTAACAGTCATCCCCAGCGGCTCTTTCCATCCAAAATCCTGAACCATTTTCTGATTTATTACAATTGATTTGTTTGTAAGGTCGGCGCCTGCTCTCGACTTATCAAAAAGACGACCTTCAACGAGCCGGAGACCCATAGTTGAAGCATATTCCGGACCTATATCCATAACATCTACTTCAAGCTGTTTTTCCGCATCCTTTATCGGTCTTCTGTAAGCCCCGAATCCAATATGGTTCTGGGTACCTTCAGCTGAGATTATCTTTGGGTTAGTAAGAATTTCATTCCGGAAAGATGTACTTAATTCCGGGGCAACAGGCATTACAATCAATTTATCTCTGTCATAACCAAGATCAAGCGTACTTTGATAAACAGCATTCTTTGAAAAAACCAAACCCAATACAAGAGCCATTACAGATATGGAAAACTGCAGCGCCAGAAGCACTGATGATAGTTTTCCTGCCCCTCTGAAAGGCGAGGCGCCTTTAAGTACATTAACCGGGCTGAACGAACTTACATACATTGCAGGATAAACACCTGCTATAAACCCCGTAAGCAGCAGAAGCAAAATAAGAAATATCCAGAAGAAAAGATATCTGGTGAAAGTAAGTTCAATTTTCATGTAATCCCAAAGGCTGCTATAGGCGGGAACCAGAAACTCTGCTATAATAATACCAGCTATTAATGCCAGGAAACAAATAATCAGGGTTTCAATCATGAACTGAGTTACCAGTTGGCTTCTCTGTCCTCCAAATGTTTTCCTCAGACCTATCTCCTTTAATCTTTTACTGAATGTGGCAATTGAAGTATTTGCAAAATTGAAGCATGCAATTAAAAGAATAAAAAGAGCCATAACCGGCGGAGCCAGGACAGCTGCCGGATGAAGAGAAGGAAAAAGACCAGATGACCAGGTAGTTCGTGAATTAGGCCCAACCTCTTCTAATGGAACAAGTGAAAACCTTGTAATCCGGAAATCCAACCGTGCCTTGTTTTGTACCGGAACATAATTCTTCAAAGATTGAGTAATAGAAGGAAGTAATGATTTGTCTGGAACCTGAATAAAAAAAGCGGTTGTGTTGTTTTTCCAGTCAGCATCACTCCATTCCCACATCAATTTAAAATTATCAAAGTGCGTAAGAATATCAATCCTGAAGCTTGAGTTTTGCGGCAGATCAGCAAATACTGCCCCTACCGTATAAGTAAATTCCTTGTTTTTGTCATTAACAATTATAATAGATTTCCCGATCGGGTAGTCCTTTCCGAACAATTTTGCAGCCATGGTGCTGCTTACAAGAACATTTGCCTGATTTTCAATTGATTTCTTGTCTCCTACAAGAAACAAAAATGTGAATATATCAAGAAATTCAGGATCGATAAAAGAGACCTGAGTTGGAAAAATATTTAACTCTTCTTTAACCGGGGAACCGGTTCTCATTAATCTGGCTGATTTCTCGATTCCGGGAATATCATTTTTTGCCTCAAGGCCAAGAGTTGCCGGAACAACTCCATATTCCTGTTCCCGCCCCTCCATATCCCTGAAGCTGTTCACACGGTATATCTTGTCGAAATTTACGTGTGTCCTGTCAAATTCATAATTGAACATATGGTTGAAAAATGCAACAATGCAGACTGACAAAGCGATTCCCAAGCCAAGTATATTTATTAATGTAAAAACTCTGTTTTTCAGTAAATTTCTGAATGTTACAAGAAGGTAATTTCTAAACATGTTTTTGCAATCAGCGAAAATTAAATAATATTACGGTGCGCTGCACCTTTGACATTAATGTCGAGCAGTTAACAACTCAATCTCCTTGCTCCTTTTCCCCCTAAATCCCCTAAGGGGGAATTTGAAACTCGTCTCTTTTCTAGGACCCTCATGGGGAGGATGGGGGGTGAAAATGTGCTATTCATATTTAAGGGACTGGGCCGGATTGACCCTGGCTGCTCTCATTATCCGATAGCTGATCGTCATTATTGCAATTCCAAGAACAATGGATAAACCGGCAATAAAGCTGAAAACTCCAAGGTTAATCCTGAAATAGAANNGATTGATGAACCCATGGCTTTCCTGACTCCTATTTCTTTTGTCCGTTGTTCAACTGTAAAGGATGTCAGGCCGAAAAGACCCAGAGCTGCTATGAAAATTGCCAGGATTGAGAAGATTACTGCCATCTGGGCATTCTGCTTTTCCTGTATATACATCTGCTCGAAATCCGCATCAATAAAGTAATATTGTAAAGGATTATTTGGTACGAACTCTTTCCATTTTTCTTCAATACCACTTATGGTGCTTTTATAATTCTTCCCGGATAATCTTACAGTGAGATATCCCCATAAATTGTTATCATTCTGGAGACGCATAATATATGGCTGGATAGGATTTCGGAGAGATTCGAAATTAAAATTTTTAACAACTCCGATGATCGGCAAATAATCGATTTTTCCAGAATCACGCGGTTGCATAAATCTTGTCTTTGAAAAATCTGTAATTGAAAAGTTCTTAATTGCGCTTTCATTTACAAGGCATGCATCTTTATCAGTAGTGTATGATTCATTAAAAGATCTTCCTGATGCAAGTGTCATGCCATAAGTTGCCAGGTAGTCATAATCAACCCAGGCAGTCTGCATCAGGAATGACTCATCCTTTCTTCCTTCCATTGAATATGCATTATCATTGTTGTTTCTGGCAGGAACAGCTGTTGAGCTGGCAATATTAACAACTCCGGGAATTAA
>PLLX01000041.1 GCA_003141415.1 Bacteroidales bacterium
GTTCGATGTCGTTCAGGCTTTCCAACGAAGATATGATGAGGCTGGATAATGAGAGTTCAATATTCAAATAATTATGCAATTACAAAATGTGTCAAAATGCCCCGTTTTTGTCCAGAACCTGGCACCAAATTAGCAACAAAAAAACACTTATATTTTGGTTTTGTAAGTATTTGAATTTATTATAAATCCGTTTTTTTTGACCTCTTCAAAATCAGGTCAGATTATATATAACTTACATAAAAATTGCCTGATTGAACTTTATATCTTCAATATTACGGTATGATTAATACGGAATTTCATTTAAGTTTGTGTATCTTATATGGATTTTATAAAAAAGAATTTAAAATAACAACATTTTTGAGAATTATATGGTTTAATATTTGTACAATTAACATCTTAATAAATCAGAGAGGAATTAATTGACCATGGCAAAACTTACACAGGAGATGAAGGAAATGGTTATGACCCAGCAATGTTTCCATGCAACAGTAAGCAAAGAGGGTGTTCCAAACATTGCGCCCAAACGTTCAACTAGGGTTTTTAATGATGAAACCCTTATATTTTCCGAAGGAACAGGGGGTACTACTTATAAAAACATTTTGGATGGTTCAAAAATCGCAATTGCAGTTGTCAACAGAGATATACTTGATGGTTATCGGTTTCTTGGAACTCCCAAAGTAATCGTCGAAGGTGAGATTTATGATAAATCAGCTGAATTATCATTAAAAGCAGGAATGCCTAAACCAAAAGCGGTTATTTTGATTCATATAGATGAAATATATAGCCTGAAACTAGGCCCAATGGCGGGCAAGAAGATTGGATGACTTCAAACCTCCTATAACCTGATACTAAGTTTATAATCCGTTCTTCTTTGAGCACTTCAAAATCGGTCAGATTTCACCGAACAACCAATACAAAACAACAAGGATTTAACTCCGGATTTTGGTGGTCAATTTACTCCAGCCAAAGTGGCCAAAGGCAATGGATTTTTTGATAAGAAAAGATTGGTGTTAATTACCACCGACCTTTGTTTAAATTTTTATAAGATTGTCAAAAAATCCCTCAAAAACCTAGCAAGAACCTAGGAAATAATATCGTCCCTGCATTGTAAAGACTTAGCAGGACATGATAAAACTGATCGTGCGTAATTTTTATGACACAATAGCGCAAGGCTTGGAAGCGATTAATCCTGACCACCTCAAATGGGAGGTAATTGATCATACACAGCCCGAAGCAGATATGTGATATCAAACAGCTTAAATAGATGATAATAGAACCAGCCAAAAATCGTCATGCTGACCGGTTTTGTAATCTTGTAAACTTTTCGGTAGCGATGAATTATTAATTACTTTTGTGCTTATTAAAAAATGATATTAAAATGAAGAGATTTATTGGAACTATAATGCTCAGCATTATTTTAATAATAGCAGGGAAGACTATTGGAGCACAGAATTTTAAATTTGGATATATTAACAGGGATGAGCTTCTGAAGACAATGCCTGATTATGATTCAGCCATTGTTAAACTTGAAAACTTGCGAAAAGAATTCGTTAATCAGCTTGCATTAATGCAGGATGAATATAGCAATAAGACTACAGCTTTTAATAACATAAGCAACAGTCTTTCTGATGTAGTACGTAAGACTAAGGAGGAAGAGCTTAAGGACTTAAATAATAGGATTCAACTTTTTCAGGTTAAGGCAAATCAACAGATAAATGATAAAAATGCTGAGCTTATTCAACCAATCGAAACAAAAGCAGATAAAGCCATCAAGGATGTTGCTAAAGAACAAGGCTTTACTTTTGTGTTCGATGTTGGAGTATTGTATTATTTCGATGAAAAAAAGAGTATTAATATGCTTCCTTTGATCAAGACGAAACTTGGACTGAAATAGAGCAGTGTTCTTGGACAAAAAAAGCCGCTTTGTAATCGACTTATGTTGCCCGTCAGGGCTCGAACCTGAACTTTTCTGATCCAGAGTTAGACGTGTTGCCAATTAAAGTACTTTATTCTATTAAAGAGTAGTCTGAGCATTCGAATTTTAAGTAATGTAATGAATCCTTTTGGTACGAGGAAAGACTAAGGAACTTGAAAAGAAGCTGTTATTGGATATTTATTTTACATGAAATAGTTATTTTATATAAAATAATCACGTATTCTAATCAGGATATAAAAATATTACCGGATTTCCTGGAAATATTGAAATGGGAAGATTATTCCGACTTTTACTGGTCAATATGATCCTGCTTAAAGTGATCAAGGCTACTGGCTTTTCCAGTTAACTACCACTGACCATAAATAGGATCCTGAATTATCAGTTTAATTTTCCCTTTAGTGTAAAAGCCGTACATATTGACTACATTCCGCCGGTCTTCATGTCTTTGATGGAAATTATTAATTGACAATTATATAACTCCGGCTTTTAATGGTCAGGATTTCCCGGCCGAAGGTGGTCATTGTTATTGGCTTCCCCAACTTACCTAAGAAACCATCTCTTAATCTGGAGATAATCGATCAACCAATGACTTTATCTTATTAACTTTATATCGAATTCACATTAAAATAATTAAAAATGATAAATGATCAATTAAAAGGCAAAAGGGTTTTAATAACAGGTGCATCAAGCGGATTGGGTTTTGCAATAGCCAAGGCTTTAGGTTTAAATGGAGCTTCATTGCTAATTACTGCACGTAATTTGGACAAGTTGGACAATTCTTTAAAAGAATTAAAAGAAATACAAATTGATGCTTATTCATTAGAAATGGATGTTAGAAGCGAACAATCTATTATGAATTCTGTACAATGGATTGAAAAACATTGGGGGACACTTGATTTGCTTATCAACAACGCAGGTATTGGTATGCGGACGGTAAATCCATATTTTTTGACAGAACCAAAACCATTTTTTGAAGTGAGTGGAACAGGTTTTCGCGATTTAATTGAAACAAATTTGACTGGCTATTTTTTGGTTGCAAAAGCATTTGTGCCCTTTTTTATCAGACAAAAAAAAGGTAAAATAACAAACATTACCATGAACCATGAAACGATGAAAAGGAAAGGTTTTATTCCATATGGGCCTTCACGTGCAGGTGCAGAATCACTATCGCTTATTATGGCCGAAGATTTAAGGGATTATCAAATAGATGTTAATATGCTTTTGCCAGGAGGAGCAACAGAAACAGGAATGATACCTGATGAATTTAAACATTCTCTCCCTAAGAATTTTAAGTTACTAAGCCCTGATATTATGGCTGAACCTATTGTTTTTCTTGCAGGTGATGAAAGTAACGGAATCACAGGACAACGTATTATTGCTTCTCAATTTAATGATTGGAAACAAAATCTGGCAAGAACAAATTAGACATCAGAAAATGAAGTAATTTTTAAATATTTAAAAATATGGAATACGTAAGATTTGGCAATACAGGAATGAAAGTATCAAGGTTGTGTTTGAGGTACCATGACCTATGGTAAACCAACAGAACGTTGGCAATGGGCTTTAAATGAAGAACAGAGCAGACCATTCATTCAAAAAGCATTAGAACTGGGAATTAACTTTTTTGACACGGCAGATATGTACTCATATGGAACCAGTGAAGAAGTTTTGGGTACTGCACTTAAAGATTTTGCCAAACGTGATGATGTAGTAATTGCCACTAAAGTATTTAACCAGATGAGTCAGTCTCCTAATGACGGAGGACTTTCCCGCAAACACATCATGAGTTCTATTGATGCCAGTCTCAGACGGTTAAAAACTGATTATGTAGATCTTTACCAGATACACCGTTGGGATTATAATACACCTATTGAAGAAACAATGGAAGCTTTACACGATATTGTTAAAGCAGGCAAGGCACATTATATAGGAGCATCATCTGTGTATAGCTGGCAGTTTGCAAAAGCATTGTATATAGCTGAATTACATGGTTGGACACGGTTTGTTTCCATGCAACCTCATTATAATTTAATCTACCGTGAAGAAGAGCGAGAAATGATCCCATTATGCCAAGATCAAAAAATTGCAGTAATACCCTGGTCACCTCTTGCCCGAGGATTGTTAACCGGAAAAAGAACAAAAGAAAGAAATGAAACCCTACGCGCAAAAACAGACGAATTTGGAAAAAATTTATATAAATCGGATTCGGATTTTGACATTGTGAACAGGTTAACAAAAATTGCAACCCAAAAGGAACTTCCCAATGCCCAGGTTGCATTGTCCTGGTTGTTTAGCAAGCCTGCCATTACATCCCCTATTATAGGAGCCAGCAAACCAGGGCATTTAGAAGATGCCGTTGCTGCATTAACTGTAAAATTAACACAGGATGAAATCACTCAACTGGAAGAACTTTATCAACCGCACCTGGTACTTGGACATTCATAAAGTTATTTAATTATGAATGTTGCTATTAACAGTTAAAGTTAAAGCTTGAAATAATTTATTAAAAATAAAAATTGTAGCCAGTTTTACGTATTGTATATTCGAAGTGGCTTTCTCCCGAAACAACTATTTTGCTTTATCCATAAAAGCATTGCTTAACATAATGCTAATTTGTATTTTATAAATGTAAATTTTAATCCAATTTTTTTCAGCCATCTTTATTGATTCCAAAGCGAAATAATTTCTTCTGATTTTAATAGGATTGTCATACTTTTTAAATTTTCAAGAGACCGGTTATGCGCTTCCTGATTATATGAAGAAACAGCATCGGTAATAATTACAGGGAAAAAACCTCTGTTTGAAGCATCCCTGGCTGTTGATTCTACCCCAAATTCTGTGGCAATCCCGGTTATTGCAACTGTAGTTATGCCAGCATTTCTTAAAAGCATTTCAAAGTTTGTACCAATAAACATGCTTGCTGTGTTTTTGGGAATGACGATATCGCTACCATTTGGCTCAATAGTCAAATCAAGACCATTAGGAACCTGGTTCATTGAGGCAAACCTATTCTTGAAAAAATACTTCCTGACAGGCGATTCAAAATTTTCAGGAAGCGGAGTAATTTTCGAAAATATTACCTGAACGTTGTGCTTTTTAGCAGATGAAATAACATTTTTGTTAGATTCCAGAAATGACTGGGTGTTAAAAATGTTCTGCACTAACCTGTTTTGAATATCCCAAATTAAAAGGACAGTTTTGGCAGGGTTTAAAATTTCTTTCAATTCGTTATTCATTTCCAAGTTTAATTATATTTTGAACTGGCTATTTATTTTAACTCCGTAATAAAACGAGCTTTTGGGGTTCGGACTTTTTTCAGGTTTACCAACCAATCATTTTCGGCATCCCTATAGCCAAACGCAAGTAATATAACGCTTCTCAAGCTCTTTTCTTTAAGATTTAACAATTTATCCAAAGCTGTATTGTCAAAACCTCCGATGGGGGTTGAATCAACCTTTAATTCAGCAGCTGCCGCTATTGCTATGCCAAAACTAATATATGCCTGGTATGCTGCATGTGTAAAATTTTGTCCGGCTGAAAAAGAACTGAACCGGCTTGTTAACCTGTTTTTGTAATCGTCCATTGAATCAACGGGCACACCACGCTCTGAAATTGTTCTTGAAAAAACTTCATTGATACGCTCTTTTGTATAATTGTCCCATGCTGCAAAAATTAGCAAATGTGAACAGTCAGTAATTTGCGACTGATTATTGGCAATTGGTTTAATTTTTTCTTTTAGCTCGGAACTGGTTACCACAATAATCTCAAATGGTTGCAAGCCTGAGGACGAAGGCGCTAGATGCGCGGCTTCTAATATTGCATCTAACTTGTCCTGTGAAACGGCCTGGCCGTTCATTTTTTTAGTGGCATATCGCCACTTTAAAGCATTTAATAATTCCATATTTTCTAATATATAAGTATCAAATATTTGGCTGAATACGTGCTAATAAAGTTGAGAAATTTGTGTCATTTATTTACCATTGGTGGGAAAGCCAGTGACCGTGACCACCTTTGGCCGAAGTTAAATACATATCAATTAATAATTTTCACCAAAGATATGAATATCTGCGTAATGAGGTCAATATGCACATCTTTTGCAGCTGATATAATGGTTCGTATGAGAAATCATATAAGCCAAAATTGTCTTCCTCTTTAAATTTGAACGGGAAGTTCTCATTTCTAAGTTTTGCCAAGACACTTGAATATCTACGCAGTCTTTCTATAACTGGAAAGCCTGGGCCCCTGACCCCTTTTGGCTGGATTATATTGACCACCTCAAAATCCGGTCATCTTTCACCGAACATCCAAAACAAAATAAAAAGGATTTAACTCCGGGTTTGGGTGGTCAATTTGATCAGGCCAAGGGTGGCCAAAGGCATTGGATTTTCTTATAAGAAAAGACTTAAACAAAATTATTATCAAACCGATAAATATAATTGCAAATGAAGTGGCAAAATCATTAAAGTGATTTTCACTTTTCATTAAAGTAAGGTTCATTAGCACTAAGGCAAATGCATATAGTATTAAAAGATATCCAAGTACGACAAATGGTTTTGGGAAAAGGTTATATGAGTATTTTTTCATATGTCCGTGTTATAAGCCGTTTTTTATTATTCTTTTATTTGTTAAGCTGCTGGAAAAGCCAATGGCTTTGACCATGTTAAGCCAGAGATGATTTGATTGACCACCAACGGCTAAATGTAAAAGTTTGTGATTAAATCACATACCTTAAATTTAAAATAACCGAAAGATGTGATAAATTTATTCGGCTTTTACAATCTAATCCATAAATAAGCAAAATTGGTTACATTTATTGAATTGTTGAGCATCATAAAAAAAGGCAGAACATGGACATTATTGAGACAATTAGAAAACGGAAATCATGCAGGACATATATTCATGTTGCATTAACACCTGCTGATAAGAAAAACCTCGAAAGTTACATAATAGAAGATAGTAAAGGCTTTGAAAATGAGGTTGTCAATTTTAATATCATTGAAAAGAACAATGCTGACAACCAAATGAAACTTGACTATGGAATGATTAAGGGACACAATACCTATATTTTGGGAACAGCAAAATCTACAACAGCGTCAAGGGTTAACTACGCATACCTTATGGAAAAGGTAGTATTAAAAGCCACAGAAATGAACCTTTCAACCTGCTGGATTGGAGCCTTTGACAGCACTTATTTTAATGAAGTATCCATTGAAGATGGTTTTGACATACCAAGTATAGTAATAGTCGGATATTCTGATGATAAACCAACATATCAAGATAAATTTTTAAGATTCTCGGTCAAGGCTTCAAAAAGGCAAAGGTGGAACAAATTTTTTTTCAATTATAGTTCAAAAACGCTTCTTACGTCTGAGTATGTAAAGAAATATTCTGATTCTTTAGAGATGGTAAGATTAGCACCATCATCTGGGAATACTCAACCTTGGAGAGTATTTTTTGATGAAACGTTGAAGGAATTCCATTTTTTTAAAAAAGTGATAAGCAAACGGTACGAGCTAAAAGGATTACATGATATTGATATGGGCATTGCTATGTCTCATTTCGAATTAACGTCTTTACAAAATGGATTATCAGGACGATGGCTTAAACATGCAAAAGAAAATGTCGAACCAATTGATGAATTGCAATATATAATGACTTGGGAATGTGGATAGAATGTATGAGACATAAAACAAAAATTGCAAAAATTGCTAAAATCAAATTGTAATAGAAAAACTCACTCTTTAGGGAAAATCTACATTGATGCACCATAAATCATTCCTGTGACCATGGGGATTAGCCAAACAAACCAAACGACAAGACTTAATTTATGAAATTGCAATATCATTTTTTCATCCTTATTATATAAAACTATTGATGCCCACACCGAATGGAAAAACATCAAAAATATAGCAGCCAAACCTGTAATGCCATGGAAATTAAATTTAAAAACAGAACCAGCCATTTTGCCCATTGCTCCTGTACCTATTGTGTCGAAACACAATCCAAGCCAAAATACTATCAAATGCCATCGATTTAATCTACCCTGAATTTTTTCACTCCAGACTCCAATTGTATATAATATACAGGCTACAAATATAAGATTCATGGCAACTATTAGCATATTTCCTCATTTTTAATTAGGTATCAAAAATAGCAAAAAACAAATTGTTTTTGGAAATATTGAACAAAGACGATTTAATACCAATTACCTTGAGATCGAGTGTATACTCATTTTGGAAAAATGGCGAAATTAAATACGACAGAATTCAAACAATTGACTGTTCTTTTTTTACACAGATAAAATTATAGTGCAAAATTAATTTGATATATCTGTAGTGATATTTAAACCAGTATGTTTTTTAAGCCTTTTACGGGCAAATCTTATGACCATCGATGTGATCTTCCACAACCCATAAAGAAGGCGGAAATGTAGCAAGACATTATATGTCGTATCTTTCTATACTTCCCAAAAAAATAATTTTCTGATAATCAAATATTTTGTAAATTAGCCATAATCTTCATAAAGTAGTAGGGTTTAGGTTTTTCGCAGTTCCTCGTTTCGCAATCCGCAAGTTTATTTAGTGAATCGGGGAACTGTTTTTTAAGATAAGGCTATTTAAAAATATTTACATAAGACGACACTATCTTCTCTTGCCTGCCCATCAGGATAGTACTTCAGAAATTGACTTTCACATTTTAGACAAGTGTCGGCTTTCTTTTAAGCCATTTACGGTCATGCGATATGAGTTACATGCCAAACCTCAAAACAGGATTAAACCAGCGATATAACATGTACCACCTTTTTAGTTAAAAACATGTGACCGATTATTTGGGATATAAAAGTCGCTCGTAACTATATCCTATTGAAAAACAATTTCATATTATAGAAAATTGTAACTTTGAAAATGATGCATATCATTTAGGTATTATGAACAACGAAACCATTAAGTAAAAATATGAAAGTAGGAACAAAAATCACAGGAATGAGTCAGTAACTAATTTTCTATAAATGATAAGATTTTGTCAAAAAACCAGAAAATAATATTACCCACAAAAAACACTCCAGAGGTCATTCTTGACCCAAAAGGGATTATTAAATTAACAGGTCGGTTAATTCCTGAAAATGCCATAGAATTCTTTAATCCAATTGATGAATGGATAAATGAATATTTTTGTAATCCTTCTGATATTACCTGCATTGAAATTTGTTTTGAATACATTAACAGTGAAGGTATTAAGCACTTACTTGATTTAATTCATAAAATTATTCATATTCATCTCAAGAATAATAAGAAAAAACTCAAAATA
>PLLX01000205.1 GCA_003141415.1 Bacteroidales bacterium
GTTCGATGTCGTTCAGGCTTTCCGACGAAGATATGATGAGGCTGGATAATGAGAGTTCAATATTCAAATAATTATGCAATTACAAAATGTGTCAAAACGCCCCGTTTTTGTCCAGAACCTGGCACCAAATTAGCAACAAAAAAACACTTATATTTTGGTTTTGTAAGTATTTGAATTTATTAAAAATCCGTTTTTTTTTGACCTCTTCAAAATCAGGTCTGATAACACTTATCATACATTTTGAAACACCAAAGATTTAACTCCGAGTTGGCGTGGTCAATTTATTCCGGCCAAAGGAGGCCAAGACCAAAAGCCTTTTCGAATTCAAATCCATCTATCAATTTCCAAATTTCCTTAAAAGATGGATGAATAAGAGAGCAACCCAAACCTCTCCTTAAAAAGCCTTTCTAATACGAAACCACCTTATATCCTCTTTTCAGATATTTTGTAAGTGGGACACCCATACCCTTCACATCCACCTGGCAGACCTTGAGGGTATCTGTAACACCGTACATGTTTGAACATGCGATACAGGCCTGCACCATAACTCCTGACTTTTGTAATGATGCAACTTTTTCTTTCAGAACAACATTCTCGGCAAGAAGTTTTTCCGATGGCCCCCAGACGACAAGTATAACCTCGTTGAACCATTTGAATTTTTTAGCAGCAGATGTGTACATTAAGCATGCTTTTTCTGCAACTTCGGGGTCGCCGCTTGACCAAAGCACAACAAGCGTATCAGAAGGCCCTGCTAGAGGTTTTTGCTGTCCATAAGATTTACCTTGTAAGCTTGCAAGTAGAACAATAGAGATTGTGATAACTTTTAATTTCATATTCTTTGAATTATAGTGAGTAACTAATAGAATAATACTAACAAAACAAGAAGAATAAAGTTATATTTATGTCAATGATAATATGTCCCTCGACAATAATTATTTCTCAGTAGAACAAATGGGTAGTTTTTTCACACTTGCACTATGTCTCAATTCTTCTCAAGTTTGATAATATGTAGTACTCACCATTAAGTATAGAACGGAAGTTTACTGGCTTTTTCAAAAATAAAAGTATGGAGTAAATTACCACCAACCTTCGTTTAAATTTCAACAAATAGTCGTAATACCCGACAAAAACCTGGCAACAAAGAAAAACCAACTATACGATTATTTGTATAAGTGATTGATATTCTGATGGTCCCGTCAGGTTTCGAACCTGAACTCTTCTAATCCAGAATCAGACGTGTTTCCAATTAGACCATATTCTTCTGAGAAGATGAAGTTTGAACAATTAATTTATATAAAATACTTATTTTATATAAAATAATCACGTATTCTTATCAGGATATAAAAATATTACCAGATTCCCTAGAAATATTGAAATGGGAAGATTATTCCAGCAGAGAAAGCATGGAGTTTGTCAGATAGAATTATTGGACATACAGCTATCTAACAAGCACTTGATTTTAAAATGCCAATTTCCTAACACAATAAATGAGTTATAGCTAATGAGCAGCGTAATAACAAGTTAGATTTCATTGTAACCACTCCTTTAGGTAACGCGACCGCTCATTTGGCACATTTGCTTTTGCGCGACACTTAACCTAGCGCACATGCATGCAAAAGCAAAAGATTCTATGTTAAAATGCAAGACTTTTATTATTTTTGTTTTTACAATTTCAAAGAACGGCTTAAGCCAGTTCGCAAAGGGTTGCAACTTCGAGTTGCTGCCCTTTATTTTTCAAATATTGTTGGTCAAACATTTCTTCTTTTTTCCAAAGTACATACACAAATTCCAAAATTTTCTTTTGTACAGCTACCGCTGCTTTCATTTTAATGCCGTGTCTGCTTAATAATCGGCTATACATTGCCTTCATTTGCTCATTGTGTCTGATGGCTACTAATGCCGGAAAATGTAAAGATTTTCTCAAGTACTTATTTCCTTTGCGCGATATTTTGGTTTTGCCTTTTACCGATATACCGGATTCTTTTTCCACTACATCCAAACCTGCATAACTCACCAGTTGTTTTTTATTTCTTACCAGATTAAACCCATTGGTTTCTGCCACTATGATTACAGCTGATAACAAACCAACACCTTTGATGCTGCATATGTATTCCAGTTTCTTTTTTAGCCATTCGTGTTTTGTCACAATAGCTACAATTTCAGCATCTATTTCTGTCATTTGCTTGTTTAGCAGTTTAACTCGCTGCTTTATCCTTTTCACGCTTCCTGTATTGGGCCAAGCTCCGCTTTCTTCTGCGTGTAATTGGTTTTTACAAAGTGTTCGCTCCTCAATCAATTGTTCTCTTTCACGGGTTAATTGTTTCAGTTCACGATACACTGGATGTGGCGGTTGCCAGGCATCTAATCTTTTTTCCAATCCTAAATAAGCAATGGCTTGTGAACTTGTTTTATCATTTACCGTTTTCACCGTCAGTGTTTGACTGAATGATTTTACTTTGTTCGGAAGCATTACACATATCTTACAGCCTTCGTTGTGTAAATGCAGCGACACCTTTTCATGGTAAACACCTGTAGCTTCAATGACATAAACCAATTCAACAGCCGGATCAGTCAGCTTGCTTGCCCACTTCTGAAGTTTTTTAAACCCTTCAGAAGTGTTTTTAAAGGCGGTGTTAGAAATGATTTTTTCCTCAAACCCTTCTTGCATCACACCAAAAGCAACGACTAATTCAACTTTTCCACAGTCAATGCCCACGCTTTGTTTGATTACTTTTTCTTTTTGCATTTTGTTTTTGATAAATTAATTTTAAAAACAACGGGAACTTATTCCTTAGTCTTCTCTCGTAGTTTATTATGGAATTACCTGCTTTACAGACATCCGTAAATTCTATTCAGACTTAATGAAGAAGGGCAAAAAGTGAGGATGCATCTTTTGCACAGTATGCGTTACACGCTACAAAGAGCCAAATCATCTCTCACTCCCTGTCCCATTGTTTTTATTGCAAAAATCTTAATTTTTCAAAGAACTCTTACTTTTGTTGTCAAACATACGAGAGCCAAAATCCGACCAGCTGGTACAATTTGAGCATTTCCACTTAAAAAAGTTAAGAAGTTCACAAAATGATATTCGATAAATAAAATTGTTTACTACCTTTAAGGATCTTTATTAAATGCCTTAAAAGCAATTAATTAATAGACAATTAGATCCTTTACAACCAGACCATTTCTCATTTAAGTTTCGATTTTTGAATGGATGTGTTTTTAACTGATACTGAAATACAAGCATTAATCAACACGAAGAAACAAATGACTATTGAACCTGAGCTTTTATTTCTAAGTATGAAAGAAAAACGGGGTCATAAAAGTGCTGAGCATGAAATGCCACAACCTGACGGTAGTACATTTATTATTAAAATCCGAATAAGTATCGAAAATCCTCTTGACTTTTCAGCTATTCTTGGTTAAATAAGCGTATAATATGGATTATTTTTCAATTTTTAAAAGTCAAAGAGATTTTTATAAATCACATCAAACAAAAGATATTTCTTTTAGAAAAGAAAATCTGATAAAACTGCAGAAAATCCTAAAGTCGAACGAGGAAAGGCTGTATCAGGCAATTTATATAGATTTTCGCAAATCAAAGTTTGATACATACGCCAATGAATTAAGCATTATTTATGCTGAGATAAAATATTTTCTCAAAAACATTGAGCGTTTGAGTAAACCTCAAAAAGTAAAGACCAACTTAGCAAACTTGCTCGGGGAAAGCAATATATATAAAGAACCGTTGGGATGTGCCCTAGTAATCGGAGCATGGAACTACCCATACCAACTCACTCTGGCGCCTGTTGTAAGTGCTATTGCAGCAGGAAATACCTGTATGATAAAGCCCAGTGAACTGCCCGAAAACACAATGCGCCTCATGGCGGAGTTGATCAACAATAATTTCCCATCGAATTATCTCTATGTTGTTGAAGGAGGAATACCGGAAACTACCGAAATTTTAAAATATCCATTTGATAAAATTTTCTTTACAGGAAGTCCGAAGGTCGGGAAAATTGTTTACCAGGCAGCTTCAAAAAATTTAACTCCCGTTACATTGGAATTGGGAGGGAAATCTCCGGCAATTGTTACAAAATCGGCCGATTTAGATGTAGCAGCTAAACGCATTGTCTGGGGTAAGTTCTTGAATGGAGGGCAATCATGTATTGCTCCCGATTATGTATTGGTGGAAGAATCCATTCAGGACGAGTTCCTTAAACGTCTTAAAAAGCAACTTGAGGAAGCCAATTATGAAGATGGGGCCGAACATTATGTAAGCATTATCAACAAAAGAAACTTTGATAGGATATTGGGCCTGATAGAACAAGAAAAAATCTTTTATGGCGGAAAAACCAATGAAGCTACATTGTATATACAACCCACTGTGCTTTTGAATGTAGGATGGGAAGATGCTGTAATGCAAGAAGAAATATTCGGTCCTGTTTTACCTGTATTGAGTTTCAACAATCTTCAGGAAACGTTAGGCAGGATAAATAAGCTTGACAAACCGTTGGCCGCTTATCTGTTCACAAATATTAAAGCAGAAAAGGAGTTATTTCTACAAAACATTTCCTTTGGGGGTGGTTGTGTTAATGATACCATCATGCATATAGCCAATGAAAATCTGCCTTTTGGTGGAGTTGGAAATTCAGGAATAGGAAACTATCATGGCGAATTCGGATTTAATTGTTTTTCGCACCAAAAGTCAATTATTAAAAAGGCGGTATGGGGAGAACCCAACCTCAAATATCCACCTTATACCGAGAAGAAACTAAATTGGCTTAAAAGACTAATGTAAAAAATGGAGTAATGGGGAAATTGAAATTAAATAGTCTTGAAGAGGCAAAAAAGGAGCTGGACAAAGTACTTAACAGAGATACTCTAGAAACACCGCATTGGTCGATATATAAAATAATGGCCCATTGTGCCCAAACCATCTTGATAAGTTCATTGTGACAGGACAAATCTCGTTCTTTAATAGGGACTTTACGATTGTTAGGGAATAAAAAAACTGCACTTGATAATTTTGCAGCTATTTATTTGTTAAAACAACAAAAATTAAAACTAACTAAAGAAGTTAATCAAGTTTTTACGGATTGTATTGCAATTATTGGAGAAGGAAAACTGGAAGAAAGAATCGAACAAGTCAGAAGTAAAAAATTTAAAATAAATGTTGACCCACTCAAATAAAAAGGGTTTTTCTCAGATTCATAAAGAATCATCTGTATTTATTTGATAACGTGCGTGTTACGAATGCTCACGTCATTATTATCAACAAGAAATTTAAAGACTCCTTCAAGTTATTGATTTACAGAGGTCTGCATTTGAATCGAGCAACCAATAAAATACTGCTTTGAATGCTCTTATTTAAGAAATAAAAATTGAAGAATATGACAATTGAAACGTTTAAAATTCAAATTTCAGATAAAACACTAGAAGACCTATCATTTAGACTTTCAAATACGAAATGGCCAAATCAATTAAAAGACTCCAACTGGGAAAGCGGTACTAAAAAGGACTATATGCAGTCACTCGTTTCTTATTGGCGGAGTGATTATAACTGGCGTTCTCAAGAAAATAATTTAAATAGTTATGCTCAGTTCAAATGTAATGTCGATGGAATTGATATTCATTTTTTTTACGAAAAAGGGAAAGGACCNNCAGTTTCGGCGGTAATGCGAACGACTCATTCGATGTAATTATTCCTTCATTGCCAGGTTTCGGATTTTCATCAATTCCAGAATACAGCGGATATAATAATTCACGGGTTGCTGACCTATGGGCAAAACTGATGACTGAAAAACTTGGTTATACGAAATTTGCAGCAGCAGGTGGCGATATTGGATCAGGCGTTACAAGATATTTGGCATTAAACTATTCGGATCTTCTTGTGGGGATTCATCTTACTGATATTGGCATCATTCGGGAAATTTTGACTTCAACGAACGAAAACAGCCTTTCATCACAAGAATTACAATACAAAAAAACTGTTCAGCAATGGATGTCTCAAGAGGGAGGTTATATGTCTATTCAATCGACAAAACCTCTGACTCTGGCATACGGACTTTCTGACTCGCCAGTAGGATTAGCAGCTTGGATTATTGAGAAATTCCATTCATGGAGCGATTGCAATGGTAATCTTGAAAATACATACAGCATGGATGAATTGCTTACCAATATAATGATTTATTGGCTTACCAATACGATTGGTTCATCAGCTCGTATGTATTATGAGAATACACATTCTTTACCGCCAATGAAAGAAATAAAAGTACCAACCGGACTTGCTCTTTTCCCTGAAGACATTTTATTGCCCCCTAAAGAATGGGCTGAAAAAAAATTGAATGTTATACATTGGACAGAGATGTCTCGTGGCGGACATTTTACGGCAATGGAAGAACCGGATCTATTTGTTGAGGATGTACGTAAATTTTATAGAACGTTTAGATCTGCAAATAAGCATTAGATCAGATTGAATTGAAGCGTAGCACAACAGCATTCGGTTATGGTAAGAATAGATATGTCAATGAAGTATTGTATAATGAACCTGAAATAATATGGAAGTAACTACAAAATAACTTTGCTTAATTAATAGGAATATGAGCGGTCTGCAAGACCCAGCGATTATTACGTGTTGAACTACATTCCTAAGACCGGCTATGCATTTAACGACGGTTTTTATGTGTTGAATAAAGATAAAGGAAGGTTCGTTCTTTGAAGTATTTGATTAACAGCCGCAGGTATTCGGGTTTTCAGGGCGACAATTTGGTAAAAGCCTGCTGTTATTTACACTTTTCGTTTGCCGTAGGGCATATGTTTCCCGGTTGCACTGCTAAAGTGCAAACAGGATTGTTTCCTCAGTCTTTCGAAGATGGTTGTTTTAAAAGAGGCCATACCGGTGATCGTATTCGAGGCAGTTCTCTTATGACCACCATGCGACCGGATTTACACACGGGGCACCTGCAAGGATCTACTCCAGTGAGCCTTTTGAACCTCTGCTGGTAGGTCTCCGACGGTAGTCTCTGATTTATTAAATCATCAATGCAGGGCTTTTCCTGCGCAACAAACTGCAATGCGAGATTGCGCTTTGTTGTATGGTTGTAAATGCCGTAACGCCTAATCTTGACAAATCGTTTTGGAAGGATGTGCAATGTAAACCGGCGTAAGAACTCAATGCCATCAAGGGTAACTGGCTTTATAACATCCCTATCGCAATAATCTTTGGCCAGGAAAGTTACCTTGCCTTCTGCAATGTTCAGAATGCGCTGATTTGTAATTGCTA
>PLLX01000163.1 GCA_003141415.1 Bacteroidales bacterium
GACGCATCTCTCATCTCCCCAGAAGATGTGTACATATTTCCATGGCACAGATTCTGTAAAATTTTCCCTTATGATTGTAAATAATAATTCAGGAGTGGAACCTCCGGATAAAGCAACTGTAAAATGTTTAGTATTTTTCGCCGACTCAACTATCATATTTACCATTTCCTCAGCTAAATTCTCAGCAAGCTCGTATGGTGAAGGGAATATTTTTACTATCTTATCCAACTGAATAATACTATTTTAAGCACGGATATTTTTCTTCTTACCACGGAGTACTCGGAGTATCACGGAGTTAGAATCCCCCATTCTCCCACTCTCCCTATCTTCCCTTCTTTACCTTAATATCTTTAGCATTTATGCCATTTACAATTCACAATACAGCTCCTCATCCGCGAGGTTCTTACATGGATATCTCCAGGTAAGTCCTTCACCCTCAATCAGGTCGTTGGCATGTTCAGGTCCCCATGTACCAGCCGGATAACCAAACACTTTGATTGCTTTATTATCTGCCCAGGCTTTCTGAATTGGTTCAAGAAATTTCCATGCAGTTTCAACTTCATCGTCCCGTGAAAAAAGAGTTGAATCGCCCAGCATTACATCATGCAGTAACCTTTCATAAGCAGAGGGGACTCTGATGTTTGCAAGATCTTTATAATGGAAATCCATATTTACATTCTTCACATTAAAACCTGCTCCGGGTTCCTTCATATCAAATTTCAGTAATATGCCCTCGTCAGGTTGAATCCTTATTATCAGCTGATTTGTAGACACTTTCCCGGATTCTCTCTGAAACAGGTGATGAGGTGTTTGCTTAAAATGTATAACAATTTCTGTAACACGGGTCGGCAGCCTTTTACCGGTGCGCATATAAAATGGCACTCCACCCCATCTCCAGTTGTTTATAAAGAATTTAATTGCAACATAAGTCTCTGTGCGTGAATCGGCTGCTACACCTTTCTCGTACCTGTACCCTGTAATACATTCACCACGTATAAGCGATCCGGTATACTGGCCCCTGATGACCTGCATTGGTACATCTTCTTCCTTTATGGGCTGTAGTGATTGGAAAACCTTCAGTACTTCGTTACGGATAGCATTTGCATCCAGAGATGAAGGGGGCTCCATTGCAGTCAATCCGACCATTTGAAGCAGATGGTTTTGTACCATATCCCTTAAAGCGCCTGAAGAGTCGTAATACCCCCCCCTCTCCTCCACTCCTATACTTTCGGCAGAAGTGATCTCAATCCTATGTATATAATTTCTGTTCCATAGAGGTTCGAACATTCCATTAGCAAACCTTGTGACCAGCAAATTTTGGACTGTTTCCTTTCCAAGATAATGATCAATCCTGAAGATCTGATCTTCAGCTATCAGTTCATGCAACGTTTTGTTCAGCTTCCGTCCTGATTCAAGATCATATCCAAATGGCTTCTCAATTATAATTCTCCTGAATCCATTTTCCTGATTACTTAGCCCTGATTTTGCAAGGTTGACTGCAATAACCTCATAAGCGCTCGGAGGAGTTGCCATATAAAAAATATAGTTTCCACCAATTGTGTATTTATTATCAATCTCCTCTAATAATGATTTCAGCTCTGAATATCCTCTTTCAGAAGTATTATCCATCGAATGATAATAAAGGTCCTGGGCAAAGCCTGAAATAATATTGTGATCATCAGGCTTTTCCTCAGAATATGAGACGATTGCTTCACTCATCTTTATTCTGAAATCATCAGTTGAAATTATTGTTCTGCCAACACCCAGAATTGCATATTTCTCAGGCATGAGTTTTTGAGTCTTCAATGAAAATATAGCGGGTATCAGCTTCCTTGAAGTAAGATCTCCTGACGCTCCAAAAATTACAATTATAAGGTTCTTAGGATTTTCCATAAAAATCTAATAATATAATAAGATTAACAAAAAGAATATAATTAATGTTTAAAGAATTACAAGGTAATAAAAATATGTTCATAATCCTGACAGATAAAAGGAAATACTGAATTGACCAGTTTTTATATTGTTAATTAACAGGTTTATAAATTTTTGAATAATTTATAATTTTTTATTAAATTATTTATTGATATTTAAGATAATCTGAAAGAATAAGTAGTATATTTGTCAGCAAATGTTAACATGAATGATTAATTTTAGATCCATATTATCACTCCTCATTAAAAGGTTAATTGGAACTGACTGAGAATGGTGTTTGGTATCGGATTAGGGATGACCGTTCTCTCAAAAACAGAGAACGGTTTTTTTTGTCAGAAACAGAGGAAAAACTTAGGTATACATTATGAAAAAAGAACGACCAAAGCAACAGGGATTATATCGTCAGGAGTTTGAGCATGAGAATTGCGGGATTGGATTTGTTGCGCATCTCAAAGGGAAAAAGTCTCATTCGATTATCAGACAGGGGCTCGATATCCTTACGAACATGACACATCGTGGTGCGGAGGGAGCCGATAGTAAAACCGGAGATGGGGCCGGTGTGCTGATCCAGGTTCCCCGTGATTTCTACCTTATTCAGGGCTTTTCACTTCCACCGGAAGGTCAGTTTGGTACAGGGTTAGTTTTCTTTCCACAGGATAATTCTGATGCATCAAAGTGCCAGGAAGTACTGCTTAATATTGTCAGGGAAGAAGGGGTTAATCTTATTGGTTTTCGCGAAGTTCCACGTAATAACTCTGTTATCGGCGATATATCCCGCGCTGCAGAGCCGGAAATCCTTCAGATTCTGCTGGGTGCCGATATTCCTCAGGAGGATCTGGAACGTAAATTATATATTATCAGAAAACGGACTGAAAACGTAATCAGGAACTCGGATATTAAACAAAAAAACTTTTTTTATATCCCCAGCCTTTCCACGAAAGTACTGGTATACAAAGGTATGCTCACATCAATTCAGCTTGGAGAGTACTTTCTCGACCTTAATGATGAGCGTTTACAGAGCGCAATTGCTCTCGTTCATTCAAGATTCAGTACAAATACATTTCCCAGCTGGGATCTTGCCCAGCCATTCAGGATGCTGGGACATAACGGAGAGATCAATACAATAAAGGGAAACCGTTTCTGGATGGAAGCAAGAGAATCGATCCTTAAATCTGATAAGCTGGGAGATCTTTCAAGATTGTATCCGATAATTGAACCTGACAAGAGTGATTCAGCTTCGCTTGATAACGTGCTGGAATTCCTTATAATGAGCGGCAAATCATTACCTTATGCGATGTCAGTTCTAATTCCTGAATCAATAAATGATAAGAATCCTATTTCCCCCGAATTAAAGGCTTTCTATAAGTATCATTCTACTTTTCTGGAACCATGGGACGGCCCTGCTTCTCTGATATTCTCCGATGGCCGCTTTATTGGCGGAATGCTCGACAGGAATGGTCTACGTCCATCGAGATATGTCATTACAACAAATGATCTGATTGTTATGGGATCAGAAGCCGGTGTGCAGACATTTGCCCCGGAAGAGATAAGGGAGAAAGGACGGCTAAAACCCGGAAAAATGCTCCTTGTCGATACTGAAGCAGGTAAAATTTTCTACGATAAGGAACTTAAAGCCCAACTGGCAGCAGAATTTCCTTACGGGCAATGGATACAGCAGAACATGGTTAAACTTGAAAAAATTGAGACCGGTCACCAGGAAACACCTGAAATGGGAGATCTTTACAATAATTATATAACTTCCTTCAATTACTCAATGGAGGATACCGACAGGATTATCAAAGAGATGGCAGCTACAGGAAAAGAACCTATTGGCTCAATGGGTAATGATGTACCTGTCGCAGTACTCTCAAGAAAACCATACAGGTTATTCAACTATTTCAAGCAGTTGTTTGCCCAGGTTACAAACCCGCCTATCGATCCAATCAGAGAGGAGCTTGTAATGACACTGTCGGGTTATCTGGGATCATTGCAACAGAATCTTTTGGAGACATCGCCCGATCATGTCAAAATGGTACGATTCAGAAATCCCGTAATATCCAATACTTACTTTCAGGTTGTTAAAAACTTAAGATACAAAGGATTTTCAGCAGCAAACCTTTTATTGCATTTTGATGCCGGGAAAGGCGCAGAAGGCTTGCAAGATGCTGTTGAACAATTATGTAAAGATGCTGAAAGAGCTGTTGATGAAGGGAAAAACTATATCATACTTTCCGACCGCGGGATAAGTGAAAATGCTGCTCCAATACCATCTTTACTGGCCGTTTCTGCTGTTCACCACCACCTTATTAAAACGCGTAAAAGGATGCAGATTGATATTGTTGTGGAATCAGCAGAACCCCGTGAAGTGATGCATTTTGCCCTTCTATTTGGCTATGGAGCGAGTATAATCAATCCGTATATGAGTCTTGCCGTAATTGACAAGCTAGTTAAAGACAAGGCAATCCAACTCGATTATCAGAAAGCAGAAGCGAATTATGTCAATGCTGTCAACAAAGGAATACTGAAGATAATGTCTAAAATGGGAATCAGTACTCTCCGGAGTTACAGGTCTTCCCAGATATTTGAAGCAGTCGGTATTCATCCTGATGTAATAAACAAGTATTTTGCCGGGACAATATCAAGGATCGGAGGTATTGGAATGAATGAGATTGCCGAAGAGGTACTTATCCCACACAGAAAAGCATTTATTGTGGAACAACAACCTGAGATGCTTACCGAAGGAGTATATTCTTACAGGAAACATGGTGAACATCATGCATGGAACCCGGAAACAATTTCACTCCTGCAATGGAGTACCTGTACAGGTGACTATAGTAAGTTTAAAGAGTACACAAGCCGTGTAAATGCAGATACTGCAAGTCCTGGATTCATCAGAGGTTTATTAAGAATGAAAACCAATCCGATCCCTATCGGGGAGGTTGAACCTGTTGAACAGATTATGAAAAGGTTTGTCACCGGGGCGATGTCTTATGGTTCAATCAGTCGTGAAGCCCATGAAACTTTAGCTGTTGCCATGAATCGTATCGGCGGACGCAGCAATACCGGTGAAGGAGGTGAAGACCCTAAACGCTTTAAACCTCTCGAAAACGGTGACAGTGTAAGAAGTGCAATTAAACAGGTTGCAAGCGGTCGCTTTGGTGTAACAACCGAATACCTTGTTAATGCTGATGAGCTCCAGATTAAAATTGCCCAGGGAGCAAAACCGGGCGAAGGTGGTCAGTTGCCGGGGCATAAAGTGGATAAGATTATTGCCAAAACAAGGTATGCAATACCGGGAATAACACTTATTTCTCCTCCGCCGCATCACGATATTTATTCAATTGAGGACCTTTCACAGCTAATCTTCGACCTCAAAAATGTTAATCCAAAGGCAAAGGTCAGTGTGAAACTGGTTTCCGAAAGCGGAGTTGGTACAATAGCTGCCGGAGTAACCAAGGCCGGTGCCGATCTAATAACAATAAGCGGATATGAAGGTGGAACCGGGGCCAGTCCTTCGTCATCAATTAAACACGCCGGATTACCACTTGAAATAGGCCTTGCAGAAACTCAACAAACCCTTGTAATGAATAACCTGCGCCGGAAAGTGAAACTTCAGGCAGACGGACAGTTAAAAAGCGGGAAGGATATAATTATTGCTTCTCTGCTGGGAGCAGAGGAATTTGGTTTCTCAACTTCTGCTCTTATTGTTATGGGTTGTGTAATGATGCGCAAATGCCATCTCAATACCTGTCCTGTGGGTGTGGCAACACAGAATGCCGAACTTAGAAAGCGATTCAGGGGTAAGGCTGATAATCTTGTAACATTTTTTCGCTTTCTGGCGGAAGATGTACGGGAACAGCTTGCCGAACTTGGATACAAAAAGATGGATGAGATAATCGGCCGTTTTGATCTCCTGGAGAGAAATCCGGAAGTTAACCACTGGAAAATTAAAAACCTGGATCTTTCGGCGTTACTTTCATTACCTTCGGAATCTTCTGAAAATGCTATGCATTGTGTTGATATTCAGGATCATAAAATTGATAATATCCTTGATAAAGAACTGATTGCCGAGGCTGAAAGGGCACTGACTGATAAACAACCGGTTGTAATAGAAAGGTCTATCCATAACACCGACAGAACTACAGGAGCTATGATTTCAGGAAAGATTGCAATGCTCTATGGTTCAACAGGGCTTCCGGATGGAACAATCAGATGCCGCTTTAAGGGATCTGCAGGACAGAGCTTCGGGGCGTTTCTTTCGCCTGGTGTAGAACTTTATCTTGAGGGTGATTCAAATGATTATCTGGGAAAAGGACTCTCCGGAGGAAGGATTATAGTCGTTCCTCCTGTCGGTTCAACCTTTGAACCCGATAAAAATATAATAATAGGCAATACAGTTCTATATGGTGCAACAAGAGGTGAAATATATATTTCAGGTGTTGCCGGAGAACGATTCGGGGTGCGTAACAGCGGTGCAAATGCTGTTGTTGAAGGTGTGGGGAACCATTGCTGTGAGTATATGACAGGTGGGCGGGTAGTTGTTCTCGGTACTACTGGAAGCAATTTTGCCGCCGGTATGAGTGGTGGTATTGCATATGTGTTTAATGAAAATGGTGATTTTGATTTTTACTGTAATATGGGTATGGTTGAGTTATCCCTGGTTGAAGACTATGGTGATATTAATGAACTTACAGAGCTTATTACACGACATTATCAATTTACAGGGAGCAAAAAAGCAAAGATGATTCTCGATGATCTTTACAAGTATATCCCGATGTTCATTAAAGTTATACCATACGACTTTAAGAAGGTTCTTCAGGAACAGAAACTTGAAGAGATAAGAAAGAAAATCGCAGATGTTGAGATTGATCTGGAGATAAGCGCCAGCTAAAGCAGAGCAGGGCAATGGGCACAGGGCAACCAACAAATTGATATGAAATAACGATAAACGATTTATAAAAAGATACTATGGCTGATGTAAGCGGATTTCTAAAGATAAAAAGAAAGGAAGCGGGAAACAGACCTCTCAACGAAAGGATCTGCGACCACAGTGAAGTTGAACAGGTTCTGAACAGTGAAGACAGGATGCTTCAGGCTTCCAGATGTATGGATTGTGGCATTCCCTTTTGCCATTGGAGCTGCCCGGTCGATAATTTAATTCCGGAATGGAACGATCTGCTTTACAAAGGGGACTGGAAAGCTGCCTATCTGAGGCTCGCAGCAACAAATAATTTTCCGGAATTTACAGGAAGAATATGCCCGGCAAGTTGTGAGCATGCTTGTGTACTTAATATCAACGAGGAGCCCGTAACCATAAGAGAAAATGAAGTAGCAATTGTTGAAAAGGCCTTTTCCGAAGGTTATATTAAACCACAACCACCAAAAACCCGTACAGGGAAAAAAGTTGCCGTAATTGGTAGTGGTCCGGCCGGTATGGCTGCCTCTGATCTCTTGAATAAAGCAGGCCATCTGGTGACTCTCTTTGAAAAAGATGAGAAAGCAGGTGGATTGTTGAGATATGGTATTCCCGATTTTAAACTAAGCAAAGCTACTATCGACAGACGCCTCGATCTGATGATTAAGGAAGGTCTTATTATCAGAACAGGAATAAACATAGGTAAAGATATTACCGGGAAAGAGCTTCTTGAACAGTTCGATGCAATATGTATTGCTATAGGTGCTACGCATCCGCGCGATCTGGTTGCAGAGGGAAGGGAACTTAACGGGATACATTTTGCAATGGATTTTCTTCCACTTCAAAACAGGGTGAATTCAGGTCAAATCCTTACTTCAGATAATCCGATAAATGCTGAAGGAAAAAAGGTTCTGGTGATAGGGGGTGGCGATACAGGTTCTGACTGTGTAGGCACATCAATCCGACAGAAAGCTGAAAGTGTGACCCAGATTGAGATTATGCCGAAACCACCTTTGACCAGGGCAGATAATAATCCATGGCCTTACTTCGGGAAAGTGCTTAAAACATCCACATCTCATGAGGAGGGATGCGAAAGATTCTGGAGCCTGGCAACTGTAAAATTTCATGGAACCAATAATCATTTGACAGGTGTTGAAGTAGAAGATGTGCTATGGAATCTGAAAGATGATAAATATACTATGGAAGCTGTAAAAGGAACACGAAGGATTATTGATGCTGATCTTGTATTGCTTGCTATGGGGTTTGTCCATCCCGCACTCGAAGGGTTGCTTTCAGAGCTTGAACTCGAACTTGATCAGAGAAGAAATATTAAGGTTGATAAAGACCAATTGACAAACAGACAAAAAGTGTTTGCTGCCGGTGATTCGGTTAGCGGATCAACTCTGGTTGTAAATGCTATTGCCTCAGGAAGAAAAGTGGCAAAAGAAATTGACAAATTTCTGCGGAAAGAATGAAATAATAATTTTCCGCAGATTTCGCAGATTTCCGCAGATTTCCGCAGATATGGTTTTTTCTAATCAGCATAGATCAGCGGGAAATATTTTATTTAACTCAAGACTAAAGATAGTTCCATCTGTTTCATTGCTGATAAAACTGACTTTACCTTTGAGATAGTTTTCTGTTAATAGCCTGATGCTATAGGTTCCGATCCCCCTGCCATCACCTTTGGTACTAAATGATCTTTGAAACATCTGCATCCGGACATCTTCCGACATAACCTGTTCATTTTTTACCCAGAACGTTATTTTATCTTCATTATTCCCTATTCCTGCTGTAACTGTTCCGGTCGACTCGGTTGCTTCAAGAGCATTTTTTAATAAATTGATTATTACCCTTTGAAGAAGGATCTTATCAGTTTCAAAATCAATATTTACAGATTTATCAGACTTAACGATTCGTCTGTTTTTACCAGCTTCGTGAAAACCAATCTTCCCTATTGTTGAATCAAGCAGTTCAATCGAATTAGTCAATCCAATATTAACTTTAAGTTCTCCGTTTTCTGCTTCACGAAGCTGTCTCTGTACTAAAATTTCCTCAATAATATTCCGGCTGGCTTCTTCAGAAAGATCTATAAGTTCATGAGTTTCTTCGGGATTTGTTCCTTCTTTCAGGATAGTGAGTAACCCGTTAAGTCCTCCGACACTGTTCAATAAATCGTGGAAAAAAATTCTTTCAAGAGCAGCCCGTCTTTTTATGTCACTGATATCCTGCAAAATAAGAACAGAAAACTGGTCACCATTAAAAGATATCGGCGTTGATATAATGTTCAGATCCCAGCTTTTGTGTTTCCCCTCTGATATGGTGGAGATATGTGCCTCTTTAATTGATTTGATTCCCGTTTTCTGACTTTCAAGGATTGCATTAACAGCTCCACAGTAGGCACACGAGTTAGAAGTTCCACACCCCGATGGTTCTTCAGTTGAATGCAAACATGAAATGGCCTCTCCCGGTCTTTTTCCCAGAATTGGTTCTAATGTATTAACCCCCAGTAAAGAAAGAAAATCATCGTTTGCATATACGATCTGCCGGTTTTTATCAATGATGGCTCCAATTCCCGCCATCGCTCCAAATATTTCAGCAAAAAATTTTTGTGAACCAACAATTTCATATTCCCTTAATATTTGTTCTATAGTTGTTCTTGCTGCCGGAGCAAAATGCGTTTCTTCATCCATATCTTTCTCGTTTTTATCGTCCGGTTTTTAATCTGCAAATATACAAATCTTATTCAGTTGATCCTGCCTGTTCTGTGTTTGGCAGTCGATTATGAGAAAAATACGAATGTCTCAAACACCGGTCAATCTGGATATAGCATAATTAATCTGAAGAAAAGGCTTGATCTGACATACCCAGCTAAATATCAACTAATTATTGAGCCAGGCGATTTGCTCTTCCGTGTAAAACTCACAATAAACATCATTGCAGATTAACTGTATCGCAATTGACTATGAGCCATTGGTTTTATCCAAACTGGAAGGTTTTATCAGCAAAGTTCCGGATTTGAAACTTTTAAGGACTTTTACAATGCTATTGATGCCATCTGATGGCTCAAAAAAAACAACTATGTTCTGATCTTTCTCGATATTCAGATGGAACAACTTACAGGTATTCAGTTCCTTGAGGCTACAGTATCAACTTCCAGAATTATACTTACTACCACTTATGATCAATATGCAATAAGGGGATTCGAGCTTAATGTCACTGATTATCTGTACCAACAAGAAAATTATGACCTTAAAAAGGTTATCACCAAGATAAACTAAGGACTTTTTAGACAACTACAGAGGCTTCTTTTACTTAATTTGAGTTATTGAACTTCTTAAGTAAATTCCGGAGATCATCAAGGTAAAAGGATGGAACATTCTCTCCTCTTGCGAGGTTTATTGTCATTTTAATGACCTTGGAGGCATTTTGTTTATCGCCAAGTTCTTCATATGCAATTGCAAGACTTCTCCCTGCAGATATTAAGGTGACCGAATGACTTGCAGTATGAATAAAGGCTCTTTCGCAATAGTCCCTGCCTTCGGCGATGTTTCTCTGTTTTGGATCATTGCATGTTACTAAAAGTGTTCCTAACCTTTCGAGGAGAAATGGTTCATTTGGATGATATTCCAGGGCCTTCCTGAAATTAAAGATGGCTTTATCCCACATTTTTTGACGCACCAGGAGATTGCCAAGCAATCTTACCGTAGTCAAATCGCCAGGATCATTCTTGAATGCCTGGTTATACATATTTAACGCTTCCTGCAATTTACCATCTTGTTCGGAAAGCATACCTGTAAACTGTAGCCCTTTTGTATTTAAAGGAGCAATCCTCCTCAGTTTGTTTAATAAAGTGATGGCCTTTTCTTTCTCCCCAATATTAAGCAGAAGGGTTACTCCATTTGCCATAACTTCCGGGTTTGTTTTATTCCCGTCAAGTTTTTCATTGATCATTTCAAGTGCCTGTTGTTTCTTTCCCTCCTTCGCCAGACATATAACCATGCATGATTGTACCTGATTATCAGCAGGTTTGAGTTTAATCGCATGCGAATAATAATTCATTGCCTGCGAATAAAACGCTTTTTTGTACAAAAGATCGCCAACGTTCTTCAGTTCGTCATAATCATTCTGAAAATATTTGATATGCTGGTCAAGGTAAGGCAGAGCTTTTGTACCCATATCACTAACAAGAAAAAGTTCAATTGCTTTAGCAATCAAATAATTGTTTTCAGGTATATAGGTTAAAGAATGGTTAACCAGTTCAAGTGCATATTCGGGAAAAACATTTTTTTCTGCTTCATCGATTTTTTTAAGAAGGTACATCCCGGATCGTGATATGAGTGAAAGTCTGTCAATCAGAGTATCAACCGGAGTAGGATTTACAGTCAGATCATTTGCCCTTAGCAGGTAATGATTGCTTAATGAGTCATCTCCTTTAGTTCTATAAACATTTCCCAGGAGCCGGTAAGCCGGACCAAATGCGTGCTGATAATCAATGATTTCCAGGAGAGTTTTTTCTGCTAATTCAACATTTTGAGTATTCATGTATATTCTGGACAGGTAATACATAGCATAAGTAACCAGAGGGAAGTAATCATAGCGCGTTGAAGTCTTTACAAGTGCATTCTTGTCCATCCGGCTGATAATATTTTTAAAGACGATCTCTGCACTATCGTATGAAGCCATCTTTTGATAACATTCACCCTCATAATACCAGGCAAGAAATATATTCGGATTTATTTTTGTGACCGCACTGTAATTGCTAAGAGCGGTTTTCGAATCCCCCATCTCCCTGTTCAAATATCCGAGATAATAATTCCAGATCCATTTCCCTTTATCTTTCTTTACTGCCAGTCTATAGCATAGCGCCGCCTTATCATAATATGCACTTGAATGATATACCATTCCCATCATGCCTATATTATCAGCGGTTGGATTACGTAATGCTTTCTTACATGTAACTGATAATTGTTCTTTAAGAGGGGCAGACAGAGATTGTAAATCAGGAAGAGAAGGAATCTGTTTTCTGTAAAAATTTCCAATTATTACCTTAGCCAGTATTACAATTATTGCTAAAATAATAATACCTCCGGTAATATAAGCTATAGCTGATCTGCCTTTGCTCATTCTGTAAATAATTTATTCTTTAAATATATTAAAATATGCTCAAAGAAAATCGGGTTTGTGAAAGCTTGTGTTTTTCGCATTTTTGAGGATCTCATTGAACTATCACCGGGAAAACGGGATGGCAGTTTTACTTTTTTTACAAACCACGAATTTAAGCTTCACCGGTTCCTCTCCTTTCATAAATTTTACAGGCTCTTCAATAGTTCTGCAGTCGATCATTTCAAAATCTGAAAATTCGTTAAGAACTGATTCGGAATCATAAAAATAAACTTCTAATCCTTTTGCAATCTCATATCTGTCCCTGCTAATATATTTCCCACTTCCATATAATGCTGTTTGTTTTGAGGCAACGGTAAGGACCATCGCTCCTTCCTGTTTTAATTGATTAAAACACGACTTTAAGAACTTCCTGCGCTCTCTTTTATTTAATAGATGTATCAGGGCAAAGCAAAAAATCCCTTCATATTGTTTATTATCAAATGGCATTGAGGTCACTGAACCGTGATGAATTGTACATTGAATACCATTTGTCCTTGCTAAATCAATTGCTGATCCGGAAATCTCAATCCCGGTTACTTTAAATCCATTATCAATAAATAGCTTAGCATTTCTTCCATATCCGAAGCCAGGTATCAGTATTTCATTAATCTTCTCATATTTAAAAAATTCCATGGCATTTATTGCGGAATCCGATGGATCAAATTTCCACATTGCCCCTTCATTTTTAAATCGTGATTCCCAGTATTCGATCATTTGATGTTTATTGTTTTCTGTTTTTACCTGACCATCAAATTCAGGATTTCATAAATCAGACATTGCGGTGCAGTTTAGCTTTTTGCAAATTGCGTATAAACTAAAAGTACACCAGCTACTGTCATCAGAATTAATGCCGCGTATCCAAGTATATTAGATATTTTCCCATTTGTGTTTTTGCCCATTATTTTTTTGTTATTTGATATATGAAGAATGATTGCAATTAAAACCGGAGCAGTCAATCCATAAAGAATTGCTGAATAAATCAATGCTTTTATTGGCGAAATGCCGATATAATTCAACGATAACCCCAGGATAAGTGAAATAGCCATGATGAAATAAAATGCTTTTGCATTATGAAATTTCTTGTCTAACCCTTCTGTCCAGCCAAATGATTCGGTAATAATGTAAGAGAGGGAACCACTTAAAACGGGGATTGCTAAGAATCCGGTGCCGAGAACACCAACAGCAAATAACAGATACGCGGTATTTCCTGCCAGTGGTTTCAGAGCCTGAGCTGCTTGTTCAACAGTGTCAATCTGATGAATATTGGCATTGAACAAAACCGAACCTGTGGTGAGAATTATAAAGAACATAACAAGGTTTGAAAATAACATCCCAAAATCGACATCTTGTTTCATTTCTTGCATTATTTTTTTGTTAACCACCAGATATTTTTTCTTACTCTTCATATCCTCAGCTTCCATTGTTGTCTGCCAGAAAAAAAGATAAGGTGAAATAGTAGTTCCAAGGATTGCAACAAGAATACTGATAAAGTTTCTGTCAAATTTTATTGTTGGAATAAAAGTGGCTTTTAATATTGCTATCAGATCTTGTTTGTGCAAAAAAGGAACAAATAAATAGACTAAAAGAACTAAGCAGAGATATTTCAGAATTGATGCAATTTTTTGATAAGGCAGATAAATAATTAAAACCAATAGTATCAGAGTGAAAGCAATACTAAAATAAGTTGTCTTTATTGAAGGTATTAAAAGATTTCCTACTGCTCCCATTCCTGCTATATCAGCGCCGATGTTCATTATAATTGCGGGAAAACTAAAGAATAACATTAAATACAAAACAGGTTTTGAATAATTGGTTTTGATTGTTCCTGCTAAACCACGGGAAGTAACCAAGCCAATCCTTGCACACATTTCCTGAATAGAAGCCATGAGTGGAAACGTTATAAGAGCAGTCCAGAGGGTTGAAAGTCCATAAGCAGCACCTGCCTGAGAGTAGGTTGCAATGCCGGAAGGGTCGTCATCACTGGCACCTGTAACTAGCCCGGGGCCGAGTATTTTCCAAAAATGGAGGAGTTTAGATGAGTTATTTTTCGTTTTTCTCATTTTTGTTCTTAATTAAGTCTCTGGTTTATCCGGCTTATCAGGGAAACCAAAAATTATTGCTTTCGATCATGTATTTTTCAGAAAAAGACATGATTTAGTGTGACAGGTTCCCGATCAGCTTATTACTGCTCAATATTTTATCTTAAATAACTGATAATCAATAGTATTAAGTTTAATGATGTTATAGTTATAAGTGAGAGTATCTGAGTAATCAATATTCTTAATTAACAAGTAATCTCTTTTAGTTTTAAGATCAGGGTCTAAGCTGATGTTTTTAAACCTGCCAAAATAAGCGTGAAGGCTCCAATCATCATACATGTCAGGATTTATATTAATTACACTTCCCCGGGGAATTTCCGGCAGAATAGCATACGTGTCTTTTATCTTACTAATATCCCTACTAAAGTGATTTGAAAAATAAAGTGAGAGTATTATACCTAAGAAAAATAATCCATATCCAATCCATTTAAAAACCAGAAATCCCTTTGATTTGTAATTCATTTTAATAAAAAGAGAATCAATTAAAGGATACATCAGAATGCCCGCCCCGATCGCAAAAAACGGGTATGCAGGAATTATGTAAAATCCGCTCTGTTTCATGCTTACCATGACAGGTAGAACGCCTGTAAGTCCAAGCAATATAAACACCATTGCTTTCTTGCTGTTTTCTTTCGTTAACATTGTTGAGAATTTTCGGATCCGAACACAGATCAGAAATAGCAGACACAAACCTATAGCCGGAGCTAATTCAGAGAATAACCTTATTATTATATCAAAACGAGAGTGAACGGTAACAACACTTTTCAGACTGCTTATTACCTGATTATCAATGTATGTTTGAAGACTAAGTCTGGCAACAGGGAATAATAAGATTAACAGTAGCAATGGAGCCAAACTAAAAATAAAGATCAATGCGGTATCAAGAGCTGATTTTAAAAATGATTTACGTTTAAGAAAAAGCCACAATAAGATTGGGAATGTCCATGGGAAGAAAGCAACAAATCCCTTTGTAAGAAATCCAAGGGCCAGCGTAATTCCTGATAGAAATATGAAAAAATATTTATTGCTCTCCTGACTTTTTAAATAAAATAAGATAGAAAGAGAAGTGAAAATCGTGAGTGTATTTTCCAACAGGTTATTATATGATGCCCAGAAAACAGTGGGCGTTATAAGCCAGATAAACAATGGGAACCAACCATATTTGTATCCCAATTTATTCCATATCTTCAGAATAATGCAACCAACAATTACAAGAGTAAAAAGAGAATAAACCTTATCTATAAATCGGCTCTCACCTAAAAATCGATAAAATAAACTTTGAATTCCAAATGCGAGTGGAGGATGTTCATGAAAGCCGGGCATGCAGGTTGCTGTAAAATGGGGATTCCAAAAAGTACCGATGCCATTGGCTAAGTTTTTAGATACCGTTGAATAAATCAATCCATCAAGAAACATTCCATTTGAGAAAACATCCTTACAAACAATAATTAAGAAAACGCCGGCTGTAAAAAGATAAAATGGCAGTGTCTGAGAAAATTCAGATGACTTTTTCATAATCATTTTTTCTAGAGGGTACCTAAATAGTATGATCCGGCCTGGTTATATCCAAAGGAAGAAGAAATTTAAAGGTACTGCCTTTCCCTTCTTCGCTTTCTACCCATATCTTTCCATCATGTTTCTCAACAAATTCTTTACATAAGAATAGTCCAAGGCCGGTACCTTTTTCATCCTCGGTACCACGGGTTGAAAGGTTGGCATCGATTCTGAAAAGTTTTGAAATGGTTTCTTTTGACATTCCGATACCTGTATCAGAGACAGCTATTTCAATATGATTATTATAGTTTACGGCATTTACCGTCACCTGACCATTTTTATAAGTAAACTTAACAGAATTTGTAATAAGATTCCGCAATATTGTTCTGATCATATTCTTATCTGCCACTATCGTTAAAGAATCATTCACATAGCTTTTAAGTTTAATGTTTTTGCCAATCGCCATCTCATCGACCATAATAAATTCATCCTTTACAAGTTCGTTTAAGTTTACTGGTACAGGGGTAAAGGATAGTTTTCCGCGCTGTGAATTTGCCCATTCGAGTAGGTTTTCAAGCAACCGCAATGTCTGAATTGCAGAAGTATTTATCATCACTGTGTACTCATAAAATGTTGCAGGATCATTTAATCTTATTGATTCTTTCATCATATCACTGAAACCAATAATAATATTGAAAGGGTTCTTCAGATCGTGCGCGATTATTGAAAAGAATTTATCTTTTGAGGCATTGAGTTCAGCTAATTCAGCAGTCTTTATTGCCACTGATTTTTCAAGAAGTATCTTTTGCTTTTTCAATTGACGGACACGCAACCGGAAAATTGAGATTATTAAAATGATAATAATAGACAATATAAGAGTTTTAAACCACAAGGTTTTCCAGAATGGAGGCAGAATAATTATTTTTAGTGAAGTTCCTATTTCATTCCATACACCGTCATTGTTTGATGCTTTCACTCTAAAAGTATATCCACCAGGGTCGAGATTTGTATATGTAACATATCTACGGGAAGCATCAGTAGAGTTCCAATCTTTTTCAAAACCTTCCATTATATAAGAATATTGATTCTTTTTTGGATGGATATAATTAATGGCGGCAAATGAAAACGAAAAGACTGATTGGTCCCAATTAAGTTTAATCTCTTTTGCTTCACTAATATGTGTCTGAAACTGGGCTCCGGGGACTGCATAAACCACTGGTTTATTGAATATTTGAAAATCTGTTATATAAACGGGCGGAATGAAGTCATTGTCCTTAAGGCTGTCAGGATAGAATGAATTTAAACCGCTATATCCTCCAAAGTACAATTCCCCTTTCCGGGTTTTAAGAAATGATTGCTGATAAAACTGGTCGCCCTGCAAACCATCCTCTTTTGAATAATTTCTAATACTCTGAATTTCAGGATTTAACCTGCTAATACCCTTGTTGCTGGAAATCCAGATATCACCATTATTATCCTGGGTAATTGCATGAATTCTATTGTTGGGCAAAACATTAGTTACATCATAAGTTTTAAGAATGGTCCCGTCCTTGTTACACATAAACAGACCCTTAGTGTTGGTTCCAACCCAAATATATCCTGCTTTATCTTTATAAAATGCACCGATATCATTATCAGGGAAATGAAGAACTTTGAAAGAATTCGTTAAGCTGTCATATAGATCCAACCCATTCTGTGTACAAATCCACATCTTTTTTTCCTGATCCTCAAAATAGAACCAACAATTATTTCCGCTTAGCGAGCCGGGAATCTCCGGTTTGTATCTGAATCGTTTTATAACTCCTGTTTTGATGTCAAACAAATCAATACCAATGTTATAGATACTTATCCATAAATTGTTGTTATGGTCTATAAATAGATTCCAGATAGTCTTATTTGATATGGTTGCAGGATTTTTTTCATCAGGCAAAAACCTGATAAACCGCCCTGTTTTTCTGTCATATTTGTTAAGACCGGCATCCCAGGTTCCGATCCACATGTCATGATCTTTATCTTCTGCGATGCCACGTATTACATTCCCGCTGATACTGTAGGGATTATCCGGATCGTGTTTAAATGTTTCAAAACTGTCGGTTTTTGGATTATAAACATCTATCCCTCCGCCATCTGTTCCGATCCAGATCAAACCTTCATGATCTTCAAATAAATTGACCGTAAAATTGTAAGACAGTGATTTGGGATTATTACTATTATGTGTAAATAATTTGAACCTTTCTTTTTTAGGATTATAATAATTTATTCCTCCGCCAGAAGTACCAATCCAAAGAATTCCCTCCCTGTCTCTGTGGAAACACCATATTCCATTATTATTAAGTCCGTCATCATTTGAATTTTCATACATTATATATTCAAAGGTTTTGGATAACTTGTCGAAGCGGTTTATCCCACCCTGATCAACAGCAAGCAAAAGATATCGGTCATCCTCAGGAATAATATCAAGTATGAAATTCAGGTTAGTTCCTTTCCCGTCACCCGTTAATCCGAAGTGTTCAAATTTATTGGCTGCCGGATCATAAGAAAAGAATCC
>PLLX01000052.1 GCA_003141415.1 Bacteroidales bacterium
GGACCCAGAATATGTAAACCTGCTAAGGTTTTGCCATACTGCTCCATCTGTTCGGCACTGAATAATTCCGAACGCAGGGGTGGTAGTCCATCGGCATATTTTTGCGAAAGGTCATTTTCCCATAAATGGGATTTTAAACGGAGCAATGATTCGTTAATAATAGAAGGCCCTATCTTCATACATAAATTATCTTTTATAGAAAATTCAACTAATTAACTCAAGTGTATCGAACCCCAATAAACTGGACAAAAATCTGATTTCAATTTAGTAATATTTTCTGATTCCCCGATGTCACAAAAATCTCATTTTCCTTTCTTGTTTTGTCAAGAGCTAGACAAGTAGACACACGAGGCAACATCACAACCGAAGCTACTCTTGACAAAGAATCGGAAAATGCGAACGGGTGTTAATCGGCAAAATCCGGGTAAAATGTCTTCAAATATAGATATGGACTCTTTCTCTTTAATGATCTGTGCTTACGGCGATAATTGTAAATCAGATAGTAAGCAGCGAGTTTTTCTCTAGAATGATAAATACTGTCAAACCATGTTCTTTTCAGTAACTCTCTCTCAAGGCGGCTATGCCAAGCCTCAATATAAGAGTTCTTTTCCAGGGTTACAATATGCGTAAATTCTTGTATAATATCATTTTGTGTCAGATACTTTCTGATATTATGGGCAAGAAATTGGCTGCCATTATCGTTACGAATGATAATCCCTTTTGTTGATACCCCTCGAAGTATCCCATCAAGAAGCAGAATGACATCATACTTCTTAATGCTGTATTTAAGAGTGTGTCCTACATGGGGTCGGCTCACGAAACGGAAGTAAAATACATAAAGTGAGCGAAGAGAACACCATTGGTGAGACACTGTCTCACTTTTTTTATAGCAAATGTAAAATAGTCGCATATAAGTGAGGTTGGAACGTGAAAATTTATCGTGGCCTCTCTTTATTTCATTAACATATCTATTTTTAATTTCAACAAATTCAATGATTTATACAACACCTGTAGCATTTGATATTCATGTATCTTTGATGTATTATTTATTGATACGAGATATAAATTGCAAAAACCGGACTTATTGACCACATTTGGCCGGTCAGATTAAACTTAACATACATAACTATACAACAATCATTTAACTCCGGATTTTGGTGGTCAGTTTAATCCGGCTAAATATGGTCAAGGCCATTGGCTTTTCTATCAGGCAGACATAAACAGTCTTAGATACAACAAGTTAAATGAAATACTTCATACTAATACAGGTATTTGTCCGCCCTGCTGGATAGCAAACCCAGAAGGCTGGAAATTTATAAAAAGCTTGTCTCCATTGTACATTGAGAAGCTACTGTTCATTAGTTTTAAAAGTAAACGCTTTTTTTCACTACCAGTTTCTCTGGCAAGTGATAAAAAAAACGAACTCTATTTTCTAAAAATATTAGCTTCATTCATCTCAACAATTGCTATTCTTTTCAATCATAAACGACTAAGACTTGTTGTGCACACTCTTGATCTTTCAAACATTGATTCTCTTACCTTCTTTCGAAATAAATATTACACATTTATATCAAAAGGATTTTCCCCGGTATTACAAAAAGAGCTTGTCTGATATGGTTCAAAAACCTTACGGTTAGTTTTATACATCCACCCAAGTCCCCTAAATGGAGACCTGGGGTATGGAATTAGCACTGTTGATTTTCAGTGGTTTTAAAAAATCTAAAAATATTGTGAGTAAAGTAGTTGCATTTTTGAGACCATTTTATTCTGCAATGAAACTAAAGTGAGCAAATCGAACTTTTAATAACCTTAATAGCACTGCATTTTTCATTGAGAGGTATCATTCATAAAATTACTATTATCCTCCTCCTTCTTCTTACTAAATTCCATCTTACCAAATTTGTACATAAAACTGATTCCAAAAGATCGCAATGGCATCATACGAATTGTAGTTGATGTATAGCTTTCAGCAGAAATTGTTGATAATTGTCTTACGTATTTGTTAAATGGATTTGTAGCTGTAAATCCAAAGCTGGCTTTTTTATCCCAGAATAGCTTTCTTAGAGCGAAATTATACATGAAAAACTGTGGAGTCTTACCCTGAATATTTTGTGTTGCTGAGCTATAAAAACCAAATAACTCAAATACGAGATCTTTATTCATCTGGTAAGTTGCATTCATATTAAACCTGACTCTTACTCCCGATGACTGGTCGCCGATTCCTGTATTATTTACAGTATAACGATGTAAAACCATAAGATTTCCACGCAAATTTAATTTTGTAGTTATAGGATATGAACCTGATGCGCTAATACCTGTATTATATTCTTCTCCAATATTTTGTCGGTTTGTAACCGATACATTAGTGTAAGTTGAATCACCTATCAGGTAGGTAGGATAAAATGTGGTAACCGATTTAATATCGCTGGTGTTTATGCGTTCTATTAATGATATATAAATATTACCCCCCTTTTTGAATGTATTGCTGTATCCTAATTCAAAATTATTTCCAATCTCGGGTTTCAAGAGAGGATTTCCTGTTGAAATGTTATATGGGTCACTTAAATTGATAAAGGGATTCAAATCTCTATATTCAGGACGTTCAATACGCTTCCCATAAGCCAATTTTATAGATTGGCTTTTATTAAAATCGTGTGACAAAACAATTGAGGGTACAAAAGTACCATATGAAGGTATAGTAGTATTGGACAGATCAATCTTAACCTGAGTGTATTCATATCTTGCTCCTAGCTTTACATTAAGCCAATTTGACAGTTTAAAGTTAGCGGAAAGATATCCTGCATAAACATTCATCTTGTAATTCAATTTATATGATTGTAATGCATCATTCACATACTCATTTTTGATGGTGTCTAAAACGTTTACATTTGCTATGCTTGTAATATTCTCGCTTCCTATTTTTGCCCCTGTCTCAATTAAGAAATTTTTATTTACAGGATGTGCATAGTCAATTGATAAATTATTTTCATTATCTGTTCCAGGATTAGTGCTTGATGACCCTGAAAACGGGATCAGTTGTCCTTCAAAAGATTGAGACTGTATATAAGTACTATATGGTCTCCCGTTGCTTGCATTATACACTATATCCAACTCCTGCCCTTCATTTTTAAATTTCTTTTTGTAGTCAAGGCTATAATCAATAGAGTTGACACTGGAACGACTGTCTGAATTACGTAAAGTAAGTATATCAGAAATTGGATTAGAAGAATAATCCGTCGTAAGTTGTTCCTGATTTGTGAGTCCCTGGTTACTGTTGCTAAACTGATTATAGCCCAAAGAGCCGGTAATAATATCATTTTTTGTAATATCCCAGTCCAAACCAATACCGGACCGAAAGCCATTTCTAATAAAATCTGTACGACTCGTTTGCAGCATGTTGTTAATTGTTTTAGCAGAAGTATCAGTGGCGAAACGGTTTTGAGAATATGGCATTTCAGATTTTAATGCAGCATTACCGCTAAAAAATGCATTGATACCAAATTTATTATGTCTTATGTTCAAATTCATCGAACCATTCTCCAATCTTGAACCTGCCGATAGGTTTATATTCCCATTTACCCCTTGCATTTTATTGTCATACAGAATAATATTTATGATTCCTCCTGTACCTTGTGAATCGTATTTTGCTCCAGGATTAGTGATAGCCTCAATACTTTTAATCTGACTTGCTGGAATTGATGCAAGAGCATCAGCAAGACTGTTTCCAAATACACTTGAAGGTTTCCCATTGATCAGAAAACGGATGTTGGAATTACCCTGTAATTCCACATTCCCATCAATATCAACTGTTACTTGTGGTACCTTTTTGAGTACATCAATTGCTGCTCCTCCCTGTGAAGTAATGTCATTAGCAACATTGTATACAATTTTATCAATTTTATTTTCAACAATCGGTTTATCTCCCATTACTATCACACTTTCAAGATTATGTGTTGAAGAAGAAAGAGAAATAGTCCCAAGGGAAACAGAGCGCCTATCGCTTTTTATGATTACGTTGTCTAATGTTACTTTTTCAAAACCAATAAACTCAATATAGACCTGGTAAGTGTCAAATGGAATATTTGATATAACGAATGCCCCTTTGGTATCTGACACAGTACCTGTTATTATCTTTCCTGACGGTTTGCTTATTAATGAAATTGTTGCATATTCAAGTGGTTGGTTAGTAGATTTATCGAATACTTTCCCAGATAATGACCCATTTGGTTTTGATTGAGCGTTTACAATTATGCAAAGGAAGAGATGTAGAATTACAATAAAAATAATAGATTTATTTTGATGTGAATTCATAAGTTTAAAGCTTCGTTTAAGAGTTTGATCCATTCAGGATTTGATAATTAAATAGAATATACAAAGTAAGATAATGAACTTGGAGAAAACTTGGAGAGAATATAAATTAAATGTTAAAAAATATTAATAATTAGACCATTAGTGCAAATACCGGAAATCTTGAACTTATTCGGTTAGTAATACTCATATTCCATACATAACTCAACAACAAGTATTTAATTTCAATTAAGGATGGTTAATTTAATTAATCCAAGTTGGGTCAAAATCATGGGATCTAGTATTTGAAATTCAATCCAAAAATACATCGGAGTCAATCATTAATCTTAACAGAGAATCGACACCCCAGATGAATGTCTCCGTCTGGAATACAACTTTTTAAGCAGGAAAAAGGGCAAGTGCGACATTTTAGACTATTTTAAATGATTAAAAAGATATTATACTATTAAAAATGGCCCTTTTTAACAAATTTAAAGGAACTGTCAAAAAGCAAATCTGCACTCTCTTTCTCTTTGGTTATTTCGACTTCATACATAGGTTTCCCATCAGTATAAGTAATTTGAGCAGCTTCGGTTATAATATGGTTGGGATAATTCTTTGCAACATACTCATGAATTTCCTTTGATAATTCAGAAACCTTCATATCCATCTCTGTTTCAATTAAATTACCAATTGAATCAATGGATACTCCGAATTCCGTATTATTTTGTTTAAATTCTGCTTCATATCCTCCTTTTTTGTGTTTTATCCAACTTACTTTCTTTATGTCAGGATGCAAAACTTGGAATTTTGCTTTTACTGGGGCAGGCACTTGTGATTCACTTATTTTTTGTGAATAAGCATAGTTCATTGATAGAACTGCTATTAAAATTAAAAGGATTGATTTCATTTATTGGGTTAAAATTAATATGATAGAAATTAAGCAAATAAGATTATTTTAGGTATGACCTACTCAGATATAGCTTATATCAGAGTTATGAAATACCGGAAACAATTAAAATATAAATCCGTCCATCCATGAATTACCTAGGATGAATGGATTTAATTTTATATAGTCACAGGCTGAAAAGCTTTTAACTAATAATATGTTGAAACTATTTTAAGGGTTCAACAACGAGAACCGTGAATGTACCTGGTTTCATTGTAGGACGTGGTCTGGGATTATCGGCCGTTTTCTCAGGAGTAGGTCCAAATTCAGCAGTCGGCAAATAAATCCTATGAGTTTTTTCACTTACCGAGATAGTCCTGGCGCCAGCTTGTGTTGGTACATTTGCAAGCACTTTGAATGAATTCGGATTCTCTTCTTGGACTACTGTAAGTACTCCTTCTCCACAAGAACTGTAGGCACGTTTTAGACCCGGATCAAAGCCTGCGCCATCCACACGACCTCCTGTGGGGACTGTTGTAATGACCTTTCCTGTCTCTGCATCCAACACAACCATCAGCTTATCAGTAGCACTAAAGAGACGATGATTTATAATATCGAGTGCAAGTCCGCTTGGTCCTTCACCAGGACTTATTGACCATGTTTGTTCTACCTTCCAGTTTTTAACGTTAATCATACAAACTTCACTCTTATCTTCAATATTCACAAACACGTTCCCTTTCCCATCGCTTACTGCTGCCTCTGGTTTTCCTGCCAACGGAATAGTCTGTATGACTTCGTCTGTTTTCGCATCAATTACTGTAGCATTTGATGAACGACCATTCCAAGTAATTATAGTCTTTGTAAAGGGTTCAAAGATAATTGCATCTGGATTCTTCCCTGTTACTTGTACTTTTTTAATGACAGTGTAATCTTTTGTATTGAATACGGTTACGTTACTATCAGGGCCATTACTTATGAATCCCTTATTAAATTCCGCTGCAATAGCTATTCCATGGACACCGTTAACATCTGTTATGGTAGCAACACTTTTACCGGTAGTCATGTCTATTACATTTACCATTTTCCCATGAGAAACATATAACATACCGGTAGCATCATCAGCATTCAGATAATCCCAACCACCGTCTCCCTCAAGATGGATCTGCTGAACAATCTTATAACCATTAGGTGCATTCTGGCCATTAAGACCTGATAAAGACAGGAAAATGCCTGTCAAAATGAAGATCAATTTTTTCATTTGTTTAATTTTTTAGTTTTAATCTCATAAATATACTGGTCGAATCTGTACAGATTTTGGATTTAGAAATTTAATACGACTTTGTGCAGGTTATCTTCATATATATAATTAATCTCCCATTTATTAAGCCTACAAATCTCCCTGACTATTGCAAGGCCAAGCCCAGGTGAATCAGATGACTTGTCGGTTTTATAAAATCTGTCAAAGAGTTTGGATGCACTTACAGACAATGGTTCGCCACTATTTGATATTTCAAGATAATTTTTATCTAATTTTATATTAACCATGCCGCCAGTGATATTGTGTTTTACAGCATTACCGATTAGATTTATTATCATCGATTCAGTCATAAAAAAATTGGTTTCAAGAATGTATCCTGGTTTAATCTCTTTATTCAGAGTCAGGGATTTTTCTAAAATATGATCTTCGAACATTCTTATTTTCTCATCGAGAAGCTCAGAGAGGTTTATTGTGCTTTTTTCCGGGAATTGGTCATTTGCTATTTTAGTCAGCAGTAACAAAGTCTTTGTAAGTTTCGAGATACGGAGAGTATAAACATAAGCTGAATTGATAAGTTCAGCCTGCTCTTTTTTTAATCTGGGATACTGCATTAGTGTCTCGAGTTTTGATTGAATGACTGCAAGAGGAGTCTGAATTTCATGAGAGGCATCTTCCGTGAACCTTTTTAATGACTGATAGTCTGAAATCACCTTCTGAGTAAGCTTTTCTAGTGTTTTATTGAGTTCTGTGAATTCATAAAGCTGACTATTGGATGAGAGCTTGAATCCTGTCCTGTCATAAGAAAATTCTTTAAGTTCATCCAACGTATTGTAGAATGGTTGCCAGATCTTCAATGATAGTTTCCGGTTGATGAAATAAAGACTGACAAGAAGAAATATAAAAACAGAACTTGTCACTATCGCAATAACTTCAAGTAAATCATCTTCTTCAATCAGAGTATCCCTGGCTGCAATGAAGTATTCTTTTCCATTAATGACATGTATCAGACTTATTTGCCGAAAAAGGATTTCTCTTTTTTCGAATTCATTAAAAATAAGAGTATCGATGATTCTAAATGACCGTTCTGATTGTGCCGGGACTTCTCTTATATCGATAAACGGATAATAGTTTGGTAAAGTGCCATCTCTTTTAATGGATCTTGTTATGTTTTTTATGTCATGAAATAGCTTTTCATTTAGCTGGTCTTTGAAAAAAGAGCTAATAACAAAATAGAATACAACTCCGGCAATTATAAAGACTGTTCCTGAAATAAGGAAATAGGTTCTGTTTGTCTTTTGAAGGAGCCTCATCTTTCAGAAAATTTATAACCTAATCCGTACATGTTGTGTATATAGTTCCTCCCATTATTAAGTTTAATTTTTCTTCTGATATTCCTTATATGGCTATATATGAAGTCAAAATTATCAGCATAAGAGATATTGTCTCCCCAGACGTGTTCAGCAATTGATTCACGTGTAATAACTTTATTTCGGTTTACTATGAAATAAAGTATAATCTCATATTCTTTCTTTGTCAAGTCAAGTATGTTGTTGTTAATAAAGACCTCATTTGAATCTGTATTTATTTTTATCTCGTTAAAACTTAATTCATTTGATCCGTCAAAATGTCGCCTTCGCGCAAGCGATTTAATACGAGAATTAAGTTCGGCAAGATGAAAAGGTTTTGTGATGTAATCATCAGCTCCCATGTCAAGTCCCCTGATCTTGTCATCAAGGGAGTTCTTTGCAGACACGATAAGTAAGCCGGCTTTCCTATTCGTTTTCTTTATAAGCTTAATTAGGTCAAGCCCATTTCCACCAGGCAGAGTAAGATCAAGAATGATAATATCATAATTGTAGGATAATAGAGAATCTTCTGCTTCAAAATACGAATAAGCTGATTCACACAAAAATCCTTCTGGCTCAAGGAATTTTTTTATAACCCCGACAAGCTCTTTCTCATCTTCAATTATCAGGATCTTCATTGTTAATTATTCATGCGGTAAAGATAAATTGTAATTCTGGACAAAATCTGATGTTCTCACAAGGGTTTTGTATTCTCAAAGCATTAAAGAAAATACTTATCAATAATAGAAACTCTCCAAGGCATTTATCTTTGTAGGAATAATTTCCATGAAGCTTTCTTGCTTATAATATTTCTTATTTCGCATTCAATAAGGTAAAACTCGAACAATTAAATCTATTCTAAATAAAAATCCATCCCCCATGATCAATTAAACCACGAGGGATGGAAATAGCACTGTTGATTTTCAGTGGTTCTTGAGATAGAGGTGCTATATGTGTTGCATACCCTAGATTCAAGAATTCTGCAATGCAGCATAAAGAGAACAACTTGAACATCTTTTATCTGTGTCAATGAATTTGGTTAATCGGTTAGCTCATATTTTTTCAAACTCATTTAGCATTGCATAATATTCACTTCCACATTTTGGTATTAAATTACCTTCCTTAGAGGCACTGCTTATTGTAATGCTTGCGAAGCATGGTTTTGCACCATACTTTCTTGATGCCTCGACAATTGCATCATGTGTCTCATTTCGTTCATGCACTGGAATAATTGGAGCCAGGTCCGTTTTAACCCAAATATGTAATAATACCTTTTGAGGGTTTTCAACAACCATATTGGGGGCACCATTTTCAGGATTCATAATAACAGCAATAAGTTTACCATCTTGTACCACGAGGTAAGTCATAAATAATGACAAGCCAAATTCATGTAATTCCAATCCTGTCATATCCTTGCCTAACCTCTCTGGCTTACATATATGCGTAATAGGAATTGGAATATCATCATCGGTCATTTTGTTTAATGAATACATAATAATGAAATTAAATTATTAAATTAATTTTTTATAATCACTCATCCAAGTCCCCCTTTCGAGGAACCGGGTAAGTGAGATTAGCAATGTTAGTTTTCAGTGATTCTTGAGAATCTTTAGATTGAGTTGTTTAATGAGTTACATCTCTTAAATATAATCTAATGCAACATAAAGAGAGCAAACCCGAACACCTTTGGACCAAGCAATTTATTTAACATTTAATTATTAAAAGAATTATATAAGATCTCTAAATTTGTATCCCATTTACTTCTACATTTGGCTGATGATTAACTAAAATGAAAAGAAGTCATAATCTAATAATTATTGGAGTTATTCTTTTACTAATTAATGGCTGTAAGAAGGATATTGATTCCGCAGCTAAATCCCCAATTATCCCTCCAATTGATTCTCTATATGCAGAAACTGAAAGAATAATCAGAAACGAGTACGACTTTCGGGCAATTTTCACTTGGAACCAGTACAAAGAACTTCTAAGTAAGTTAAAGCAAGATAAATTCATTGTTATGCCTATTAATGAAATGAGGAACACATTTGATGAATCCAAAGTTGTAGTTGGTTTGAGACATGATATTGATTTTAATCCATTTAAAGCACTTGAAATGTCAAAAATTGAAAAAGACAATGGGATAAGGTCGACTTACTATATTCTGGCTACAGCTGATTATTACGGATATTTTAATTTATCAGGCGTTGTAAGAAATAGAAGTATGAGTAGATTATATAAAAAATTATATGATAATGGAGCTGAAATAGGTATTCATAATGATTTACTGACTGTTATGATTTCAAATAAGTTGGATCCCTTTGTTTTTAATCAAAATGAGTTAGCTTTTTATAATTCATTGAATATCCCAATATATGGCACAGCTGCCCATGGTTCTCCAATAGCAAAAGCAACTGTTCCAAATTATATGATGTTTTCAGATTATGCCAAAAAAGATACTTTAGAATATAATCAGGAGAAATATCTTATTGGACAACATAGTCTCAAAGAATACGGATTTGAATACGAAGCATATTTTATTAATTTTAATATATACTATTCTGATTCAGGTGGAAAATGGAATGATCCAGAGGGGTTTGATGGAATCCTGAAAAAACTTGATGACAGCAAACCTGGTGACAGAATACAAATACTTGCTCATCCTGACTGGTGGGGAAAGTAACCTTTTCTGTTTGATGTTTGAAAGATAATGAAAACCGAGATTGAATATCTATTTTCGTAACTATAAGTATAGATTTAGTAGACACCTAACCATCCAGGCAAAAGTGTGAATGGTTTAAAAAGAATTGAGGACTACGGACTATAAAGATAAGAATCAAGAGGTTTGCCTAGAAGTGACAAATGGTTCCAATGTAAATAATGTAAATAAGGATTAACACCATTCCAGAAATCAAATGATCCAAAAGAAAATATTTGAAAATTAATATAGGTCGATTTAATTACCTCTCTAAATGATATCGAAAGTGTAGGTAATAAACCTATGCTATAGATTCTAATCTTATTATCCGTAAGAGTATCTAATTTCAACAAAAATCTATTCATCATTTCTTAATCCCATTTTGATCCAAATACTTATTCACATAATCATTAATAGATTGAAAGGACTCTCCTTGGGAAAGAAATAACTGAACTATATGCTCCAATTTATTACGAAGTTTATTTCCAGTGTTTCTTCGTACAATAAAAGGGACTTTCAACCCTTTATCATGCAGATGTGAAGAAAACTCCCATGAGTGAAAATAAACATTCAAGTATCTATCTTTTTTAAGTGCTCGTTTACACAAATAAATGTAAAAACGAAAAGGTAGATTATGCATACTCAACCAGAATAATGGTACACGTGCTAACGGTGATACCGAAGCCGGTAGTTCTAATATGCCATGATCCAGATAACAGGTACGAGATAGATACAAATTGTTGTAGCGCCCGGGAATAAATGTTGGATTTATCGATGAGTCGTAAATATATCCTGCATCAGCAATATCCTTAATATCGTTTTTCATCATATAAGCCATTCTATAGCCATTAACAGGCCGACCTGTCATCTCCTCTAACAAGTTTTTAGATCTAGCCAAATCTTCTTTAACAAAGGATGCATGATTATACCCATGTGAAGCTACTTCATGGCCTTGTTGAATGATATCCTCTATCAATTCCCTGGCATTTATTGCAAAGATAGCTGTGCAAAAGAAAGTAGCTTTTACCTGATATTTTTTTAATAATTCAAGAATAATTCTGGTACCTTCTTTAGAATACTCTATTTGCTTTTCAAATGATAAATCTACACTGTGTTCTAACGGCAGGTCAAATTCCTCAATATCAAAACTTAATAATATCATTCAGATCTTTTTATCATAAGAATCTTAAAAAAATTAATCAATTCTTTTTTTACCACTCGTATGGGAATTCTGTTTGGTCTAATGTCTTCTCTCGTAATTCCCTGAATATTTACTATGCGAACATCCTTATCCAAGGAGGCTCTATATATAAATTCTGTATCAAAAAGAAACTCATTGATAGTAGTTTTCAAAAAATGTTCTTTTCCTTTCTGATTAAAACCCTTTAACCCTCCCTGAGTTTCAAAGTATTTCATTCCTAAAAGGACCCTGTTCATTTGTTTGGACATCACTGAAAAGATTTTTCTTTCAAAAGGTATGACATCTAGATAGTCTTGACTTCGGCTGACAAGAACTATATCAGCATCTTTATCCAATTCCTCAATTAATCTCAACATACTTTCGATACGAAAGGGGAAATCATAATCAGTATATATGATCAACTGTGAAGTAGTTTCTGCAACCGCTTTACGTAAAGCATAACCTTTACCCTGATTTGAGCAGTAAGAAACTATATGTACAGATTCCTGAATCATAAGTAATTGTTGAATTTGAATATCAGTAAAATTACAGGTAGATCCATCGTTTACTATAAATAGATTCAGCTGGCGATCTGGATAATAAGCTTTTAAATTCTGAAAATATGAATCCACCATTCCCACAAAATCGTCTGGTGGATTATAACAGGGCAATACTAAATCTATATTTTGTGGCATGTAAATAGTTATTTATACAATAATACTATTAATATTTAAAATGATGGCCACATGTTACAGAATCTCAAATCTGGGCATGGAATTATACTGTATAAAATTGCTATTTCGATCAATCAATTAACTAATTGTGTGAAATGGTATTATAAAATTAAGAAATCCATCCACCAAAATCTTTTCAGACATGATGGATGGAATTAGCACTGTTGGTTTTCAGTGGTTCTTGATTACTTAAAGTCGAGGTGAACCATCTCAGAACAACAATAAAGAAAATGCAGCATAACTCGACTAAATATCCAGAGTTCGGTTCTGTTCGACCTAATAGCTGGAATGCGTTTATTTGCGTTGTAATACTCTGAAATTGAAGAAGTAATAGGCTTTATCCCTTATGATATATACATCAATTAGGCTCAAATCAATTTTAACGGCTGAAACAAGGCATATCAGCCCTTTGTAAAGTTCGCCTACATTTGATATCACAACCACTTCGAATGGACATTGTAAGCGCTGTAATTGACCCATTTTTGACATGACTAGAATACTGTCCGTTTTGCAGTATTTAAATATCTCCTCGATATATTTTCGTTTCTCATTGTCAGTCATAATTAATACTCTGAAGGTAATAATGCAACTTTGTCTATAACCCAGATCTTAATACAATCCAATGGAAAGTCAGAGAATTCAATAAACTGGGTAATTATTGGTTTCTTGTCAGAATCCTGTCTACAAGTAAGTACCCTGGACAAATCTTTCTTTAGTCGTCTAAACTCCCAGACCTGGAAATTTACATCCCTGAGTGCGTTATGTGTTTGGTAGCTTAATAACGCATCGAATAGCCAGTAAGCATTACATGAATCCCTGATATACTTGCAGCCATCAGTTATTAGTATAGGAGATATACCAGGGAATAAGTGTTTGTGATATTCAGCTGTACCATGGAACTGACTTAATTCTTTAGTGATAGTTTTTGTATCCATTATTGTAGGTCTTAATGATTAGTAATGAAAAAGGGTTATGCCTTTCGACATAACCCCAACCGTGGTTTGAAATCAGCATTATCCCACAACCTCGCTAATGGAGACAGGTTCTGCTGAGTAACGGTATGAATGATTCAATTTGATCTTCTTCTTTGTACCAGGTACCAGAAAATCATACTCATCTACTTCCATACACTCAATCTCCCCAGGTAATTGCTGACCAATTAGAGATTTAGCCATGACTTCATCAAATGTGCAGGGAATGGAAGTTTTCCTTGCTGTCAGATAAGGTTTCCCGGTTGCCTTTGATATAGCAACCTCAACGCTGCCCTGGAGATTCATAACATTGAATTCTTTCCCATCAGCAGCTTTTCTTTTTTCAAGTCCAACGATTGTTACCATGTTTGTAATTTAATTTTGGTTAAACATTACGGAGGGATTTTCCCCCTGACATTGCATAGGGGCTGCTGATATGAGGTGATTCTCGTGCTCTCAAGTATTCAAAGAAAAAATGAAATGATTGCTGAATTTGGATGTGTGCTATAAAAAAGTAATGTTAAGGTGACGGGGGTTAAATTTATGATAGTACCAGATAGGGGGGATCTCAACATACGTAAGTTAAAGGGGGATATTATAATATCCTCGCTTCCTCATGTCAAAAAACCGCTAAAATGGCTGATTGTGTAACACGAATATTTCAATAAAAAATGTCATCTGTAGAGGTATCAAAAAACACTCCAAAAACAGTGATAATTAGACTAAAACTGGCTAAAAACAGGGGTAATTTGATTTAATTTTTATAACGTTTTTGTTAAAGTGCCTCAAAATGGCAATTTTTCAATATTCAGGACAGATGTGTTTAAGATTCTAAATATCCAATCCTGAGCAAGTTGAGCAAAATCTAGCAGGATAAGCCACTTATAAGAGACTTAAAAATAGCAGAATTGTCAGGACTAGCAAAGGCAATAATCGTCCGAGTTAGGTTTAGGATTAATTTTAAAACTGTCTGGACATACGAGAACTTTATTGTCAAGTACTTTTAATTCATCATAAGAGCGGGTGGTGCTGTTACCTGCTGGCGTTTTGTCTGCCGTATATTTTGGAATAAGTTTAAAATATTTGTGTTTTTTTATAAATACTTTTGTTTTATCAACCGGTCTTTACTCCGAACAGATAACCAACAAAGGCAGTAACTGCCATCGCTATTGTGCCCCATAAGCAAATCCTTATAATTCCTTTCGCAATATTTGAGCCGCCTACCTT
>PLLX01000142.1:0-43174 GCA_003141415.1 Bacteroidales bacterium
TTGCATTTGAATTATTAAAAATGTTGACTTCAGAAGAAGAAATGGCAGTAATAAAAAAAGCTATGGGATTTTAAGAAAAATGCTAACAAAATTATTGGAAGATTAAGTTATAGAAACGCCCAACAGCCAACAATGTATAAAAATAATAGCCGTGACAGTAGTAAATTCTAGGGGTGTAGCCCGCTACAACTTTCGTGTAACTTGATAGAAAAGTGCCATGTAGTCGGCTACTATTCTTATACTAAACGTTAGCGTTCACTTCTGAGTGGCTGACTACAAGATCGGGACCCTAGAAAATGATCACTCAACTAATATGAAAAGTATGTTTAAACCATTAATTATTACTGCTATTAATTTGTTTTTTGCCGTTGGAGTAATTCATGCCAAAACCTTCAATGCTTGTAACCCAAATTGGTTTATTCAACCTGATAGTTTGACGAAAGCAAAACGGAATGAGATAATTCAGCAACTTGATAGTATTTTAAAAATCGATCAGAAATATCGCCCAATTATTAGAAGTGTTCGGAAAGAATTTGGCAATGAATCAGATACAATTAAAAAACTTTGGAAAGTAATTGCATATAATGACTCAATGAGTTTGATAAAGGTCACAGACATACTTGACCATTATGGATGGCTTGGACCTGAAGCAATTGGTAATGATGGCAATAGAGCCTTATTTTTTGTTATTCAACACTCAAACAAGACCACGATGGAGAAGTATTTACCAATGATGAAAGAGGCAGTAACAAAAGGCAATGCTGATCCAGATTTATTAGCACTATTAATTGATAGAACTGAGTTGTTAAATGATCGACCACAAATTTATGGTTCGCAAGTTCAAATGATAGACGGGAAGTATGTATTATATAAAACTATTGACATAAAGAATGTGAATAGCAGACGAGCAGAGGTTGGCCTTGGTCCACTTGAAGAATATTTAAAAGAGATGAAGGTTGACTTTAAAATGCCTGACAATTAATAAAAGCGAAACGCTAACTCGGACGGTTTAATTAAGTGCCTTCCGTCAACCCAGGACAACTTTGTAACCAGCCCCAAAATCTATGAGAGTAAACTCAGTTCCATTTATAAAATACTGTGGCACCCGGACAGTTTCGTCTCCCGGGACAGCATCTTTGGGTTGGCGGGCCAACGCGCTGGTGCCTTGTTTTTTGCTCGCCATTTTCATTCAGCGGAAAAAGAGGGATTATTTTCAATGATCCCTGGGGGAGAACCTTGCATCCCAAATTGGTCTCTTATTCACTTCGTTCATAAGGTCCTTTTATTTTCATCTGTCCTCGCTCAGGCAAGCCTGGCTCGGCCATTTGAAAATAAAAATCCCCCGGCTTTGCCGAGGGACCAATTTGTTATGCGGAGAAAGAGGGATTCGAACCCCCGGAACCGTGGTTACAGTTCAACGGTTTTCAAGACCGCCGCATTCGACCGCTCTGCCATTTCTCCTTTTCTCCATTTCTCCGCCGCAAAGTTAATATTTTTTTGTTTTTTGAGAATCTAATTGAATTATTTGCATAAGTGACAGATATACAGCGGAATATATTTTTTATGAACAGGATGTGAACAAAATATTCTGAAATAAGTCATGATNNTCGACCGCTCTGCCATTTCTCCTGATCAGGCACTTTTTGTTCTTCAATATTCAATTCCGCACAACCATCCTGCCGAAGTGGGAAAATTTCTTCATTTCTCAATTTATCCGCCGCAAAGATAAGATATTTTTGATTTTTTAGAATTTTTTTGAGATTATTACATATCTATCATATACTCAATAACATACATATTTTATTAACAGATTATGAACAAAAAAGTTTGTAAAACTATCTGAAGTTGAAGATTAGTGAGGGGTTGCGTTATTTTCAACAAAAACTGAATTTCACCCAAAAATAGTGCTGTTTTAACCTAAAAGTGCCACTATTTGTGGAAAAACGGCAAAATAAATTTGTATATGAATTTAAAAAAAATAAATTTGTATCCAATTAGTAAGATTGGTCTAACATTTAAATCTTTGTATTATGACAAAAAAGGAATTAGTTAATGCAATCGCTGCTGATGCAGGTCTTTCAATTAAAGATGCAGGTAAAGCTTTAAACGCATTCGTTGGAGCTTTTGGAAAATCAATGAAAAAAGGCCAGAGGATACAACTCCCGGGCCTGGGTACATTCAAAGTTGACAAGAGGAGTGCAAGAGTAGTTCGTAACCCTCGTACAGGCGCCAAACTGAACGTTCCTGCAAAAAAAGTTGTTAAATTCAAAGCAGCTCCAGCACTTAACAAAGGTCTTTAATCTTAACTGATTGAGATTGTTCAGGGGTGTTTTTACACCCCTTTTTTTGTTTGACAATACCTTCCCGAAAGTTTTTCCCTTAATTTCATCACTCCACTCTCCTATCCTTAAAATCGCTATTCAATTATCTGCAAGCACCTCATAACCTGATAACACAATTATCTGATATCCTCCGCACTTCTACTTTTCGTTACCCGGAATTTTAACTTTGATATTCCTTATTATTGTTATATATTTAACTATTGCATTTGACCAGGAGCCACGAAATCAGAACTCCCATGAACGGGATCCTGGGTTTTGCCAGACTGCTTAAAGAACCAAACTTATCGGGTAAAGAACAACAAGAGTTCATAAGTATGATAGAGAAAGCGGGGAACGTATGCTCTGTATCATAAACGATATTATAGATATTTCAAAGATAGAAGCAGGATTGATGAATGTTGATATGAAAGATTCGAATATAAACTAACCCAAATATCGATTGCGAATTTTAACAGATATCTTAATTATTTGTTAAATGTTTCCAACTTCAGACCAGCTTCAGAATCTCATAATACATTTGTTTTTTTAAATCATATAATTTATAAATTATGAAAAAAGTATTATTCGTTTTAGTATTAATGATGTCAGTACTGGCTATCAATGCTCAGACTGCCAAAACTACAGTAACCAATGCAAAGTCTACACGTACTACCGTTAAGGTCGGTGACCTACAGAAGTCTATAACAGACAATATTGCAAAAGATTATGCAGGTTACACTATTAAAGAGGCAACCAGCGTTACTGCAAATAATGCCGTTACCTATCAGGTAGTTGTTACCAAAGGTGCCAGTATTGAGACACTTGTTTATGACAAAGATGGCATGTTTGTAAAAAAGCTTGCTCCAAAAACTGCTAAGCATCACTCTTCCGGCAAAAAATAATCCGGAACAGGGTTATACGGGATGCTTTCTTAAAGACTTAAAAGGTAAAGTCTATCCACGAATATTTGTAATTTAGTGGATAGACTTTAATTTTAAGTTATCTTTGTCAAATCTGAAGGCTTGTTAATCTGAACTACAACAGGTCACCTGTCCAAATTAAGAATAGAACGGAGCATGAAGCAAATGGGAAAGACAATGTGTTAATAAGATATTCAGATAAGATAAATTTTATTTAATGCACATAAAAAATTAAATAGTATGCTTGATTTTAGTAGTCCGATGCACCTCATTTTAATAGTACTTGTAATCGTGTTATTATTTGGTGGGAAAAAGATTCCGGAATTGATGAAAGGTATAGGTCAGGGCATGAAAGAGTTTAAAAAAGCATCTCAACTTGATGACGAACCGGTAAAAAAGGAACCTGAGACGAAAGATAATGAGATTAAGACCTCAGATAAGAAATAACAGAACTTACTCTGACAAACAATTATCCTGCATATAATAATTCGGGAACAAATATTGTATGCCCTGAACTGATGTCATACATTACTTCTTATTATTATCTTCTCATTTCTTAATAAAGTGGCTTTGTGGTTTAAACAACTGATTAAAAATCCCGTTCTTTTTGCTAGAATAGTAGACATCCGGATTCCGGCTCGAATTCAGGATATATTCATCGATGCTCTCCCCTGCATAACATTTTATTGAAAAACTTAATGAGTTGTTTCCCTCAACTAACATCTGGTACACCGGATTTAAAACTGGTTTATAACCATCTTTGAATTCCGGACCATATATTAAAATAAGCGAATTAAGATAATTTGCCACACTTAATGAATCGGCTCTCAGGTTGCCTGCATACCAGATTGAATCTTTCTTAAGCAGATTATAACTGCTGTCGGCGGGATATATAAAGCGTATACTTGTTACATCATCCTTTCTTGAGCGCACGAAGGTTTTATCCCTCCAATCCTCAAACTTAATATTAAATGAGAACTGTAACAAACCATCAATTGCATACACTTCGTTTCCGTTATGAAGTCTTACATAAGATGTTATCTGAACATTGTTTCCGCTATATCCTGCAATAGGCTTCTCCGGCTGCTTAAAGTCCATTTTTCCTATCATAACATCAGCAAGGATCTTCCCTTTGCCATTTAAAAATTTTATGCGTGTTGCAAGACTATCGGTCAGATTGAATTCTTGCCATCTTGATTTGTCAATGGCTGCCAGGCTTTGAGGCCTGATACCAAGTACCTCATAGAAAATATTCTCAACTGCTCCTTCCTGTGTGGCAGATACTATATTGCCCTGCTGAACTGTCCATTTGGCGTTGTGCCTGTTAAACTCTACTGTATTTCCATCGCTGATTCTGTTGTTCAGGATGATCCTGGTCACAGCTGCGGTATCGAAATCAGCTATACTGCTTTTAAAAGTCGCCTTTTCTTTGGGAATTTTAATAAATACCGTCAGAATCAGTATTGCAATCAGCCCCGAAAGCAGGTATATCAATCTCTTATTGTTGAATCTTTTACTCATTACTAACCTCCGTTCTTTTAATACGTTTGTTATGGTTAATTTGCATCCTTATTAATCCGTAAATAATTATAAGAATAATCGGCGCCAGAAAATTAAACCATTTTAAGAACGCTTTTGTACCGTCATCCAGATGTTTTATAGGACGTGAGGTAATACCTTTGGTCCTTAGTTCAATTAATCCTGTATCGTCCGATAACCAATCGATAGAGTTCACCAGAAGACTGATATTATCTGGTGGTAACTGATTCCCTCCCTGTGGTGCTCCGGTTGCAAAGTCCCCATTAGAAACCAGGACGATACTTGAGTTATTGTTGCCTGATAATTTACCTTCCAGAATACCCGCTACTACCAGAGAAGACATTGGGAAATCACTTCGCTGCCATTTTTTTTGAATATCAAAATATAGGGGAGCTTTTAAGCTGCCCGATTTATCAGATGAGAAAGCAATAGGAGTAAATTTTATCGAACTGTCTCCTGAAAAAGTTATCGGACTGGCAAACTGCAAACTTACCGATTCCAAACCTTTGGTAATAGGGTTATCAGCAAACTTATGGATTAAAGGCAGGTAAGGAAACTGGACCTTTGAGGACATTGTGAAACTACCCTGTTGTTGACGGCTTGTAACAAATCCACAACTTGCATCAATAATGAAATTATCATTGATCGTAATTCCTCTTAATCTTAACCAATTTTCCATTCCGACACTTACAGCGGTTCCTGTGGCATTTGTGAAATTTCCTTTTACCCGGTTCATTGCGAGGAAGAGATTCCCTCCTCTTGCAAGATATTTATCCAATATTAATAATTGAGATGCAGGGATAGTATCTCTGGGTCCGATGATTGCAATTGTTTTAATTTTATCAGGAATGTTGGTAGTGTCGGACAGTGTTATTGTCTGGACATTATAAAGAATACTTAATTCAGTATAAACCTGCATAATATCACTGATAAAAGGTTCCCCATGACCCTGTATTAAGGCAATAGAAGGTTTATCAACAATAGAGAGTTTTTTAATGGCAGTTGATAAGGCATATTCCATTGCAGAACCAGGTTGAAAGAAAGGTATTTTTTCTTTTTCTTTTCCCATTGAAACGATTGCTCCCATAAAAGCTTTTTGCTGTTTAACCTGGTCCTTTTCTCTCACATTTATCATTATAGGTCGAATACCATTCTGAACTGCTTCGCGTTCCAATTCATCATTTTCATTTGGATTTATAAACTTGTACACCACCATTCCTTTAGATCTGTCACCATACTCTATCAGCATATCTTTAAGGTCGCCTGATATATTTCCAATAGTAGGTGGAAGATTTTTCGAAAAATAGGCTGTAACCGTAACAGGCTTATCCAGATTGTTCAGGATATCCCTGGTTGCTTTGCTTAACGTGTATTCCTTGCCTTCAGTAAGATCAAGCCTGAACTTGTAGTTTTCAGAGAGTATATTTACAACGATTATAATAACTGCTACTAAAATTATTGTTGTAGATATTTTTGTTGATTTCATCATATTTTCTTCAGATTTTCAGATCACTAATTGAACGCATTACGTTTTGACAGGGATACCTCTGTAAGGAACAATCCCAGGAATATGATTGATCCGAAATAAACCAGGTCTTTGGAGTCGACTACCCCACGGGAAAGACTTTCGAAATGGACGTTGACGCTCAAAGAATTGATGACCTGCCCAAAAAATCCAGTCATATCGCCGGCGATTACTTCAAAAATGAAATGGAAAAACAAACCGATAAACAAAGCTGAAAGAAAGGCTACAATCTGGTTATTGGTAATACTGCTTGTAAAAAGGTCGATGCTGGCATAAGCCGCGCTCATAAGGATTAGTGCCATATAACCGCAAATAACACCCCCTGTATCTATATTACCTAATTTTGAAATAGTGATCACCCAGGGTAAAGTAAAAAGCAGAGCTATGGCTATTAAAATAAGTGTTGCAAGGTATTTGCCAAGGATTACTTGTCTGTCGGTCACAGCTTTTGTAAGAAGCATCTCAATTGTACCTGTTTTCTTTTCTTCCGCTATCAAACGCATAGTCAGGGCAGGTATAAAGAAGAACAAAGTCCAGTATGCTATTGAGAAAAACGATTGAAGACTGGCTTGTCCGGCCATGAATATGTCTGAACCTGATATCCAGGTAAAAAAACCACTGAACCCCAGGAAAAGAATGATTATAATAAAAGCTATCAGTGAATCAAAGAATGAATCTAATTCCCGTTTTGCAATTATCCAGATTGTTTTCATCATTAGAAGTTTTAATTCATTGTTAAGTCTCTGAAAATGTCTTCAAGTTTTGTTTCAAACGGAGTCATTTCGGTAAGCACCCATTTATTTTCGACACAAAGTCTGAATATTTCGCGTTTTACGCTTTTGTCAGTACAGTGAATATTGAACCGGTTTAATTTGCGGTCGGCCAATTCTACCAATGAGACTGATCGCAGTGTCTGTATGGATTTGAATATCTGATCAGGTTCGCCATCCTCAATTTTCACTTTAAGGATATCAGAACCACGAGCCTGATTTCGTAATGTTTCAGCAGTTCCGTCTGCAACAATTTTCCCCTTGTTAATTATGAAAATTCTGTCGCAGGTTGCCTCAACTTCCGGAAGAATATGAGTACTCAGAATAACAGTTTTCTCGCTTCCCAGTTCACGAATCAATTTTCTGATTTCCGCTATCTGGTTAGGATCGAGCCCCGAGGTTGGTTCATCGAGTAATAAAATTTCAGGATCATGAATTATTGCCTGAGCCAAACCTACACGCTGCTGATAACCTTTTGATAATTCCCCGATCTTTTTATGTTTTTCTCTTTTAAGTCCTGTTACCCGTATCATCTCAGTGACACGATCAGGTATCCGGCTCTTTTCAATCCCCTGAATTTTTGCACAGAAATTCAGAAAATCGATTACAGGCATATCATGGTACAAAGGATTGTTTTCCGATAAGTAACCAATATGCTTTTTAAGCTCATAATAATTATCAGTAAGTAATTTACCTCCGATATAAACTTTCCCTTCATCAGCTGCAATAAAACTTGTGATAATTTTCAATGTAGTCGTTTTACCTGCACCGTTCGGACCGAGAAAGCCTAAAATCTCGCCGGTAACGACTTTTAGCGAAATATTGTCTACTGCTTTCTGATTGCCATATCTTTTTGTAAGGTTCTCAATAACAATATCCATAAGAAATTATTTTATGAACTTCTGATTTAGAAATCTGAGTGAAAATAGATAACGAGAGGCGGGATTAAAAATTTTAATAGTTAAATATTTCTTAAATCATTTCCATGAATTTATATTATTTCTTTCACCCGCATGAAAGCAATAATATATTAAATGACTACAGAAATCATTAATATAAAATTCTAAATCGTTTGAAAATCAATTTATTTACTCCATCCTCAAGAGGAGTTATTTGATTTTGACTTGATCGAACTCGTACTAGCGTGCTCGGTTCTTCACTCCCCATGGGGACGGGGAAACGAAGAACCGGTACGAAGCGGAGCCCGGCTAAACCATAATCAATTGATTTATATGCATTATTACCGATGGTCAAAATACTTATTACTCTAATTCTATAAGAAAAAAATCATTAATTTCGTTCCGTTTTTAAATTAGTCAATTTGTTTATACTTATTAACTGAATTAATGCGAGTGAAAAACTACAGGCTGATAAACAATATAACAGGATGGGTTGCTTTTTTTGTTGCCGCCTTTACATACTTAATGACAATTGAACCGACTGCAAGTCTGTGGGATTGCAGTGAGTTTATTTCTTCTGCATTTAAGCTTGAAGTCGGCCATCCCCCGGGAAACCCGGTATTTATGATCATGGCGAGATTTTTTACTTTTTTTGCGGGAGGAAATGTTTCGAAAGTGGCTGCAATGGTAAATTCAATGTCAGCCCTTGCAAGTGCATTCGCCGTTCTTTTCCTTTTCTGGAGTATAACTCATCTTGCAAAAAAGATCCTGCTAAAAGATGAGAATCAATATACACCGGGAAGGATTATTGCTGTTATGGCGGCAGGTATTGTCGGATCTCTGGCATATTGTTATTCTGATTCCTTCTGGTTTTCTGCTGTCGAAGCAATAGTATTTGCATCATCGGCGTTCTTTACAGCCCTGGTTTTCTGGGCAATTCTAAAATGGGAGGATGTTGCAGATGAAGAACATGCCGACAGGTGGATTATCCTGATTGCATTTCTGATAGGATTAGCCATTGAAGTTCATCTTCTTAACCTGCTGACTATACCAGCAATAGGTCTTGTTTATTACTTCAGAAAGTATGAGTTTTCATGGAAAGGTTTTATTACAGCGATTGTCAGCTCGATTCTTATTCTGGCGCTTTTGATGTATGGTATCAGACCAGGTGTTATAACAATTTCTTCACGATTTGACCTTTTCTTTGTGAACATTCTCGGCCTTCCTGTATTAAGTGGATTACTTTTTCACATGGCTCTGATCATAGTATTTTTCGTTCTGGCAATAAAATCAACCCTGGATGGCTCAAACCTGAAAAAAACTGCTTTTCTTTCTTTTGGGGCACTGTTCCTCAGCGGTATGTGGGTCTTGTCAGGGTCGATTGTTTTCAACATGTTAATGATAGTATTGCTGGCTGTTTCTGTCTGGATAATTTCCGGGAAGAGTAAGATGGTTTTGAATACAGCCCTCACTATAGTTATGGTAATTCTTATAGGATTTTCTTCAAATGCAATTATGGTGATCAGGGCTTCAGCTAATCCTCCGCTGAATGAAAATAACCCTGATGATCCATTCAATCTGTTGTATTTTCTGAATCGTGAGCAGTATGGTGACAGGCCATTATTTTCGGGTCAGTATTTTAATGCACCGAGGATCGGATCCAGAAATGGGAAACCAAGATATAATGAGGTGAACGGCAAATACGAGATAACCAGTCACGATGTTGTGATAGAATATGATCCACGGTTTGTTACGCTGTTCCCAAGAATGTGGAATGAAGATAGTGAACATGCCCAGGAATACCAGTCATGGTCAAAAATGAAAGGGATTCCTATTCAGGTAACTGACGAGTCGGGTAAAAATAAAACGATCCGTAAACCAACATTTATAGAGAATATGCGATTCATGTTTTCATACCAGATCGGATACATGTATTTCAGGTATTTCATGTGGAATTTTTCAGGAAGACAAAATGATACCCAGGGAACCGGAGGATCTGTTAATGGAAACTGGATTTCCGGTATAAAGTTCCTTGATGAATCCAGAATCGGTTCATCAGATATGCCGGCTGATATGAAAAACGAACCTTCAAGAAATGTCTATTATATGCTTCCGCTTTTACTCGGAATAATAGGATTGCTATATCATTTTAAGAAAGATAATAAAAACTGGTGGGTTATTCTGTTGCTGTTTTTTATGACAGGTCTGGCAATTGTTTTATACCTGAACCAATATCCCGATCAGCCTCGCGAACGCGACTATGCCTATGCCGGTTCATTCTACTTTTTTGCAATCTGGATAGGCATCGGGGTTCTTGCAGTGTTCGAGAAAATTGCTAAAGTAGTTAAAGAAAACATTGCAGCGCCTGTTGCCGGATTGATCTGTTTTCTTGCTGTACCTTTGATAATGGGTTCTCAGAACTGGGATGATCACGACCGTTCAGGTCGTTATCTCACAAGGGATGTCGCCTTCAATTATCTCAATTCATGCGCCCCTGATGCAATACTGTTCACTAACGGCGATAACGACACCTTTCCATTGTGGTATGCACAGGAGGTCGAGGGAAAAAGGACCGATGTAAGGATTTGCAACCTGATGCTTTTAAATACCGACTGGTATATCAACGAGATGAAAGTTAAATCGCATGAATCTGACCCGTTGCCAATATCTCTTCCTGAGAAGAAATACTATGATGGTGTAAATAATCAGGTTTATATTGTAGAAAAAAGCAAGGATCCTGTAGATATTTCAACAGTAATTGAATGGATAAAAAGTGACAATAAGGCTACCAAAGTGCAGGTTTCAGAAACTGAGGTACTCGACAATATTCCCTCCAGGACCATAAGGATTCCCGTGGATGCATCAAAAGTGATTGCTTCAGGCGCTGTAAAACCTTCAGACGCGGATAAAATAGTTCCATACATTGATATCAAGCTGAAAGGCAGTGCAATAATGAAAAGTTCACTGATTGTTCTTGATATACTGGCCCATAATGACTGGAAAAGGCCGATTTATTTTGTCACCGGTTACCATGAAGATGCTATGGGACTTGAAGAATATTTTCAGCTTGAGGGATTAGCATACAGGCTTGTACCAATAAAGTCAGAGAACAAAAGCTGGCTCAGATATGGCCGTATAGATACAGACATCCTTTATAATAATATGATGACGAAATTTGACTGGGGAGGTGCAAAAGAGAAAGGAGTTTACATCGATTATAATCATAAGAGGAACCTGTTGGTTATTAAGGCAAGATATAATTACGCTCGACTTGCAAATGCTCTTTCATCCGAAGGAAAAAAAGAAAAGGCCTTAAATGTGCTTGATTATTGCATGACAACCTTTCCTGTTGAAAAATTATCTTATGATATGTATGTTCCGGAGATAATTGAGGCATATGTTAATGCCGGAGCTATCGATAAAGCGACTGATCTTACACGTAATCTCAGCAACTATTATTTTGAGAAGCTTGATTATTACCTGAAGCAGAAACCGGATATCCTGGCTTCGGCAGGTTATGAAGTTCAGACTGCAATTCAATTTAGCTCCCAGGCTGCAGATGCAATCAAAGCAGGTGGGAAGACCGAACTGGCAGAAGAGATAACTAATAAACTTGAGAGTTACTATAATAAGTATGTAAAAATGGTCCCGCAGTCAGGTCGCTAGAGGATCTTATTTGCACCCTTTGCTAATTATACTAATCAACAACTGTTCAATAGATTAAGTCGATAATAATTAATTATAAATCCAGAAAACCATTCTATGAAAAAGATCATAACAATCCTTTTTGGAGTTGGACTAATTTCAATTTCCATGACTACTTTCTCCCAGGCTGTTTTAAAAATCGGACATGTAGACATAGCCGAAATACTTGCTGCATTACCTGCGAGGGATAGTGCCGGGGCCATCTTAGAAAAAGAGACAAAAGAAATTCAATCAACTTATGATGAGATGACTGTTGTCTATAACAAAATGCTGGATGATTATGAAAAAGGACAATCTACATATTCAGAATTTGTGAAAAGGAACAAAGAATCCGAATTGATGGATAAAGAGAAAAGATTGCAGGAATATGAAAAGAATGCTTCTGAAACCCTGCAAAAAAGAAATAATGAACTTATTCAACCGATATTGGACAGAATAATTAAAGCAGTCAATAAAGTTGCAGCTGAAAACGGATTTACCTATATCCTTGACGTAAGCAAGGGATCGGTGGTATATACCTCAAAAGACAGTCAAAATATTAATCAACTGGTGCTTAAGGTTTTAAAACCATAGTAACATATCTGTCTGATTGTCTTGCAGTCTGGCAGTTTTGTGGCATGACCCAATAACCCAATAACTTATTAACCTAATAACCTAATTGTTGTCAATTCTTAGTGATGTCATTGAAAGAGAGCCCCCTACAATCTTGTCATTAAAAATGGTCACCTCTTCATTTTCTTCTTTCAGAGCTAACGTATAAAGCAAAGGCATGTAATGCTCTGGCGTCGGAATCGCTAAGTTATATGCTTTGCCCTGCGATTTGAAATTGATTAATTGCTTATGGTCATTTGAGAGAATATATTTTTTCATTTTCTCATTTGCTTCAATTGCCCAGTTATAACCATATTCCTCTGAATTTAACTTCTCCCAGGCTACCATTCCCAGATTATGAACCATGTTTCCGCTTCCGATAATCAGCACTCCTTTTTTACGCAGGGATGAAAGGTCTCTTGCTAATTCGTAATGAAATTGAGGCGGATGATCATAGTTCAGACTAAACTCGATTACCGGAACATCAGCATTTGGATAAAGATGTTTGAGAAGGATCCAGCAACCATGATCAAGACCCCATTTTTCATCTAACCCGACCTCTGTTTTAGTAATAATGGTTTTTGTTTCTTCTGCTAACTCCGGACTTCCAGGTGCTGGATATTGGAAATCAAACAATTCTTGTGGAAATCCTCCAAAGTCGTGGATTGTTACTGGTTTTTGCATTGCTGTTACAAAAGTTCCTTTTGTTTCCCAATGTGCCGATATACATAAAATTGCCTTAGGCGTTGGTAATGTTTTCCCGATTTCTTTCCATTTCCTGGAAAATTCGTTATCGTCAATAGCATTTATCGGGCTGCCATGACCCAGAAATAACACAGGCATTTGTTCCATATTGTCTGGCAGTTCTGTCAGTCTATTAAATTCATTCAGTTTCATTAATGTTCCGGCTAAGTACTTTATTGTTAGTGTCTGCAGAATATCCATAGAGAAATGGAAATTGAAAGACCAGTAATATATCATCGCTGAAGGTTTCTACTATTGAGGTTTCTTTTCCCATTATAAATCTCTATTTCATCGGTACTTCTATGAGTAAGAATTCAGCATCTGAATTAGCTTTAACAGATATTTTATCTACATCCCAGATTCCAAATCCGTCCCGGGATTTCAATTCCTGATTGTTGATTGTTATGTCACCGCTCAAAATAAATGCATAAACCCCATTCTCTTTAGCTTTGATATTGTAATCTGCACTGAATCCATTCTCAAATTGTGCAAGATGGAACCATGCGTTCTGATAAATCCAAACTCCTGCATCATCAGGATTGGGAGAAAGAATCTGTTGTAACTTGTTGTGCCGGTCCTTAATGTTTAAAGTTATCTGGTCGTAACGGGGCTTTACATTTTTCCTGTCAGGCAATACCCATATCTGTAAAAATTTGACCCGCTTGTCTTTGTTCTTATTATATTCGCTGTGTGTAATTCCTGTGCCAGCGCTCATAACCTGTACATCACCATGCTTTATAAGGGATACATTGCCCATGCTGTCTTTGTGTTCCAGATCCCCTTCAAGCGGTATTGAAATAATTTCCATGTTATCATGAGGATGGGTACCGAATCCCATTCCGGCTTCGACGATATCATCGTTAAGTACCCGGAGCATTCCGAAGTGGACTCTTTCAGGATCATAGTAATCCGCAAAACTGAAAGTATGTCTGCTGTGCAGCCACCCATGGTTTGCATCACCACGGGTCTCTGCTTTGTGAATTATTGTATTTGCCATTTCTCAATATACTTACGATTTGTTTACTTGCCCAATCCAATTTCATTCATATAGGTTTGGTTATCCCAGAATAATGATTCATCTCTGCAAAAATAGAAAAAAGTTTTAGAGAATTGTTTAGGAATCTTGCTGTCTTGTCTGGTTGTCATGTTTTTTCTTATGCTTTTTTACTTTTACCTTTTGCCTTTTTACTTTTTACTTTTGTTCTTTGTCTTTTTAACAACGGAGTTCACGGAATTTTAACAGAGCTACACGGAGTCAAATCTGTTATTCACCTGTGAAATTCATCCATTTACCGATCAAGCATTTTTAAAACGCTATTGCAGTTTTATTTTTGTGTATCTTTCATAAAACCTTTTAAAACTAACCCAATGAAAAAGATTTTGTTATCATGTGTCACAGTCCTGTTCTGCATTTCGATCATGGCACAAAACAGTGTCAGCCTTAAAATGAACCTGGAGAAAAATAAAGTTTACCGGCTCAGTTCTTCTTCGGAACAGACAATTACTCAAACAATAAACGGGAATCAGCAAACCACAGATTCCAAAACAAATAATACTATTTCTATAAAAATGATTGATGCTACCGCCGATTTTATAATCGCTGAAGTACGTTTTGATACCATAATATATAATACAAATTCAATGGGGAAAACGACTATTGTAAGTTCCGTCAGCGAAGGCAATATCAAATCAGCAGAGACGGCTGATGTCATGTCATACATCATGAACCGGTTAAGTAAGAATGCCCTGTATATTAAAATGGATTTTGCAGGCAAGGTTCTTGAAATTGTGAATTCGAAAATGGTGTCTGATGTGATTATGAAAGATACAAGTTCTATTACTCTTACCGGTCCAATTGGTTCTGGTGTAAAATCTCAGATAAAAAATCTGACCAGCGACAATACATTAAAAACCATGATTGAAATGTTTACCTATTATTTACCGGGTAAACAGGTATCCACAGGTGATAATTGGAATGTAACTATTCAGACTAATTCAGGTGGAATGGCTCTCGATGTGATAACCAGCTATCATCTGGATAAAGTAAAAGGCGATGATGCAATTATAACTGCCGAATCAGATATTAAGACAGCAGTGAATGCAGAGCCTATTGTAGCCGGTAGTGCTAAAATAACCTATGACGATTTAAAAGGAATTAATAAATCAAACATGGTGATCGATACCCGTACCGGTTTAGTAGTTGAAGATAAGGCAAAAACGCATATTGCCGGAAATCTGGGGATTAATGCACCTGGTATGAGCATGCAAATACCCATGGATATTAACGGGGAATCGAAAGTTATTGCATTGCAGTGAATCGATACACTGATAAAATGAGAAAATACATATTCTGGTTACTGCTGATAACCTCTGTTACTGCACAGGCTCAATCCATCAGGGGAAAAGTATGTTTTGAGAAAGACAAATTACCTGTGCAATTTGCTTCTGTTGGTCTGCTTCAATTGCCTGACTCAAGCATGATTACGGGGGTCATAACATTAACAGACGGGGGCTATTTATTCGAAAAAGTAAAACCAGGCAATTATTTTATGAGGGTAAGTTTCATAGGTTATAAAACCGGTGGGAAAAAAGTCAGCGTTGAGGCAGGGTCTGTCGAAATTGCCGTTGATACCATTTATTTATCAGAATCCATAGCCAGCCTAAATGAAGTTTCAGTGGTTGGTGAACGTATGAAAGGCAAGGAAATGGTCGATCGCACTGTTTATGCCATTCCGGAGGTGATAGCCAAAAGCTCAAATAACGGGTACGATATCTTAAAGAAAATACCACAGGTGAATGTTGATTTTCAGAACAATATAACGCTAAACGGCAGCAGTAATTTTATTATCCAGGTCGACGGAAGACAACGCGACAGAGAATATCTTGCAAAGCTCCTTCCGTCAGATATAGAGAGCATTGAAATTGTCAGCAATCCGTCAGGAAAATATGAAGGCAATATCGATGGGGTTATAAATATCATCCTGAAAAAAGAAGCACGTTATGGAATGAACGGCAATGCCGGGATCAATCAACTAATCTGTTTGATTATACCGAGTTGCGTAATTCGATTTATGGCGGCATTACCTATAATCTGAAAAAACTCGGAATGCAGGCTATGCTCAGGGTCGAAAACAGCCATATTAAGGCTGATTCGGTTACCCGGCCGAACTATTCCTGTTTTCTGCCCACTGTCAATCTTCAATATAAATTTTCAGCGTCACACAATTTAAAATTTACATATAACCGGAGAATCAACCGTCCGGGAATTTACGACATGGATCCCTATTATAAAACTGATCAGTATTATAATATTACCCAGGGGAATCCCAATCTGAAACCCGATTATCGCGACCGCTTACAGCTTACCTATACCTGGAACTTCGGCAGCAATTATTTTTCACCGTATATTTATAAGGAATATTTTACCAATAAGCTAGGGAGTGAATATCTGGTAATTAATTCACCCCTTACCAACTCACTGACCATAATTACCAAACCTTTTAACATGCTCAGCGGTCATGAGTCTGGTGGTGGTTTAAATGCCATGTTGTGGTATATAAATATCAATGCACGAATTTACCAGGGACATTTCAATGAGTACACAGGACAATCAATTATTATTCCTGCTGTGGATTATTTCTCATACAGCATAACCAGTTATGCATTCAAAACCTTTACCAAAAATAAGAAAACAACAGCATATGTTTTTTTGAGTTATAACGGAGTAAATATGAATGCACAAAGCAAAACGTACAGCATTCCTTTTTATGGTCTTGGTGTGCAACAGCAGATTAAGGATCATAGTTTAGGTGTATTCTTTTTACTGCCCTTTTCAACTGACATAACATTCAGCAGGACAGAAACCACAACACCTGCCTATAATTCGAGGAATACTCTCGGGTTTAATGTTTCGAATTTTATACAGTTCTCGTATTCCTATAAGTTCAACAAAGGGAAGAATGTTAAAAAACTCGACAGGAAGATAGACGTGGAGAGCGATAGCAAAAGCCAGGCAATCGGGAAATAATTGTTTCAATCTTACACTCTAAAGCTTCAGCTATGGAGTGGCGAAGAAAGTATCCTGCGGTCCCACTTAGCGTTCAGTGTTTAGCGTTTAGAGTGTACTTACTTTTATCTTTTTTCTTTTTTCATTTGTCATTTACTTTTTGCATTTTGCACTCTGCATTCTGTATTTTGACTTATTAAAAAATCTTTTAACCGCAAAGTACACCAACCTGTCTGCCGATAGACATGGTAGACAGGAAAGACGTAATGATCGCAAAGGGTTAATTATAAATACATTATTAAATTTTTAATCCTAAGATATCCTTCACGTTACAGTGAATGGCTAAGAGGATATCCGGAGGGCACATAGGTTTCTAACCTACATCCCGGTTAAATAATATTGATTAAATTTATACTAACTATTGATTTTAACTTTTCTGATTTTAATCAAATAAATCACCCCGCCATGAAAGAAAAAATTAAGGAAAACATAAATGATCCTGAAAAACTTGAAAGGCTATATCGTGAAGACAGAGAGTCTTTTGAATTGGGTTTTGAGAAAATTTATCCAGAGATTCAGAATACTGAAATGGCAAAATTCTGGAAAAGCCGGTTGGATTTTGACAAATCAACCAATAAAATAAAGATAGGTTTCGGTACCGACATTTTCATTATGATTGCCGTTTGTCTGTTTGCCGGATTCCTCATCAAAATTCCTGATCTGTTTAATATTAACATAAAGAGCTTCTTTTTTTATGAGAAGGATGCAGCGATAATTGTCTTCCTTGCTCTTTCAATTTATGCATTTGCAATCAACAGGGATTTCAGCAAGAGGAACCTGCTCATCACCGTTCTGGTTTTTATAGTATCTATAATATATATCAATCTGCTTCCAAATAACAGAAGTAGCGCCTCGGTCAACCTGGTATATATTCACATGCCTTTACTGATCTGGTGCCTCTATGGATTGGTCTACACTGACTTTGATTTTAAGGATCCGGGCAAACGGATTGAGTTTATCAGGCATAACGGTGATATGGCAATAATGGGAGCGCTGATACTGATAGCAGGTGGAATATTGATGATGATTACCATAGGATTATTCCAGGCAATCGGCATTCACGTTGAAAATTTTTATATGAATTATATCCTGTTAATAGGGTTAGTTTCTGCACCTGTTCTCAGCAGTTACATCCTCAAAAATTACACTACCCTGACAAACAGGATAGCACCGATCATTGCAACCATCTTCAGCCCATTGATACTGATTACTTTAGTAATTTATCTTATTGCTATTCCGATTTCAGGAAAAGATCCATACAACGACAGGAATTTTCTTATGATTTTTAATATAATGCTTCTGTGTGTTATGGCAATTATAGTTTTTTCGGTTTCTGAAACTTCACGGAACAGTAAACAAAAGTTCAATGAACTGGTTCTGTTCCTCCTGGCAATAGTTACTCTTATCATTAATTTAATTGCCCTGTCTGCAATTTTTTACCGTCTTGGTGAATTTGGACTGACACCAAACAGACTGGCAATTCTGGTTTCCAATATTCTGATTTTTGTCAACCTGATCTTGATTACAATAGATCTCTATAAAATTAATTTCAAAAAGGCGGAACTTGAAAAAGTGGAATTGACGATCTCAAAATACCTTCCGGTTTATATCGTGTGGGTGTTAATTGTAATTTTTGTACTCCCGGGGATTTTCGGATTGAAATAAAACCGAAATCCGTCAACCACACCTCTATGACAAGAAATATCAGATATTTACTATTAAGCATCTTCCTTGCTATCTGTTACATGAATTCCTCTTTTTCACAAACTGGCAATAAATTTGATTTTGAACGGATCGAAGATAATTCCTTTTTGATTGAGGAAGCATATAACCAGGATCCGGGTGTAATTCAACACATCTCATCATTTCAGTACATGAAAGACCATACCTGGTTGTATACGTTTACGGATGAATGGCCGGTGCCAGGCCGGAAACATCAGCTTTCCACAACAATTCCGGTATTAAATAATGGGGAAGCAGGTTTTGGTGACATAGCTTTAAACTACCGTTACCAGGCAATATATATGACTCGCTTCGCTTTTTCGCCGAGGTTTTCACTCATATTTCCAACGGGCAGCTGGGAAAAAGGTTTGGGTAGTGGAGTTGTAGGATACCAGCTGAGTCTACCTTTCAGCTATCTTCTCTCTACTAAAATTGCGACCCATTATAACATTGGTGTGACATTTACTCCTGATGCCAAAAAAGCAGATGGTTCAAAATTCGACCAGACAATTTACAATTATGGTTTTAGTATGATTTTGCTACTGAATAAAAACTTCAATTTCATGTTTGAAGCCGCCGGAAACAGAACTTTCATAAACGCAGCCAGTACAAAAACAATAATTACCAATTCCTTGTTTATAAATCCCGGAATTAGATACGCTATAAACTTCAAATCGGGACTTCAGATAGTTCCCGGTATTGCCGTACCGATTGGTATCGGTTCCTCTAACGGATCGTCAGGTATTTATGCTTATTTATCCTTCGAGCATCCTTTGTGGAAACCATAACTATCAACCAGGTTTTACTATTTTAAGTCCGTTTTTTAACTTACTGAAAAGAGCCTTATATTCATCTGGCACTTTTCCCAGGTCAACAGGGGAACTTCTGGGGCCCGCTGTCAGTTCATAATAGTTACCGTCTTTGATCCGAGGTGCAGCAGGGTCAGGTTGAATGACTATAAGGAGCCTGTTTAACTCCTGATCACTCAGGTTAACTTCTGTTTCTGCTGCTTTGGTTATCGGAATAAATCCACCCGTTCTTATTAGTTTTATTTTCATCGCTCTTGTTAAACTTTTGCTTCAAGCCATCCCTGCTTCACAGCGTTTACCTCGGGACTGTTGATGCCAAATAGATTCTCAGCATGAACAATAGTGAGGTTTTTTACATCCGAAAACTTTGCATTCTGAGCTAATTTAACATCAGTTAATACAGCATACCAGATACGTCCTGCTTTTTCCCATGCATAACCACCGATATTGAAAGCGGCAACATAAAAAGCAAAATTAGGGATCCCCGAGTTAAGATGCACTCCTCCAAAATCACCCGACTGGGTATTTGGCAGGTTTTGATATTTATCCATGGTTGCAGGTTGCGGGTCATTCCCTAATTCAGGATGATTTATATATGCGGTACCGGGTGCTTTCATGCTGCGTAATGCATATTTTGGTCCTATCATCACCTTTTCGCCTATCAACCAGTCAGATTTCTTTACATCCAGATTATTAAATCTCTGCTTTATCATAATACCAAAAATATCAGAAAAGGATTCATTCAGGGCTCCTGCCTGATTTTCGTAGTCAAGATTGGCTTCATTTTCCGTGACACCATGGGTAAGCTCATGACCGATAACATCAATATCGCTGGTGAAACTGGTGAAAACCAATCCGTCACCGTCGCCATAAACCATACGCCTTCCATCCCAGTATGCATTATCCATTCCCTTGTCATAATGCACGTACTGTTTTATGAGCAGCCCTTTGTTATCAATGGAATTTCTGCCAAATAACTGCCCATAGAAATCCCATGATGCCTTTCCCCCTTTAATAACATTTTTTCCTGCAACAGAAGTGATTTTCTGATTGTTCTTTGTATTCCATAATAATGTGGCACCTGTAAAATCAGTTTTTTGTTTACAGTCGTATACTTCCATTTGCATTGTCTCCTTTCCAGTCTGTTTTGATATCAGGCCAAGAATAGTTTTTTCCTGAAGGCTGGCTTTCTGGAAATAGATCCTGTCATTACGGAACCTGAAGCTCCTGAAGTCAGAATTGATTGCAAGGTCGGCAATCTTTTTATTGCTCGATTCCATCAGCTTGGTCAGCATATAGGGTGGAACGATGCAATGAATCGGGTTGAAGTGGTTCTTACACATGATGTTTAAGATTTTAGTACTTAATCCAACATATTAACCAGAGACTTTTGGTAAAGTTTAGTCCCAAAGTCATATTCATCTAATGTCTTATTCGCAGACAGGTATAAATTTAGGAAATTCCTAAATACAAAACAAAATGAATTTATCTGTTCATTTTTTGCTCACCCAAAGACATGTTACTTTCTTTGTCTTGAAACAAAGAAAGTAACTAAAGAAAATTCAAGGCTTCAGATAATTTTGGGACTCCTATTTTTCAGCTTGCCCACGCAATACAACTCCCCCGAGACTTCGCTCGGGGTCAAACAGTATTGCTTACTATAGGCCCTCGCAGCAAGCTTCAAAACAGTCGCTTTATCCCAAAATTCTCTAAGGCCGTTTGAAATCCAAATACAACAATGATTTTACAAAATTCTATAATCTGCGGCGCGAGGGCAACCCGGAAATGGCGCGAACTTCAGCCAAAACGGTGGCGCCATAAAGGCCAGTGTAGCGGGCGCCCGTTTTGGTTGAAGTTGTCATTTCCGGCGCCCTTTTCTTTGGTTCATTTCTTTTGGACGAACAAAAGAAATGAACAATTTAAATGATATCATAGAGTAACGTCCCGATTAAAAATAAAAAACTTCTTTCTGTTAACTAAAAGATATATATTTATATCCATAATGAGAAGATATTTCATAACTTATGTATGTGTTTTACATAAAGCACTTTCTGAACAAACCATTTAGAGTCTTTAGTTAAAGAGAAATCATAATACAAATACTACAACACTATGGACAACGTATTAATAGTACCATCGGAAAACATAGGAAAGAATTTCATTCCTGCCGAATATCTTCCAAAAGGAAAAGATGAATATTACCAACGTAATAAACAATCAATCCCGCCAAAATCAGGATGGAGGAATTTGCGATCGGATGAGGTTGAAAGACTCGTGAAAAATGTTAACACAGCAGATAACTGGGATGACATTCTGGTTACGGATCAGTTTGATACGAACCAGATAAAAAACACAAGGTTTTTCGGACTTGTCAGGATAGGATGCATAAGAAATGTTATACTTCAGCATCACGACCTGAGAGTTCCTTCAGGAATTACTAACAGCCTCATCATCTCGTCTGATATAGGTGACGATGTTGCTATTCATAATGTGCATTACCTTGCTCATTATATTATTGGTGATCGTTGCATACTATTTAATATTCAGGAAATGCATACAACAGATCATGCTAAATTCGGCAATGGTATTATAAAAGAGGGTGAACAGGAAAGTGTCCGGACATGGCTCGATCTTATGAATGAAACGGGATGCCGGAGAGTTCTCCCATATGACGGAATGATAACAGCCGACGCTTACCTGTGGGCTAAATATATCGATGATGCAGCACTGCAGATGAATCTTAAAATGATTACTCAAAAAAGTTTTGATAACCGGCGTGGCTTCTATGGAACAACAGGCGATCATTGCGTAATTAAAAATTCACTTATCCTGAAGGATGTTAAGATTAGTTCACACTGCTATATCAAAGGAGCCAATAAATTAAAAAATCTGACAATTAATTCTTCAGAAGAAGAACCCACGCAAATCGGAGAAGGAGTCGAACTGGTAAATGGTATCATTGGTTACGGCTGCCACATATTTTACGGTTGCAAGGCTGTTAAATTTATCCTGGGTAATAATTCCAACCTGAAATATGGAGCCAGGCTTATCAACTCATTTTTAGGTGATAATTCGACTATCTCGTGTTGTGAAGTACTTAATAACCTGATATTTCCTGCTCACGAGCAGCATCATAATAATTCTTTTCTTATTGCCACTGTCGTTATGGGTCAAAGCAATATGGCAGCCGGAGCTACAATCGGTTCAAATCACAATAGCCGTGCGAATGACAATGAAATTCAGGCCGGCAGGGGATTTTGGCCGGGATTGTGTACAAGTGTAAAACATTCCTGTCGTTTCGCGTCATTTATTTTGCTTTCTAAAGCCGATTATCCGGCAGAACTGGATATTCCTTTGCCTTTTTCCCTGCTTAATAATAATGTTTCGAAGGATCAACTGGAGATTATGCCTGCATTCTGGTGGTTATATAATATGTATGCCCTGGCCCGCAATTCCTGGAAATTTCAGAATCGTGACAAACGTGTGCACAAAGATCAGAACATTGAATTTGAGCCATTTGCTCCCGACACCATAGAGGAGATATTCGCTGCCCGCACTTTACTGGAAATATGGACCGCAAAAGCGAGTTTAAGGAAAAAGGGTAAATCACTCAAGGGAAAGCATGAAGATGATCTTGCTGCCCTGGGACGTGACCTTTTAGCCGGCAAAGAAGAAGATATTAATAGTCTTGAAGTATTGGGGGAAAATATGGAGAATACCAGGCGAAAATCGCTGATATTAAAACCATTCAAAGCATACCATGCTTATGGTGATATGTTGCAATATTATGCAATGAAAAATCTTTTGGAATACATGAAATCAAATCCTAAGGCTACATTCCCGATGATGTGTAAAGATTTGAAATGCAAACGTCAGAAGGAATGGATTAATCTTGGAGGACAGATGATGCAAAAGGATGATTTGGACAAACTGCGGTCTGATATTGGATCAGGCAGATTGAAAACATGGAAAGATATCCACAAGAGATATGATGATCTCTGGGTTAAATATAAAGTAGACAAACAAAAACATTCATTTGCAACCCTTTGTGAATTATACGGAACAGAAAATCTCACAAAAGCTGATTGGAAATCAGCCCTTAACAAAACAGTGATCATTCAAAAATTCGTTTGTGATCAGGTATATGCTTCACGTAAAAAAGATTTTGACAACCCATTCCGGCAGACTACATTCAGGAATAAAGCTGAAATGAAGGCTGCATTCGGAACTATTGAAGAGAATAGCTTTATCGTTCAGGTAAGGCAGGAAACTGAAGATTTTGAATTGCAGGTTGAAGAAATAAAAAAAAGGTTTGGTTTTTGATTTTTGTTAATAAGTATCAGGAATCATGAATAAAAACAAATTGATTTTCAATCGATTTACTAGCTCTTATTCTAGATTGCCGATAGACTTAATTTTTCCCCATCCATTTGTCAATCATGCCAAAATATAACTCCTCCGGTTGTATAATCCACGTAAAGTCTTCACGCTGGCTGGCAAGGTGGAAATACCGGTCAGGAACATAATTTGGCGGATAGGAAATGAAGCGTGTCTGTCCGTACACATTTTTCAGTTCATTCCAGGTCTCATGAAATTCTTTAATTGCATTTTTCACATTTTCAAGACCCACCTTCTGCTGAACTTTATCTGCGCTGTCGCTCTCTTTCAGTGCAAGCAATAAATCAGGGATAGTGCTCTGAAGATTGTAAAGAGCTATTGAGAGACTCCAGTAATACCTGTTTCTCCTGGATTTATTATAGAGTTCAGTCAGCCTGCCTGATAATTCTTTATAACTATTCTTCTCAATCAGGGCCCTGTCGAGGAGGTTTTTGTATTTTTTACTCCAGGCACCGGGAGAATTCAGATCAGGCAATTCAATCAGTCTGGAAGTGTAATCAAATTGTATTTTTTCCCTTCCCTCCACGGGCGGCAGCCAGTGTTCGATCTGCGGCAGACTCTGCAAAGCATTCTCCTCATCCATTTGGCTGCCATGTCTGAAAAGAGCTTCGTACCATAAAACAGAACCTCTCCTCAATTGATTATTAAAGTTGCGATAGTCTGGAATGGAAATCCCAAATTCTCTTTGAAGCCATGCGATATCGTATTCTTCAGGTGTTCGTCCGTTCGGGTTCCAACTGTATTCTGCAGCTGCAATAAATCCTCGCCAGTAATTTTCCATGTGGGGAGATTTGTCATCCCATGCCGTACAGAGCATTCCCTGGATATTCTTTTCGGCAGCAAGTTGAATAAAGCTTCGAATGGTTACGATACCCGATGATGATGACCCTTTATCACGTTCATCCTCCTGGAAAAACATACCACCTTCCGTATTTGTGGCTGTAGCTACAAAGGCTTTTAATCCGCGGCTTTTGTACCAGTCGAGTGCAAGAATATTTCCAGGTTGTCTTGCCATCGAATAATTCCAGCGCATATAAACACAGTTTTTGGGAAAATCTGACAACAGGCTATCAAGTTTTGGAGTGCCTCCCTTCCAGACGTTTTCTGCCGCTGCTGATGTAACTTCGTCACTCCAGGTGCTTTCATACACTCCTCCGTGTTTCAGTGGCATGTCATCCCAGAATATCGGAATCCGTCCATTCTCCTTAGCAAACTCGCAGACCCTTTTAAGCCAGTAAAGACTCAAGCTCAGCATACCTTCCTTATCGGCCATGGGTTTGCATCGCGGACATAATCCTATATTTCCTATCTCATCGCCGCCTATATGAAGATACTTTGATCCGGGTGTCGCATCGATGGCATCACGGTACATATCAAAAAGAACCTGGTATGTGCCCTCATTCAACGGACAAAATGCCCATTTGTTCCATGGCAATTCGCGCAGGCCAGCATATTCCTCATGTTTCAGAATAAATGTGGCATGTCCGAGACCCTGAACAAGAGGTGTGATTTCGATATGCCTTTCCCGTGCGTATCGCGTTAATGAAGCCATTTCATCTATGCTGATCGATTGAGGAGCACCGACAAGTGGCTGGCGCCGGTAACGCAATTTGTCTTCGAACTCGATCACAACGGCATTGATCTTATAATGAGCCAGTCTGTTGATACTCTCATAATAATAATTCATATGATCGAGGTGGTGTTTCAGATCAAAATGGACTGCCCTGTAAGAGAGAACCGGATAATCAGTAATTTTGCAGGAAGGAACCGGCTTATTGTAATCCCTGGCATCTTCGAGAAGCTGTTCAAGGGTCTGGCAGCCGTAGAACAGACCTGCCTCGCCAGATGAGACTACCTCTACCCTATCATTGTAAATATTCATGACATATCCTTCTTCAGATGGAACTGAATTTATTGTGTTATCCAGAATAAGGGTGAGTGTTGCTTTATCCGACGATTCTCCCATTGTGAGTTGTGAAAGCAAATCTCCCATAACCGGACGACTTAGCCCTCCTTTTAAAATCAAGTGTTGAAGCGTACCGGGTTCAAGTCCTGGTCCATTAAGCAGGATTATATTCTGCGGCTGGGGAAGAATTACGAAAGGAGCAGGCAGTTTCCCGGGCGTTAAGCCGTTCGGTGATGCAAATGTTATTAATATGCATATNNTTGTCTTTCTGGCGGTAGCTGATGAATATGTCGTATTCGTATCCTGGAAGAAGGCTTGCCATGATAGTTATTCGTTGTGATAAAGTTAGGAAAGACATTAATACAATTCAAATAAAAAGGCATCCATCAAAGATCAGCTCAGATGGATGGAATTGACAGTGCTGTTTTTAGTGGTCCTTGGGAATTAGGTGAAGGAGTTCTTACTCTACCAAGCTTTTTGTTTTCTCATTCAGAAGCAAGCTGTAAGCATCGTTGAATGAGTCGAAATTAATTAAAGATCTATCATTACTTTCATGGTTTTATCTCCTTGTTGCTCAATAAACTTATAGGCATCAATGAAATGTTCAAATGGGAAAGATTTCGTGAGAAGAGGAGCCGTAATGATTTTACCGGAAGAAATCATCTCAGCAGCTTGTTCATAATCTTCATGACGGTACATCATGGAACCATAGACATTCAATTCATGCTCCCCTAAATAAAACATGTTTACGACCGGGTTCATAGAGTAAATTCCGAGAATTATTATCTCTCCTCCTTTTTCCACATGCTTCAGAAGTACATCCAGGGATTCCTGTACTCCTGCGGCTTCAAATCCAGCCTGAAAACCCTCATCACCAAAGAATACCTTGATACCGTTTTCAAAAGAGGTTTTATTTATATTGAGCGTTCCTTCAATCCCGCATTCTTTGGCTATATCCAGACGATAGTCACTCACATCCGTGATCAATATTTTCCCGGCTCCTCTTACTTTTGCAAATTGCGCTACAAGGTTTCCAATGGTTCCGGCGCCGGATACTACCACATTTTTCCCTTTCAGGTTTGAAGCACGACCTGTAGCATGAGCCCCGACAGCTGCAGGTTCAATCATCGCTCCCTGTTCAAACGTCATACTTTCAGAGAATACCACAAGCCTGTCTTCGGGTATAACAAACAGATCCTGGGCAACTCCCGGGGCCTGAAAACCCTGGACTTTCAATTTCTGGCATGCATTATACTGGCCTCTTTTGCATGGTCCGCATTCGCCGCAAACCAATTGTGGTCTTCCTGTAGCTTTCATACCAGGTAACGCTTTAACAACAGATCTTCCAACTGCCTCCACAATACCTGAATATTCATGCCCCTGAACAACAGGATATGGTGTTGCAGGATGTTTTCCATGATAGACATGAATATCGGAACCGCAGATACCGATTTTTTTTATTCTGAGTAATATTTCGTTCGCCTGCAACTTCCCCGGCTCAGGTACTTCACGATGTTCAATTACACCGGGAGACAACATGATTGCCTGTCTCATACTATTATTTTATTTATTAGTTCAATTTTAACCTGCCTGCTATAATGTCAAAGTTAAATTATAATCTTTTTAAGCAACAATCTGGTTCAGGTGCCTGATTGTTTCTGCAATTCCATTTTCGCGTATACTATTAATTATAGGTAAATAGATATCGACAAAGTGTTTTGAGTGTACCAGATCATTGAATATGGTCTCAATCTTCAGAAATGCGAGCGGGTCTTCACTGATTGAAGCTATCGCATTATTACTTAAAACAACGCCCATCTTATCCTCTATATCATAATCATACCCCTGAGTACCGGCTAATTCCAGATAGCGGCACCATGCCGCTATTACAACAATACTCCGTTTAATCTCGCCACCTCTTTTCAACTGTTCTTTTATTGTAGGCAACAAAAACTTGGGTATTTTAGCTGAACTTTCGAGACAAATCCTGGAAAGCTTATCTTTAATGTTCGGATTACCAAATCTTTGAATCAGGCTGTCTTTGTAATCTTCTAAATTGATTCCTTCAACTTCCCCCAAAACAGGAGTCACTTCAATATCCATAAATTCACGAAGGAATGACCCAAACAATGGGATCCTTACTGTTTCATCAATGGTGCTGCAACCATAAAGTGAACCTGAAAATCCCAGTAAAGAGTGTCCCGCATTCAGCAATCTTATTTTCATTTTTTCATATGGACTTACATCGTGAACAAACTGTACTCCCACAGATTCCCATTCCGGTCTTCCGTTTGAATAATTATCCTCGATAACCCATTGAATAAAAGGCTCACAAACAACAGGCCAGGCGTCATCAATGCCATAGACATTCTTAAGATTCTCAATATCTGATGGTGTGATTACCGGTGTAATTCTATCTACCATACAATCAGGAAAAGTAACCTCTTTTTCAATCCAGCTTATCAATCCGGGTTCCGCTTCTTTAACATAGGATAAGAGCATTTTTTTTAATACATGACCATTTTTCTGGATATTATCACACGACTGAATGGTTAATCCTGAAATGCCTCTGTCTCTTCGGTGCTTCAAAGCCTGCGTAAGATATCCGAAAACCGTTTTTGGATTTCCAGGATTATTCAGGTCCCAATGAATTGAAGGTTCTGTTATTTGGAATTCACCGGTAGCTACGTCGAAATTATATCCTCCTTCTGTAATAGTAAGTGTAATTATTTTAATATCAGGATCTGCCATCTTTTCAAGTACCGCCTTAGGATCTGATGGCGCAAAGAGACATTCTATTATTGAACCAATGACCCTGGCATTTAGAGTGCCGTCCTGTTCAGTGATCATTAATGTATATAAACCATCCTGATTAACTAATGTATCAAATATCCTGCGGTCATTATCCAGCAATGCCACGCCACATATTCCCCAGTCAGCTGAGCCATTATGTTCCAGCAACTTATCCACATAATAAGCTTCATGTGACCTGTGAAACCCGCCAATGCCAATATGAACAATTCCGGCTTTTATTTTTGCCCGGTCATAAGCAGGGGTCACCACTTCTTTTGGAAGCAGTGAAAGATTTTTTGCATTTAGTTTTATTATCTCCTTCATAACCAATTAAATGTTGCTGCTCTGAAAACGTTGTAACAACACAGCAATAATGATAATCAATCCTTTAATAACCTGTTGTGAATAGGCCGGAATGTTAATCAGGTTCATTATATTGCCAATCATCCCCAGGATCAGAACACCCAGAAGTGTATTTATGGCTGAACCTTTACCACCGCTTAAACTGGCACCACCTATTACCACAGCAGCTATTACATCCAGTTCCATTCCAACGCCCATGACAGGAGAACCAACGGCTGTTCTTGCTGTCGTTATGATTCCAGCAGCAGCAGACAGGACACCCGCTATAGCATATACACTGAACTTATATATTGAAACGTTTATTCCCGATAACCTTACAGCTTCTTCATTGCTGCCAATAGCTATTATTATGCGTCCGAAAACATTATACTTCAGCAAAACGGCTGTGATGGCAAAAACTAAAAACAATATCAGTGCTGGATTGGGAATACCCAGAGAATTACCGCTCCCAAAGTCCGTTAAAGCAGAAGCATTGTCAGCAACTAATATAGGAGCTCCTTTTGAAAAAATGAAACCAAGTCCTCTGACAATAGACATAAGTGCCAGTGTCGCAATAAATGGAGCCAGCTTATGAATTGAAACCAGATAACCTGATACACTCCCTACCAGAAGTCCACACGCCAGAGATGCCAATACAGCAAGAGGCAAAGACATCATGTGAGTAAATAAGGAGCATAACACCCCGGCCATAGCAACAATTGAACCTACTGAAAGATCTATACCTCCGGTCAGGATAACCAGCAACATCCCCATGCTAATGATACCGACAGGTGTAACCTGTCTTACCAGATTGAATAAATTGGCAGAAGTAAAGAACACACCTGATATACTTGCTGATACCACAAGCATTATAATGAAAATAAACGATGTATTGTACTTTACGAAAAATTGTAAATATCTTTTTAAACTGGCTATAATTTTCATTTTTTATATAAAGTTAATTGGCACCAATAGACAAACGTAAGATCTCCTCTTCCGAATAATCCTTTTTTTCCAATTCACCCTGGATCATACCTTTCCTCATCACTAATATACGATCGCAGATACCCATTAATTCTGAAGATTCGGAAGAAACCACAAGTATTGCTATTCCTTTCTGCGAAAGTTCATTTATAAGATTGTATATCTCCACCTTTGCTCCCACATCAACCCCACGTGTAGGCTCATCTAAAATCATCACTCTGCAATCCATATTAAGCCATTTTGCCAATGCAACTTTTTGTTGATTTCCTCCACTTAGCTTACTCACTTCCTGATTTTCATTTTCCGTTTTGATAGTCATCTTAGTAATCAGACCAATGGCATTATTCCTCTCTTTTTTCGCTTTGATAAAGCCAAAATGATTTGAGATTCCATTAAAATCAGTCAGACTAATATTCTGCTTTATAGTTAACGGAAGAATCACGCCATGTTTTTTTCTGTCTTCCGGTACCATGCCGATCCCCATCATAACTGCCTTCCGGGGAGACCCGAGTTGATTTTCCTTTCCAAACAGGAATATTTTCCCTTTTTTCCGTTTATCAGCAGCAAAAACGGCTCTTACTGTTTCAGTACGACCACTTCCGACCAAACCGGCAATACCGACTATCTCCCCGGTTTTTAAGCTAAATGAAACACCTCTTACCTTATTTGCCAGATAGATGTCAACAGCTCTCAGTACTTCTTCTCCAATAATTGAATTACGAACCGGGTACATCGCGTCCAGCGATCTCCCCAGCATTAACCTGATTATTGAATTCCTATCGGTTTCAGATACCTTTAAACTTTCGCTCGAGGATCCATCTTTCAGAACAGTTACACGGTCAGCAATCTGAAAAATCTCACTAAGGTGATGTGATATATAAATTATAGCAACACCTTCTTTTTTAAGCCTGTTCAGAGTATCGAAAAGCTTTTGAATTTCCTGCGGTCCCAGCACTGCAGAAGGCTCATCAAGAATCAGTACTCTCACATTCTCTGATAATGCTTTTGCTATTTCAATTATCTGCTGCTCTGCGATACTAAGATCACCTGCTCTAAGTGAAGGATCTATCCTGAATCCAATACTATGAATGATCTCTTCGGCCTTCTTCTTCATTCTGCCCCACTTCATCCAGAACCCTGTCGCACCCAATTGATTTAAAAATATATTTTCGGCAACTGATAAAGCCGGAACGAGTGAAAATTCCTGGTAAATTATACCAATTCCCATTTTCTTGCTGTCATGAGTATTCCGGATCTGGACTTCTGAACCATCCAAAAAAATCTGACCACTGTCTTTTGTATATGCTCCTGAAAGAATTTTCATCAGAGTTGACTTACCCGCTCCATTTTCTCCGATAAGGGCATGGATTTCTCCCGGCATAACTTTTAACGTAACTGACTTTAATGCGGTGATCCCACCGAATGATTTTGAAATATTTATTAATTCAACCCTGTTCATCCTGCTTTCGTTAATATTTACACCTTAAACAACTGAATCTTGAGTTTGCTCCAAAATGAATTTTTCTGAGAATTCTTAATTAGATCATCTGCTTAAAAAATTGCTTTTGAGTCATAAAACTGGTCAACATTATCTTTTGTTATCAGCACTGCAGGTGTATAGATCACTTTTTCAATTTGTTTTTCCCCATTCAAATATTTAACCACAGCATCAACCACCAGCCTTGCTAACTCCTTAGGACTGTTAAGAGCTGTAGCACCAAATTTACCTTCCTTTATTAATTCATAGGCTTCTTTTTGTCCGTCGAATCCAACTACGGTTATATTTGCAGCTTCCCCCGATTCATTAATTGTTTTAAGCGCCCCCATCCCCATTGCATCATTCTCAGCTACCAGTAAATTAATATCAGGGTTTGCTACCAGAATATCTTCCATTGCTTTTAATCCCCCATTGTTTGTCCAGTTGCCCCAGCCTTGTGATACGATTGTCAGGTCAACATATCCCCGGGTCATTAATTGTGCTTCTGAAAAACCGCGTATGAATCCAAGCCGTTTTTCCTTTCCTACCGGGTTGCCCTGACTGCCACTGATCAATGCTGCTTTGATTTTTGTTTTGCCCAATTTATTCACAATCCATTCTCCTATTAGTTCCCCGTTACCCATGTTGTTTGCCTGAACCGATGTGATATAATTAGCTGCAGGATCTATTGCACTGTCTACTATAAAGACAGGGATACCTGATTTTACGGCAGCATTCACAGCCGGTACCAGAGCTTTATGGTCAAGAGGGTTAAGTATTAATACATTTACGCCGGCTGCAATCAGATCTTCCATCGATGTTATTTGTTTGATAATATCGTCCTGACCGTCTGCTGAGACAAATTTCATCCCATATCCTTCCGAATACTTTTGAACATATTGTGTAAGAACAACATAGAACGGGGCATTAAGCGACGGAGTACAATAACCGATTTTAATCTTTGTCAGATCAACCTTATTTTTTACAGCCGTTGTATCAGTAGTGAGTTTTCCGGGTTTTTCTGAATGAGATTTTAGATTACATCCTGTCAGTCCAAAGAAAATAATGCTTATATAAGAAAGAATAATACATCGCCTTCTAAAGTCGATGGTTACTTTTTTTGCTTGTTGTCTTTGCATTTCAGTCATTTTAAGAATTCCATACAATCATACTGCTTTGAATTTGATATTCAGAAAACAAAACAATAAATTTGATTGAATAAAATTAATAGAAAAATGGATCCAAATGCACAAACAATGAATCCACCTCTTACGGAAAGGGTGACTTCAATAGATTTCTTTCGCGGTTTCACCATGTTCCTTTTAGCGGGGGAAGCCACCGAACTATACGGTCAGCTTGAGAAATCTCACATTGGTATTATACAGTTTCTTGGTATTGAGCTAAGCCACCATGAATGGCATGGGTTACATTTCTGGGATCTAATTCAGCCTTTTTTCATGTTTATCGTCGGAGTTGCCATTCCATTTGCAGTTGCAAACAGGTTAAAAAAAGGGGATAGTATTAAAACTATTACCCGACATGCAATTAAACGTTCATGTCTTTTATTATTCCTTGGATGGGCTTTGTATTTTGCTGATGCCGGGAAACTGGTCTTTCGCTTTCAGAACGTTCTTGCACAACTTTCAGTTACATATCTGGTAGCATTCCTGATCAGAAACAAAAGTTTTAAATTTCAATTTATTTTCACAATTGTTATTCTTATTCTGATAGATCTGGCATATCGCTTTTTCCCGGTGGAGGGATTTAACCACCCCTGGGTGAACTTTGAAAACCTTGGTGCATGGTTTAATAATAAGATTGAGGGAGTTGACAAGGCCAGTGAGTGGGCAACATTAAATTTTGTTTCCACTACAGCTCATACAATTTGGGGAGTGCTTTGTGGTAAGCTTCTGATGAGCGATAAACCTGCGGCAAAAAAAATTCAGATATTACTTGTTGCCGGAGTTTCAGCCTTAATTATAGGATATTCCCTTGATTTATTGAATATAACCCCCATTATTAAAAAGATTGCTACCTCCTCATTCGTATTTGTAAGCGGTGGATGGGCAATTCTTGCCCTTTGCTTCAGTTACTGGCTGATCGATGTTAAAAAACAATTCATTGCCGGATCAAGAATGTTTATAATAGTGGGAATGAACAGCATATTTATTTATCTCTTCTTTTCAATTGGGGGCGCCGGACTTATTCACAGAATTGTAGCTCCTTTCAGCAATTTATTCTTTTCATGGGGAGGTGAAAATACAGTTGAAATAATCACGAGTCTTGGTATATGGGCTGTAATGTGGTACATGTGTTACTGGCTGTATAAGAATAAGTTGTTTATTAAAATATAAGATTCACATAGTACTACCCCTTAGCCCTCCTTGGGAGGGTTGGGGGGTCAAAAAGATGAATTAGCAAGAGTAGGCCTATCTTATTTCTTCTTCGGTGCCTTTATCTCTCCGCCAGGCGATTTAAAGACAAACTCAGTTACTTCATCTTTATCAGTGACGGTAAATTCAATTGAATAACTCTCCATGTATTTAATTCCGAATTTGGCTTTGGAAACGGGGGTTAATTCCATTTCAGGCTGTTCAGGAATATTCAGGAATAATGTTTTATCATCTTTAAGAGTTACCTGTACTGTTGTTCCGTCATAGTCATATGAACCTGTATATTTCTGCAGGGATTCCGATGGAACTTCAACTGTCACCTTAGCTTTTGCTTTGCCGGGCAATTTTGATTTTACATAATCCGCCTGTTCAGTCATACCTTTTGATTCTTTGCTCGCAGCAATACCATTTAAAATCATACCATTAAAATAAGGGTCTATCTGAGGACGATATTGCTGAGGTATTGTATCGCGAAACCTTACTATCATGTCAATCCCCTTCGTGAATTTGACAGGATCTTTTATTCGTTTCAGGAAATTGGCAAAAGGCTGAAGTATCATAAACTTCTCATTCCCAAAAGACAATTCATCAAATCGGTTGGCCAGCGAATCAAAATCATTTTCGTTAGAGTAGCTAAACAGAACATTAGTTACTGCATCTGAAAGTGCTCCCCTGACATGCAGGCCGGAAAGAGACTTGGCTTTATCAAGGGCAGCTGCTGTATCTATGGCTCCAAGTGCAACCAGCGCTTTTCCAGCAATGGAATAAGATGAATCATTCATAGATTTCAGGAATAATGGCTTATAGGTCATCGACTTATATCGTCCAAGTGCTTCAATAGCGCCGGCTCTTACCAATGATTTCGGGTCATTCTCTGCCATATCAGCTATAAGTGGTCCGACAGATTTCTTAACAGAGTCATCTATTAAATTTAACTTCTGCAATACATAAATGCGTAATCCAAAATAGTTATCTTTCAGAGCAGTTTTCATAAAGTCAAGCGCAATGTGATCATCCCCCTGGTTCCTGGCTGCAAAATCGATAGCTTCCCTCCTGTCAAGATACAACGCTGCATTTTTGTATTGAAATATATAATTATCGAGAGTTTTGTGCTCAGTTTTTTCACAGAGAAGTATTTTATCACCATCTACATTTATCAGATTTGGTTTGGAAACAGTGTGGAAAACAAAAGTATCAGCCTGATGTTCAGCCCAGACTTTATAACGCTTTTTCTCAGTACCCTCATACACATCAATTGCTATTGGTAATTTAAATATCTTTCCAGCCTGAGTTTGTTTTATGAAAACTCTGGCTGTTTTACCATCTGTATCGTAATTGTAATTAATATCTAGTTTCGGATGACCACTTCCATAATACCACTGGTTCCAGAACCAGTTAAGATCCTGACCTGTAACATCTTCAAAGGCAAGACGCAGGTCCTGTGCTTCGGCTGAATTAAATTTTCTCGTTCTTAGGTAGAGATTAAGCGATTTGAAGAAAGCACTGTCGCCAACACAGTACCTGAGCATGTTCAGAATTCGTCCGCCTTTCTGATAGCTTATGAGGTCGAATACATCCTCACGGTCATTGTAATAAAAGCGAACCAGGTCTTTCTTATCATTTCCGCCACGTAAATAATTCAGCAAGCCGTTAAAATTATGTTCAGCTGCAGCATCCTTACCATGTTTATGCTCCAACCAAAGGATTTCACTTAAGTCAGCGAATGATTCATTAAGAGTTATATTACTCCAGCTTTCACAAGTAACATAATCCCCAAACCACTGATGAAAGAGTTCATGAGAAATCACATCTTCCCATCTGTTTTCATCAACCAGCTGCCTAGCATCCTGCTGTGCAGATTCACTGTGCAATGTGGCAGTAGTGTTTTCCATTGCTCCGCTTATATAGTCTCTTGCAACAACTTGTGAATATTTGGGCCAGGGATAGTCCACACCTGTTATTTTTGAATAGAAATCTATCATCTCCGGAGTATAACCAAAGATCTTCCGTGCAACAGGGGCATATTCTTTTTCAACATAATAACTCACTTCCTTCCCTTTATAGCTGTCTTTTATAATGGAGTATTCACCAACAGCCATCATCATAAGGTAAGGAGCATGAGGTAAATTCATCCTCCAGGTATCAGTGCGGGTTCCGTCGTTGTTTTTCTTATGACTAACCAAAAGGCCATTTGAGAGCGTCTGGTATTTATCAGGAACGGTCATGCTGATTTCATCCGTTTGTCTTTGATTCGGTTTATCAATTGTTGGAACCCATCCGGAGTTAGATTCAGTTTCCCCTTGTGTCCATATTTGTGTTGGCTTCTTTTTATCCTTACCAAGTGAGTTAATAAAATACAAACCTTTACCTCCTGATATTGCTGCGCTTCCTTTTCTTTTTATCTCGTTGGGTTTAGCTGTGTAATTGATAAAAACCGTATAATTTTCACCTGCTTTGTATGTTTTATCAAGAGTGATATAAAGATTTAAACTATCATAGCGATACTTCAAAGGAAAACTTTTGCTGCCCTTAACTATTGATACTTCATTGATATTCATGCATTTTGCATCAAGGGTTAAAGAATCCGCAGGGTAAAAATGAGGATGAAGAGTGATCCAGACTTTGGCATACATCCACGATTTGGAATAATCGAAGCGTACATCAAGTTTTGTATTAACAAGATCATTTATTTTTGTTGAGCTGGCACGATAAATACTTTTCCAGCTTTCCGTTTTGACAGAATCCGGTTTTTGTGAAAAGGATACGAGTGAGCATAGGAGAAGAACTCCTATAAGAATGTTTTTCATGAATAGTGTTTTATAATGGTTAAATTCCGCTGATAATACGCGCTTTAATAGATTCATATTCCGAATCCGTGATAAGCTTCTTCTCCAGCATATCTTTGGCTTGTTGCAGTTTTGTGGCAGCATCTTCCGATGCATTACCTGTTTGCTGAATTCCGGGGTTAGTTCCAATAGTAACACCACCGGATTTTGCTCTTAACTCTTCCAGTTCCCGTACACGTCTTTTTTCCCGCCACGATTGGTCCTGAGACTGGGCCATACGATAAATCTGTTCAGCTTGTTCTTTTCTAAAACCTGTCAAAACTAAAACCTGATTTGAATCTTTAGAAATCGCTAAGTCAGTGGAACCAAATATCTTCACAAAAATGTCTGCTCCGAATATTCCAACTTTTATTTTGGCATCACCAAGATCCTGCCACCGGAAATCAGTCATAGCAAATCCTCCAAATAATCCTCTTTTAATCTGAATAAACCGTCCCGAGGTTGCCGCAATAAGAATTCTCCTGTTAGTGAGGGCAAATAATCTTCGTTGGATTGCCCAGGCTTCAAGCGTTTCTCCAGTCACAAGAACTGAATTCAGGTATTCAAGAGCTTTGTTTAAGTGGGAATCTTCTGATGAGTTGTCGTTTGTTGCCATAGTAATGAAGTATTAAATGAAAATGTTTGATTTCAACATCAAAAATAAAACAAAATGTTCAGATGTTTGCTTTTGTTGTCGTGTAATTCGTTGCATATAAATAATATATTCAGAAAAATCCTGAATGATTTTCCGGCTTTCAATAACTTTTTTCATTCCTGTTTGTTTGTTAAATAATAGTAAAAAATAAAAAGAAATTCCATAAATCTACTACTATATATTCTTAACCGATTAAAATATTTTGATTATTAATTATCATTTTTAATTTATCTAAATAAAAATAAGCTTTATGAAAAAAATATTTAACCGTTATCCACTGTTCTCTAAAAGAATAGTAATAGCAGCGGTATTCATTTCATTGGTTTTTTCATGTTCCAAAAACAATAGCGACCCTGCTAACGTAGCCAATAAGTACTGTACCGAAATTGACTGGAGCAATTCAATTGGGGTATCAGGATATTTTAAGGGAGCACTGGCAAACGCTATATTCGGTCTGACATCTGAAAGCNNGGGTTTACATATACCTATAATCAGGACCAATTGGTTAAAATTGTGGCGAGTGACGGAACAGCGACTGGGTCAGGCACATTCACATTTGATACTAAGGGTCACTTAACAAATACCGTGGTTAAGAGTTCAGATGACCAAGGCACCACTACAGTTACATATACTTACACCTATGACACAAATGATGATCCTGTTAAAATTATCGGTGATGCAACAAGTACAGATAATACAGGGACAAGTAAGGCTCATTATGATATTACTGCAGATTACCTTACCGATAAACTAATTTTTTTCCCACTCACTCCCGAAATTACCCCATTTACAATATATTTTGCATATACCTTTTATTCAAGCATGCATTTAATAAATAAATGGGTTATTAATATTACAGGGACCGATACAGATGGCACTGCCCTTCATCCAATAAATTTCACACAGCAGTACACTTATACTTATGATACTGATGGCAGGATGGCAACCATGGTACACACAGGTAATAGTAATAATATATACACATTTACATATTCAGGTTGCAATTAGAAAGAAAATTAAATTATGCCGTCGTAGTACATGTCTTTCACTTATAAAAATATTAACACAATGAAAAAAATAATTTATTTAATTATTCTGACAGTTTCAGGTATTTTCAGGACAAATGCACAAGAGACCGGTAAAACACCGGAATATAAAGTTCCGGCTGCTTACAATTTCGATTATAAAGTGGTATATGAAATAAACAAGGAGGAGAACAAAACTCCTGAAACTATGAGTTACTATTTCACTAAAAATGGTGATTATATGAGTATGGAGACTGCAGACAGTCAAAAAGAGAAGGATATGAACTTTATGATCTCGACTAAAGATGGCCTGATGATCACTTTTGGTGAAGAACGTGTGCCAAAAAGTCAGGACAAAAATCGTAAGGTTTTAAAAGTGATGGACATGCATAGTATGATGAAAGGCAGTGCAGAAAGCATGGCTGCACTGGCAAAAGCTATGCCCAAAAAGGATAAGCCCGACACAGAGAATAAGAAACCAAACCAGTTGGACAATTTTATTAAGACAGGAAGAACCAAACAATTTTTTGGGTACCCTGCTGAAGAGTATTCGAAGGAATTCACTAAGGAAGAAAATGGGCAAATGCATTCCGGTACAATGAGTGCATGGTATGCCAAAGTAGATTTCGATCCTGAAATGATGTTCTCCCTGGGAATGGGAAGCACGGCCGGGGGACAGTCACAATCTAAAATGAACCAATCACATCCCAACAATATGCTTGGAATGGGTTTGACACAGAAGAACTACCTGCTGGTTGAAATGAATTTTGCTGAAAATGGAGGTAAAAGCGGAACAGCAATGAAAGTCGTCAGTATAGAAAAAACCAGTTTCAGTAAAAGCACCGATGGATATTATATTAAAAATTACGCCGGAATGAGCATGATGGAGATGATGCAGAAGGAAAGTGAAGAAAAATAAGAAAAAGAGGTTACACATTTGAGCAACCCCTTTTTTTATAACCAATTTGTAAGAATATTATAGTTTGGTTTTTAGTAGCTCCTTATGCAATTTACGACGTTGTCTCCTGATATTTCGGGTATAATTCACAGAATACATCACCGGAATTATAAGCAGTGTTAAAAATGTTGCAAAGCTTAATCCAAAAATTATTGTCCACGACAGAGGTCCGAAAAACATTACATTATCGCCGCCAAAATGCAGNNACACCCTGATTCTTTAATCTATCAGTAAACTCAACGAGCAGTATTCCGTTCCTTACAACAATACCTGCCAGTGCCACAATTCCCATCCCTGTCATAATAATTGAAATAGTCATGTGGAAGATCATATAGCCCAATAACACTCCAATCAGGCTGAATACCACTTCCGATACAATAATCAGCGCCTTAGACATAGAGTTAAACTGTGTAATCAGTATGAACATTATAAGGAATAAGCAGAGAATCATTGCTTTAGACAGGAAGACCATAGATTCTGCCTGATCCTCCTGTTCCCCTGTAAGGCGGATATCAACATCCGACGGTTTTGTAAACTGAGGGATCACTTTACGGAGTTGGGCATTTATCAGGTTTGCGTTGAATCCATCCAGAACGTTGGATGAGACAGTAATTACCCTTTTCAGATTAAGGCGGTTAATCTGTCCATAGCTGTTCACATATTCAACATGTGCAACTACTGACAGAGGGATCTGACGAATGAGCCCTGAGGTCATGTCCCTGTATGTAATTGTAAGATTAAGCAATTGCTCGAGATCTTTGCGTTGATTTTCCTCAAAGCGCAGCATTATAGAGTATTGATCCTCCCCTTCCCTGTATTTGGATACCTCTTTTCCCAGTTGACCTGTCCGGATTGCATCGCCAACTACTGCAGCTGTAATACCTTCTGAATTTGCTCTTTCACGGTCAAGAAGTATTAGTATCTCCGGTTTGGTTGTGGCAAAGTCAGATTTTAGCTCCTCTATACCACCTATCTGCAATGAATCAACAAATCGTTTAAAGTTATCAGCTGTTGCAGCGAGTTTTACTAAATCTTCTCCGGAGATCTCAATATTAACTGGTTTTCCTGTCGGAGGGCCCATTTTAATTTTATCAACAACTATTTCAGCACCCGGTACATCTTTGAGAGCCTCTCGCATTTTATTCATATAGACACTGGTACTTTGTCCGTGTCTGTACTTATACTCGACAAAATTGACTGCTATTTTAGCCAGATTAGACGATTTACTGGAATTATCAAAATTGTTATCAGAGGCAAGAAAGGCAACATTGGTAACAACTGATTCCACAATAGGATTCTTTTCACCGAGGACGCTCATAATACGATGTTCAGCAATACGGGCAACAGAATCTGTTACTTCTATCTGGGTGCCAATAGGCATCTTTATAAATGTATTAATAGTATTCGGTTCATTATCGGGGAAAAAAACCACTTTTGGTTTTAGAATATTATTTAAAACCATAGTAAACACAAAGAGGACAATCATACCACTGAGTGCATAAGCCGGCCTTTTCCCTTTCAATACCCATTTCAGGGTGTTTTCATATTTCTTCATCAGAGCCGGAATGAAATGGGACTGAAATCTTCTCAATACCTTATAGCCGAATAATTCATGGCCAAGGAAGGAAATTGCAATGAACATTGTCAAATTACCAATTCCTCTTGCCCCCAACAGATAAAATGGTAATGATATCAAAGCTATCACGGCAGTAGTTTTGTACACATTGCGCTTGTTAACAGGCGCATCTTCATCATCAAGCTTCATGAAATCGACTGCAAATACCGGATTAAATATATATGCGACTATTAATGAAGCGAATAGTGTGATAATAAGAGTTACAGGTATAAAAACCATAAAACTTCCAACCACTCCCGGCCAGAAAGCCAGAGGGAAGAATGGCGCNNTTGGCTGAGGAGGTAATATCCATTTTGGTTTTCTTGTGAATACGGTGAGTATTCTCAATAACTACAATGGCATCGTCAACAACTATTCCAAGTGCAAAAATAAAGGCAAACATCACAAGCATATTCATTGTGAAGCCAATAAACGGGAGAAAAATGAATGCTATAGCCATTGATAACGGAACTGACAAAGCAACAAAAAGGGCATTTACCAGACCCATGAAGAACATCAGTACGATGGTAACAAAGATGAATCCAAGTATTATTGTATTATTAAGCTCATTCACTGTATTCCGTGTGTTACGCGATTGGTCACCGGTAACCTGAACAATAAGATTTGACGGGAGTTTGGTCTTCTGCATGTCGGCAATGATCGCTTTTATCTTATCTGAAGCATCCAGAAGATTCTGTCCACTTTTCTTTATTACGTTAAGTGTTACTACATTTTTCCCGTTATAGCGTGCAAAATTTTCAGGTTGATGAAAACCATCACGTACGGTAGCAATATCTCTGAGTTTAATAATAGCGCCGCTACTGGTGCTTAATATTACATTTTTTATCTGATCAATATCCGTCACTTCACCAACTACCCTGATGGAACGACTCATTTGCTGAAGATCTATATTGCCACCCGATACGGTCATATTATTAAGGCTCACAGCCTGCTCTACATCTCTGAATGTAAGACTGGCAGCCTTCATCTTATACATATCAACATCAACCTGGATTTCCCGGGTGAGAGCACCTCCTATTTCAACGCGGGTAATTTCCTTAAGACTTTCAATCCTGTCCTGCATATCATCAGCATATTTCTTCAGACGATCCAGTGGTATATCGCCAGAAAGATTGATATATTGAATAGGTATCTCTGAAAGATCAATTTCCATCACGGACGGATCAATAAAAGATGGATCAGTGGGTAAATCTTTTTTAGTCTTATCAACTGCATCTTTAACTTTTTGTTTTGCGTCTTTTATCTCAATTCCGGTGTTAAACTCAACGATAATTGCAGAAAAATCCTGCACAGAACGGGATGTAATCTTTTTAACACCGCTCATAGATTTTAAATTCTTCTCTAATGGTCTTGTTACCAGGTTCTCCATGTCGGAAGGAGATGTACCGGGATAAATTGTGTTAATATCTATCATTGGGATCACAATCTCAGGGATCTGTTCTTTAGGAATGGTATAGTAGTTAATCATACCAAATACCGCAATAATAAATACCAGAACATAAACACTGATTTTATTGTCAATTGCCCAACTGGTAGCGAAGAATTCTTTATACTTTTTTTCCATGAAAATATTTTTTTATTCTCTGATAATTTGAAAATCAGAATAATACTTAAAATCTTACATATTCACCATCCACAAGTTCCTGATAACCAATTGATATGACTTTATCCCCTACGGCCAAACCATTAACAACTTCTGCAACCCCATTATAACTGATCCCCAGAATCACAGGCTGTTTGAATGCAGCATTATATTTTTCCTTTGAACGAACAACATAAACATAACTGCCGACCTGATCTGTCTGAATCACATTCATTGGAACCTGGATTGCATTATCGGAATGATAGTCGTTTATCTGAATAATTGCTATCATATTAGCTTTCAGATCACTAATACCATCCAAAAGTTTGGTTTCAATTATAAAAGTTCTGTTTGTCGGATTGATGTATTTGCTTACAAAATCAACTTTTGTTTCAATTTGTTTATTAATATCGGGAAACAGAACAACCAGTTTGTCTCCCAGCTTAACTTTGGCTGAATAAGCCTCCGATACTTCAGCACTTACCTTCAGATTCTTAAATGCAACGACTCTGTAGGCTGCCAGACGCGGATCAGGGGAAACCACACCTCCAACTTTTATATTACACTCTTCTACCGTACCATCAATAGG
>PLLX01000142.1:43206-44271 GCA_003141415.1 Bacteroidales bacterium
ACCTGACCCTTAACAACTTTCTGACCGACGTCGGCAAACTTTGAAGAAACTGTACCCGGTGCTTCTGCAAATACAGCTGCATTCAGATCGCCATCCAGTTTACCCTGTACCCGGATATAATGGTCGAACGTATTGCTACTGACTGCTTTCAGACCAACAAACTTAAATTTGTCGGGATTGAGAGAATCCTTCTTTTCTGTGCTGAGTACACCCTCCAGGCTCTTGATCTTATCAGTTATCTCAATTTGTTGTTGTTTTAATTTTGATAGTTGTGCCTGCTTGTTACTGCTGCACGAGAACATAAGAAATAAAACTATTGTTCCAGCTATACTTAATTTAATGGTTTTCATATCTGATCTGATTTGTTTTATTATTCTGATTTCTAGATTATATAATGTTATTTACTGATGCTTAGAATACGATCGAGCTTTGCTTTTGCATTTAGAAGAGATAGAACAGAATTGTAGTAGTTTGATTCTGCAGTTAAAAACTGGTTCTGATTTTGAGTAAGTTCGAAGCTTGAAGAAACACCTTCTTTATATTTGATGACTGTTTTGTCATATACTTTCTTGCTTAGATCCATACTTTCCCTGTTCGTGATGAAATTGCTATAAGCAGTCTGGTAATTACTTTTAGCCGTTTCGAATTCCATTATCAACCCTTGTCCTGCATTTTCCTTTGCAAGGTCAGCTTTTGCGAGGTCAAACTTGGCTTCGCTGACTCTTGCATTCCGCATCCCGCTGGTAAAAATGGGAATATTCAGAGAAGCTCCTACCACATCTTTTACAGCAAAATTAAAAGCTGGCATATTAGTCTGTTCTTCATGTCTGTAAAATGCAGCTATAGTTGGNNTAACTGGTAGTCCGCACTATTGTTTACATCAAATGCAGTTGAGGTTAAATACTGGGTTTTACCCTGTTCAATAATACCCGGAAGACTATCTGTAAGCTCAATATTCTGGTCGAAATTTAAACCCAGCTGATATTTAAGTAGTTTTAAAGTAATTTGCTTTTGTGATTCTATGGAAGTAATAAGAGTCTGTATATTGGACTTACTTATCTTGAC
>PLLX01000241.1 GCA_003141415.1 Bacteroidales bacterium
CTTTCTTTCACGACTGAGTTCACCTATACCTATCCCCTTGCATTCCAGCATTATGTGCCCACACTTACCTACCAGAATGCCGGATATAACCTGGGGTATTATCTGAAGGATAACTCAAGAGAATGGTATCTTGCCTTTGACTATCGTCCTGTCAGAACATTTGACATAAATCTCTATTTTCTGGATGCTATACGCGGTCCGGATTATACGGAACTTGGGGTGAATCGTGTCGGCAATCCGCCGCTGGTTACAGTGCAATGGCATAACACATCATATGGATTTAAGGCATCATACCAGGTTATAAATGACCTTTACACCTGGTTCTCATTTACATCGAGCAATATCAGTGGAGATGCAAGGTGGAGTCCGGAGTATTTTTTCGGAAGGAAGAATACTCTAAATGTTGGAGTGAGTTTTGGATTCTAACCTTATCATCAAACATTATAAATGGGTGTGCGGTGTGAGGTGTGCGGTACGCGGATTTTGTTGTGCAAGAATCTGAATATCTGATGCCGCTAACCGCAAACCGCAAGCCGCATACCGTTTTGAAAGCAACCAGGTGCATGATAAATGTGTCATATCGGAATATAATCGCCAATTTTTTCTTTACTTCGCACTCTCAACCCAGCCGTTTGAAGTGAACCGATGGAAAAGCGTAAATTCAGGGTAATAACACTCCTGGCAGATATTGCCATTCTGACAATATCCTTTCTTGCTATGGTATGGACAAAACCAGCGAGCCTGAGATCTTATCTGCCATCACATACCCCATTCTTTCTGAGCCTGGCCCTTATGTGGATTGTTGTTTCGCTTGTCAATGGGAAGATGCACCGCGGCAAGATCATCAACTTTACTACACTTTTCACAAGGGTTCTGACAAGTAATATTATTGCAATTTCTATCACTGCCCTTGCGATGTATAGTATAAGGGCTATTCAGTATTCAAGAACAGTTGTCCTGGGAACGGCTATTCTCGCCACATTTCTCGAACTGGTTTTCGGATCGTTGTATATGGCCTATAAAAAGGCAGTGTTGCAGGATTATGAAGATTATGATAAATACAAGATATATAAAAAGCCAAGTGAATATGAGCTCGTAAAAGGAGTTAACGGGAATTGGGATAAAAAAGGAGAACATACTGATGTAAATCCGGGAATTGCGATGGCAATTGAAAAAGAGTGCGGATCAGAAATGGCCCTGGCAATCTTAAAGATGACCTGTAGTAATTTTACCGATCACACCGCCGTTTTGTCAACCACCACGGCTTTTAATATTACGAGCCTCATTAAAGAGAAATATGATTATATTATCAATCTTCACAAGATCAATGATATAAAAAGACTCGACAGCTTCCTCGATGCAGTAAACAGCAAACTTGAATCGAGCGGTTTTTTCTTTTGTTGCGTCGAGACCAAAGACCAGAGGAAAAACAGGCTCTTAAAAAAATATCCTCCACTGTTAAATTATATTTATTATTTTTTCGATTTCATTGTAAAAAGGATCCTTCCAAAACTAAAATTTACCCGTGGAATCTATATTTTTCTCACCCGTGAGGAAAATGCTGTTCTATCGCGTGCCGAAGCGCTGGGAAGGATCTCAAGGGCCGGATTCAGAATAAAACAGGAGTCTTTTATCGGGAACCAGCTATGTATCGAGGCACAGAAGCATAATGAACCCTTTCCGATAAATGAAAACGTTTATGGTCCGCTGATTGCATTATCAAGAGTCGGTAAAAATAGAAATATCATAAAAGTATATAAGCTCCGGACCATGCACCCCTATTCTGAATATATACAGGACTACGTCTATAAGTTACATGATCTTCAGGATGGAGGCAAGTTTAAAAATGATTTCCGTATAACCTCCTGGGGAGCGATCTGCAGAAGGACATTTCTTGATGAGTTGCCTATGCTTATGAACTTCTTCCAGGGCAACATGAAACTTGTCGGTGTGAGGCCCCTAAGCAAACAGTATTTTGAACTCTACAGAAAAGAGGTACAGGAGAGAAGAATAAAATATAAACCCGGACTGATCCCCCCGTTCTATGCAGATATGCCTTCAGATCTTGAGGCAATACAGGCATCGGAACTAAAATATCTCAATTCGTTTGACAGGCATCCGTTCTTTACCGATTTTCGTTATTTCTGGAAATCGAGTTGGAATATACTTTTCAGGAAAGCGAGAAGCAATTAAAAGGTACGCGGTGAGTTTTTGCTCGCAATTCCCCTTGTTTCTACCCCAACCCCCCAATGGGGGCTAATTATTATCCTTAATCGGACCTGGGTTGTGAGATTGCTTTGTAGTACCGTTCTGTATTGAATAATGCACTGTTAATTTCATGTGATTTTTATTTTCGTAAAAAATAAATACCTTTGCGGATAATTTAAATTTTAAACAATGGCTGAAAAGACAAGATATTCTGATGATGAGCTTGAGGAATTCAGACAAATTATCCTCATGAAGCTGGATAAAGCCAGGAAAGACTATGAGATACTCAAGTCGAGCATAACTCACGAAGAGAGCAATGATACTATNNACCTCTCCAACTTTCAAAGTACTTGAAGAGGGCGCTACAACTTTGTCAAAAGAGGAAGCGGGCCGTCTGGCTCAACGTCAGGAAAAATTCATTCAACACCTTCAGGCTGCCCTGATACGTATTGAAAACAAGACTTACGGTATTTGCCGTGAAACGGGAAAACTTATATCAAAGGAACGACTCAGAGCCGTACCTCATGCTACTCTAAGCATGGATGCCAAGATGAAACAGAAATAAGGAAAGGCCAAAAGCCAAACATACTGGTTGATTAAGAGCTGCTCAGGAAAATGAGCGGCTTTTTATTTAGACTCAAGTTCAGGGATAATTACCCCTTTGCATTCCCCCCTTTATTTCCCTAACTGCTGCTTCACAATCTTTGCTATATACTTTCCTAAAATATCGAATTCGATATTAACTACGGTTCCTTTTTTGATCTGATGAAAGTTGGTGACTTCCCAGGTGAAAGGAATGATTGCGACTTCAAATGATAATGGTTTTGAGTTAACAACAGTCAGACTCACTCCGTTTACTGAAACTGATCCTTTTTCGACTGTAATATAGTCGTCCTGTGCAGGCTCATATTCAAAGGTATAATACCAGCTTCCTCCCGCTTCCCTGACACTGGTACATATTGCAGTCTGATCAACATGTCCCTGCACCATGTGTCCATCGAGACGACCGTCGAGACGGGTGCTACGTTCCAGGTTGACCTTGTCTCCCGGTTTTAATAATCCAAGGTTTGTTTTTTCAAGAGTCTCTTTAATTGCAGTCACGGTATATGTATCCTTATCTTTCCTTACGACAGTAAGACATACTCCATTATGGGAAATACTCTGATCGATCTTCAGTTCATTTACAAATGAACATTTCATTGTAATGTGAAGGTTATCCTTTTCTTTTTCAAGTTTTACGACCTGAGCGGCGGTTTCTATTATTCCTGAAAACATAAGTTTTACTTTTATTTTTTCTAAGGACAAAAGTAAGGATAATTAGTTAAAATCTTACTCTTCCAGATGTATCGTCAGTCAACAGGATAAATCCGGAAATTTAAGATAGTTTATGTTCATTTGGCTCCGCCGAGCTCCGCTTCGCTTCGGTTCTTTTGTTCGTCCAAAAATTATATGTTCCTTTCTTTTGCTTGCCCAAAAGAAAGGAACTAAAGAAAAAGGCAGCCTCAAATCTTTTTTGGGCTTAACATTTTATCGGTTGCCCACGCATTACAACTCACCTTCGCTCCGCTCAGGCTCAAACAGTAATGCTTACATAAGGCTCTCGCTTCGCAACCTCAAAAATGTTAATCTAGTTCCAAAAAAGATTTGGTGGCATTGCTCGCCTTACGGCGATTTGAATTAGAATAATACTTGAAATCCACCCAACAATTAAAAAGTTGCTGATTATTCTAAATTACGGTGCGAGGGCAATCCGGAAATGGTGCGAAATTTTGGCCAGACGGTAGCGCCAATAAGGCCCGTGTAGCGGGCGTACGTATGGACAAAATTTTTCATTTCCGGCCTCTTTTTCTTTGGTTCGTTTCTTTTGGAGGGGCAAAAGAAATGAACAGACAAAAATTCAAGACAAAGAAAGTAATATTATGGCCAAAGCAATTTCTTACCAAAACCAAATCTATTATCCGTCATCTTAATAAAGGTAAATTTTACAACCCAGAGATGAGTATCCATGAGCGCTGCAGGTGGAAATTTTTTAAGATAGGCCCATTTTGCTTTTGATAACATTTCGTCTTCCGGTTCTGAAACAATTCCCTGAAACTGAATTCCACGTATCTTACCAATTACCATTGTCTCAAGGACAACCGATCCCGCAACCAGCGGATTTTTAATGAATTCCTTCCCGTGACGGGTATCATTATCGGTGGTGAATACCAGTGCGTTTTCTTCTTCAAGATAAACATAAAAACAGTTTGCACACCAGGGTTCATTTTCAAGCGTGGTGGCAATGGTAAGAACATGGTGTTTCCTGAAGAACTGAATGACTCTGCTGTCAACCATTTTTCATCCATCTGAAACCATTACTGTCAAATCCTGCGAGGTCGAGTATACGGTCAATTACGGTCATAACCAGATCATCAATGGTTTTGGGGTTGCTGTAAAATGAAGGAGTTGCCGGGCAAATTATTGCCCCGGCAAGGGTAAGTTTTTTCATATTATCAATATGTATCAGGCTGTAAGGAGTTTCCCGAGGAACAATAATCAGCCTTCTTCTTTCCTTCAGCATCACATCGGCAGTACGGGCAATCAGGTCATCGGAGGTCCCATTAGCGATCCGTCCAATTGTACCCATTGATGCCGGACATATAATCATTGTGTCGAACTGTGAAGATCCCGATGCGAACGGAGCATTAAATGTATTATTGTCATATTCCTTCACAGAGCCTTCGTCATGAAATTTTGACCCTGTCTCTGACTCCCAGATCTCCCTGCCTGTATCTGAAAAAATTACGGCAATTTCTTCCACCGGAGCTTGTAACTCGTGTAGTCTCCCCAGCAGTTTATATGCATATATTGAACCACTGGCGCCGGTTATTGCGAGGACTATTTTTCGTTTTTGATTTTCAATTGGTTTCATTGTAGTTTGAAAAGTAGTACAAAGATAATGAATTCACATCAACCTGGAATTGAGTGGAAACGTTTACAAGCAGGTTCTGTTAACTGTGCTGAACCCCCTCGCCCTCCGGGCACTTCCCCTGAGGGGGAGATGCCGCGAAGCGGAAAAGGAGTTTTTCAACCCGAGTCAGAGGAAATTAAGCCATTTTCAGCAGTTTCTCCGTCAAAATGCCAATCCCTGTCGAAGCTTTCTCCATTATAACTTCCACCTTTCTGTTTATGGGGATAACAACTTCTTTGGGATCAATGAGCCACAGGGATGCTTTTGCCGGCGCATAACTTATTAACCCTGCTGCCGGGTAGACATTTAATGATGATCCTACCACGACAAAAATATCTGCATTGCCGGTAAGGTTTGCCGCCTCATCCATCATTGGAACTTCTTCTCCAAACCAGACAATATGTGGCCGGAGCTGACTCCCTTTTTCACAATTGTCGCCGGGATTAATATCCTTATAACCTAAATCATATATTAGCGACGGATCAACAGTGCTTCTCGCCTTCGTAAGTTCTCCGTGAAGATGTAAGATCTTTGTGCTGCCGGCTCTTTCATGCAAATCATCAATATTTTGCGTAATGATATGTACATCAAAATATTCTTCAAGCCGGGCCAATCCGAAATGGCCCTCATTTGGTTTACTGGCAGCCAGCTGTCTTCTTCTTTCATTATAAAATCTCAGTACCAGCTCTCTGTTTTTCACCCAGGCCATAGGTGTTGCAACTTCTGATACATCATACTCTTCCCAGAGTCCTCCGGAATCCCTGAAGGTCCTTATTCCGCTCTCGGAGCTCATTCCTGCGCCGGTTAAGACAATAAGTCTTTTCATTTTAAATTTCATTTTGAAATACTTACTAAGATAGTCATTTACTGCTTTCCCAATTTAACAAAACTTACTTCAGAATCTCTATATTATAGTTTATTTATGTTCATTTGGCTTCGCCAAGCTCCGCTTCGCTTCGGTTCTTTTGCTTGCCAGAAATCTATGTTACTTTCTTTTTCTTGATAAAAAGAAAGTAACTAAAGAAAAATCAAGGCTGCAGATAATTTTGGGGCTTCTGTTTTTCAGTTTGCCCACGCAATACAACTCGGGGGGCCTGCCCTACAGTCTGGCTCCTTCGCTAAAATTGCTCACCGGGCAATTTTTTACGCTCGGCCCCCTCAAACAGTATTGCTTACTAAAGGCCTCCGCAGCAAGCCTCAAAACAGTCGCTATCCATGCAGGCTGTCTCCTTCGCTAAAATTGCTCACCGGGCAATTTCTTAACGCTCGGTTCTCCCAAAATTCTCTGAGGCCATTTGAAATCCGACCAGCAATCGTAATGTAAAAAAACTTTCTAAGTTACGGCGCGGGGGCAAACCGGAAATGGAGCGAACTTCTGACAAAACGGTAGCGCCATTAAGGCAGGTGCAGCAGGCGCCCGTTTTGTCAGAAGTTGGCATTTCCGGCGCCCTTTTCTTTGGTTCATTTCTTTTGGACGAACAAAAGAAATGAACAAATTAAACAAAAGTGCCTGGATTGGGGAGTAGAGGGGTTTGAGGTCGAACATTATTTTTTGTTATCTTTGTCCGAAATTTTTTAGAATACTATTATCAATAACTATTTGATCCAATGGGGAAAAGGTTTCCTGAATATAAAGGTCTTGATCTCTCGAAGGTAAATAAAGAGATTCTCAGAATATGGGATGAGAATGATACTTTCAACAGAAGCGTCCGTGAACTGAACGGAAAAGGTGAGTTTGTTTTTTACGAAGGTCCGCCTTCTGCAAACGGCATCCCCGGCATTCATCACGTTATGGCGCGTACGATCAAGGATGCAATCTGCCGTTTCAGAACACAATGCGGTTACGAGGTGAAACGCAAGGCAGGCTGGGATACCCATGGACTGCCTGTTGAGCTTGGCGTTGAAACAGCTCTTGGAATCACAAAGGAAGATATCGGTACAAAAATATCAATTGAAGACTACAACAAGGCTTGCCGTACTGCTGTAATGAAATATACCGACCTGTGGAAGGACCTTACAAGGAAAATGGGATACTGGGTCAATATGGATCACCCATATGTAACTTATGATAACCGGTATATCGAGACACTATGGTGGCTCCTTCAGCAATTATATAAAAACGGACATCTATATAAAGGATATACAATTCAACCATATTCTCCTGCAGCAGGAACCGGATTAAGCTCCCATGAACTTAACCTCCCCGGCTGCTACCGCGATGTAAAAGATACAACCTGTATAGCACTGTTTAAGCTTACCAGGGATAAAAAATCGGAATTCCTTTATAATAAGATCGATACTGCCGATATACACATGATGGCATGGACCACGACGCCATGGACACTCCCCTCAAACACCGCGCTGGCTGTCGGAAAAGACATAGTATATATAAAGGTACGGAGCTTCAATCCCTATTCCGGCGATCCGATCACGGTAATTATTGCTAAAGATCTGCTCAATGCATTGTTCCCTGATTCGAATGCTGCTCTTGAATTTTCAGAATATAAACCCGGAGATAAAAGGATCCCGTTCCGCGTTTCAGGGGAATTCAAAGGAACTGAGCTTGAAGGCATAAACTATGAACAGCTTATCGACTGGATGAACCCCGGAGAAGGTGCATTCCGTGTATTAACAGGTGACTTTGTCACAACCGGGGATGGTACCGGTATCGTTCATATTGCCCCTACTTTTGGCGCCGACGACTATAAGGCGGGAAAAGAAAACGGCGTCCCTCCCCTGCTTGTTAAAAGAAAAGACGGATCTTTCGGTCCGATGGTTGATAAACGAGGGTATTTTGTCCCGATAGCAGATCTGGACGAATCGTTTGTTAATCAAAATGTCAACAAAAAAACGTATGCAGCTTTCGAGGCTCGTCCTGTTAAAAATGAATATGATGACAGTCTCCCTCCCGAAACAGAAACAATCGATGTTGAAATAGCTGTTATGCTTAAACAACAGGGTAAAGTTTTCAGAATTGAGAAGCAGATACACAGCTATCCTCATTGCTGGAGAACCGACAAACCGGTTTTATACTATCCGCTCGATTCCTGGTTCATCCGTACAACAGCTTTCCGCGATCGTATGATAGAGCTTAATAATACCATCAACTGGAAACCACCATCAACAGGCTCAGGAAGATTTGGCAAATGGCTCGAGAATCTTGTTGACTGGAACCTCTCTCGCTCACGATTCTGGGGAACTCCTCTTCCTATCTGGATTACCGAAGACAAAAAAGAGGAAAAATGTATTGGCTCGGCAAAAGAACTAAAAGCTGAGATTGAAAAATCAATCAAAGCCGGGTTCATGAAGAAAAATCCTCTTGAAGAGTTTACTGAAGGAGATAATTCACCTGAGAACTATGAACATTTTGACCTTCACCGTCCATTCGTTGATGATATATTCCTTGTGAGCTATACCGGAAAGAAAATGTTCCGTGAGGCGGATCTGATAGATGGCTGGTTTGACTCAGGCGCTATGCCATATGCCCAGGCACATTATCCTTTTGAGAATAAGGAAAATTTCAGTGAGATGTTCCCGGCCGATTATGTTGCTGAAGGGGTGGACCAGACAAGAGGCTGGTTCTTTACGCTTCATGCAATATCAACCATGATTTCTGACTCTGTCGCTTTCAAAAATATAATCTCAAACGGGCTGGTACTCGATAAGAACGGGAATAAGATGTCGAAGAGACTTGGGAATGCTGTAGATGCGTTCTCCACTATTGAGGAGTATGGTTCAGATCCGCTGAGATGGTACATGATAACCAACTCACAACCATGGGATAACCTCAAGTTCGATATCTCAGGTGTTGATGAGGTTAAACGCAAGTTCTTCGGCACTTTGTACAATACCTATTCCTTCTTTTCTCTGTATGCAAATGTTGACAATTTCAGATATAATGAAAAAGAGATACCGGTTAATGAAAGACCTGAGATAGACCGATGGATCATCTCCCTGCTTAACTCCCTTGTGAAGGAAGTCGGAAATTCTTATAATGACTACGATCTGACCCGTGCAGGACGTGCAATACAGGATTTTGTAACCGAAAACCTGAGTAACTGGTATGTACGTCTTAACAGGAAACGTTACTGGGGTGGGGAATATGACAAGGACAAACTTGCAGCTTATCAGACTCTCTATGTCTGCCTGGAAACTGTGAGCCAGCTGGCGGCTCCTATAGCTCCATTCTATATGGACCGTCTTTTCAGCGATCTTAATGATGTCACAGAAAGATATAAAGAAAATTCAGTTCACCTGGTTCTTTTCCCTGAATACGACGAGTCTCTTATCGACAAGTCTCTCGAGGAGAGAATGGACATTGCCCAGAAAGTATCATCAATGATTCTCGGATTGCGGAGAAAAGTAAGCATCAAAGTCCGTCAGCCCCTGGCAAGGATAATGGTGCCTGTTCCCGATAAATATTTCAGGGGAAAATTTGAAGCTATTAAAGATCTGGTACTTGCCGAGGTCAATGTAAAAGAAGTTGAATATATCGATGACACTGCCTCAATCCTTGTCAAGAAAATAAAACCAAATTTCAAAACTCTTGGTCCGAGATACGGCAAGCTGATGAAGGAGATTAGTAACTCTATCGCTACACTCTCCCCACAGCAGATTACAGCTTTTGAAAACAATGGAAATCATCGTATCACAGTTAATGGGCAACAGATAGTACTAACAGCAGACGATGTTGAAATAATCTCCGAGGATATTCCGGGCTGGCAGGTTGCCAATGATGGCAAACTCACTGTCGCTCTTGATATAACAGTATCCGACGATCTGCGTTATGAAGGTATCGCACGGGAGTTTGTGAACAGGATCCAGAATATCCGTAAGGAGAACGGATTTGATGTCACCGACAAGATAACCGTACTTATTGAAGATCATGAGTTTGTAAAAGAAGCAGTAAAGAGGCATGCTTCATATATAGCCTTACAGACACTTGCCAAGGCTGTTGAACTCACGCATAACTTCACTGGAGATAATGTACAGGATGTGGAGATTGATGAGGTGGTGGTGAAGATGGTGGTTGAGAAGAATAACTAAGGCCTTTAACCCCCTTTTAATTCCCCCCAAAAGGGCTACCCTATATACACATTTATTCTATTAAGCTGGAAAGG
>PLLX01000148.1 GCA_003141415.1 Bacteroidales bacterium
CTTAAACCATTAATTCAGCCAATCGACACATGGTTTGAGAACCGGCGACTGGCTCTGGCATTTGAAACAAAAACAAATGGCGGAAAACTGATTGTCTGCAGTATCGATTTAAAAGATATTCCTGAAGATAGACCGGTATCAAAACAACTGTTGATCTCTGTCTTGAATTATATGAACAGTGATACATTTAACCCTCAGATTGAAGTTGATATCAGTAAAGTGAAAGAGCTGATGGCTGGCACAAGATAAGTTCAGCCAGGGTGAGTCACATAATTCTGACTACAGGTAATAAATTTATTATGAAATAATTACCCTTTTGTTATTGGGATTGAAAACCTGAATTCACTTCCTGTGGTTTCGATACATTCGACCCATATTCTGCCCCCAAGCTTTTCTACAAATTCCTTGCTTAGCTTAAGACCGAGCCCCGTTCCCTGTTCATTTTCAGTTCCGGGATTTGAATTTCTGGTGCCTATTCTGAACAACTCTTTAATCTTTTCTTCGGGTATACCAATACCTGAATCTTTTACAGAAACAACGACTTCATCATTGGTACTGGTTGTAGTGACTGCAACTCTGCCCGATTTAAAAGTAAATTTCACTGCATTGCTGAGGAGGTTCCTCAGAATAGTATTGATCATGTTTTTGTCAGAGTATACAAAAATATCTTCTTCTGCTTTATAATATATTTTTATATCTTTATTTGCTGCAGCTAACTGCAGAGTGGAAATATTTTCATTTATCAGATTTCTCAGGTTGACTCTTTCCGGATTGATTTTTAATAACCCTGTTTGCGACCTGGACCAGTCAAGTAAATTTTGCAGTATTGCATAACCGGATTTTGCTGAATCATTTAAAATAAGAGCAAGCTCCTTAATATTCTTTGTTTCCAGGTTACCAATATTTTCATACAATAATTCAGACGATCCCAGAATGCTGGTGAATGGATTTTTGAGATCATGCGCCAGGATATTGAAAAACGTGTCTTTTGTGGCATTAAGTTCTGTTAACTGGATCTCTCTTTCGCGCAAAGCTTCTTCAGATGCTCGTCGTCGAATGTCTATTTTGTTTACGGATCGGGCTGTCATCCATACAAGTACAAGGAAACAGATAGTATATATAATTGCAAGTAGAATGACATCTTCTTCAGATTTGAATAAACTGACACGGTCTCCTTCTTTATGCAACCATCCGATGACAAGCGGCAAAATGATAAGTGCAGGAATAAGTTTCCTTGCAAAAATTCCTCCGGTGTTCAGGGATGTAAACGTTTTTAAAAGCCATGTTTGCGGCCTCATGAGCAGTACAGCAGTACAGACTGAACAAAAGGCAATGTCGGTATTAAGGGGGATCGAAATATTACTCAATCCGACAACTGAATTGACATCAAGAATATATTTTACGATAGTATAGTAACTTATAAAAAATATAGGAATAATTAAGAAATGTGCAATTTCGGAAGCATTTTCTTTCTTTGTCACTAAGAGTAAAATAATGATGCCGATAAGCAAAAAATCGCATGACGTAAGAAGAGTCACTCTTTTTTCAGGAGATAGGAAAAAGCTAAAACCAGATAACGAGGTTAAGGATGATTCACGACCTGTTTCAATATAATATGTACATGCGTAAACAGAGACCAGGCTTATAAAACAGATGACAACTGCAAGAAATACTGACAAAGATTTTATCCTGGTTGAAGGAAAGTCAAGCAGAATTATCAAAAGTGCTGAAGATGTAAGAATAAAACAAATTGCAGTAATCAGATTCATGGTTCCCAGCTGAGGCGTCAGGCTTCTTAAGACGGCAATATTGAATATCCATCCGGCAAGATCGAGTAAGCTTAAGAGAAGCGCCAAACAAACTGAGACCCATATAAAAAACTGCCTCGCACCTGAATTATCCGATGAAAACAATGTTGTTTTTGGCATGCCAGAAAGATTAACTTACGCAGGATATTGTGAATACCTCAAAAATAGCAATAATTTCAAAAATTAAAACAGATTTTGTTTACCTTGCAATATTATAACTGAAAGAAAATGAAAATATTGTTGGTTGAAGATGATCCCAAAATATCATCGTTCGTTAAAATAGGTTTAGAAAGTAATGATTGTTTTGTCGATACTGCTTATGACAGTGCAATTGGAGAAAAACTTGCTTTGTCAAAAAAGTATGACGTTATTGTTCTTGATGTTGTGATTCCAGGCATTTCCGGATTTGATTTATGCAAAAAAATAAGAAACAATAATAATCTGACTCCGGTAATAATGTTGACTTCTCTTGATTCCATCGATGACAAGCTTACCGGATTTGATTGCGGAGCTGATGATTATCTGGTAAAACCATTCAGTTTCCAGGAACTTTTTGCACGCATTAAAGCATTAATAAAAAGAAATAGGGAAGCTATTGTAAATCCTGTTTTAAAAGTCCTTGATCTTGAGGTTGATTCAATTTCAAAAAAAGTCAAACGTGACGGGAAAGAGATTAACCTTACAGCCACCGAATATAAAATCCTGGAATTGTTGTTGAGCAACAAGGGTAAGGTATTTGACAGAATGAATATTGCTGAAAAAATCTGGGGTTTTTCATTTAATTCAGGAACAAATGTGATAGATGTTCATATAAACTCGTTAAGGAATAAAATAGATAAAGAATTTCCTCAGAAACTGATCCATACAAAAAAGGGATTTGGATATGTTCTGAGTGAAGAATCCCAAGGATAATAGAGAGTCAGTAAGTTTTATCAACAGGTTTTATCTAAGTCGCCAGACAAAAGTGATTCTCATTCTTAATGGAATCTTAATCCAATATTAATGCCGGCTTAATTATTCTCATTTCTCATACCTGTAGCTTTGATTAATGGTGATTTACAAGTGAATCAGCGATCAAATTCTTGTATCACAGACCCTTAAAGCTATAAAAAGGATGAAATTTGAGCTATCTGAGTTGCCTTATGAATTGAACGCTCTTGAGCCATATATTTCTAAAATGACACTTGAGCTTCATCACACAAAACATAATCAGACTTATATAACGAATCTAAACAGTGAAATTATCGGGACAAAATATAAGAACTTAGATCTGGAAACCATTATTAAAGTTGCTGATGGTCCGGTTTTTAATTATGCTGCTCAGGTATGGAATCATAAATTCTATTTTGAAGGTTTAAAACCAGGAAACCATAATACCCTGAAAGGTCCTTTTGCAGATTTAATTAAAAGGAATTTTGGTTCTGTCTCATTTTTTAAAAACTCTTTTATAAAAGTTGCCTTATCATTATTCGGAGCAGGATGGGCGTGGCTGGTTTTGAATCCGGAAAGGTCGATAGAAATAATCCTGAAGAGCAATGCAGGAAATCCAATGCGTATCGGATTAGTTCCGTTAATGAACTGTGATTTGTGGGAACATGCCTATTATCTCGATTATCAGAATAGACGGAAAGATTATTTAGAGGCATTCTGGAAGCTAATAAACTGGGAAAAAATTGAGAAACGGTATAATGAATTTTCTAATACAGAAGTTTCGTTTCTACATAATTAAATCTATATTAAAATGTTGCCAGGGCAGAATATTTTAAAAGATTCAAATGTCTAATATTAAGTACTAAATGATGAGACCCGGGTAGCACCTAAGGATCTCTTACAGGTAAGGATAACTTAACTAATATTCAAACCAATTAATCATGAAAGTTTATATTAAAAATATGGTGTGCCAGGGAACCAGGTTTTTTGTAATTCAGGAGCAAGCTTTTCTTAGAATATGCCAGATAAGTGGAGAAATCAGACAGAAAAGCTGTTATTTATTAATTTTAAAATTATGCAGCCATGGAAAATTTAATGATTAAGACAAAAAAAAGAAGAGAGGTAAGGAATTCAAAACCTCATGAAACAAAAAGTATAATTGTCGAAAGAAAAACAGTTACCGAGGAGGATATCCGCAGGAGAGCATATGAGATCTACCTGGAAAATGGTGATGCCCCATTCGATGAAATGGATAACTGGTTGTGTGCTGAAAGAGAGCTTAAGGGATACTACCAGTAGGATGATCTATAGATAGTCAGGTACGAACGATTTGCAAGGGCCAATTCAAAATCGGAATTTTCTTAAAATTAATTATAGGATTTCAAAGCCTGTAATCTATATTTTTTTACCCGTCGGATCTTAAGAAATAAATATATACTTATGAAAACAATTGTTGTTCCCCTGGATATTACCCTGCAGACAGGTGAAAAAGTTCCATATACCGTACAGCTTGCAAAACTGTTTGGTTCTGAAATTCACCTGATTACTGTAAGAGGTTCGCATTTAAAAAGTATTGAAAAAAAGCTGTATAGATATACCGAACAGGTATGCTCTTATTTTTGGGATCATGACATTCCATATAAAGTTGAGCATCTTCACGGTGGCAATCTGACTGACATAATCCTTGATTATTCAGTATCGGTAAATGCTGACCTTATTTCGATAATGACTGAGCAGGAAAGAAGTGCTTCCAATCTGCTTCTGGGTACTTATGCTCATCAGATGATAAACAAAGCCCGTATACCTGTTTTATCCTTTCCCACATATCATTTGGGTAACTACGCAGAGGATTTTTAAACTTAAAAATTACTTAACAGATTTCATGTAACTGATGAAAAAACTAAACATCCGTCCTTCATTTCTGCAAATCTTATATCTGATAATCTTTACCATTCTATTTGCTTTCATAATTTATACTCCGACTTTAATTAAGGGTCCGGTAAGTCTGACTTCAAAATTAATTTTGGAAGAGGAAACTTTTGAAGGAGTCCTCATTTGTATCTTGTTTATTATAAGTATTCTAATATTCAATTTATATAAACGTGAAGTTAACAAACATAAAGAACTGATTAATAAGATTAATGATGAGAAGAAGAAAGTTGAGGACAGGCTTAATGAATCAGAACAATATATTGCTATTATGAATGTTCAGATACAGGAGATTAAATCGATTTTTAATACTATCGACAAATATCCTGAAACGAAAGAGGGATTAAAAAAGGCTTTTAACTTTTTTGGTGATCGTGTAATTGGAATCGTAAATTCAGAATGGGTCTTATTCAGAATAATTGACAGCAACACTCAGCGGACTATTTGCGAGCACTTCGGACCGAGAAAAGGAGTGACATGTAATTATCCTAAGGTCAGTAATAAGATGATCATAGAGAAACAACCTGTTTTACCATTTAGCTACGTCATTTCCAATCCTGAAAATTTAAATATCCTCGTCTCCTGTATTATGCCCGTTGATAAAATCAGCAATGATCAACATGTATTTATTCAAGCTATAAT
>PLLX01000190.1 GCA_003141415.1 Bacteroidales bacterium
AGTTAATAAATTTCTTAATCAAATAATATTTTTAATAATTAATTAACAAAAATGAAGGTTAGTTAAATGACCTATACTTTTACCTGATAATCATTTCCCTTTTCTGGAAATGAATCTGCCTATACATGATTTGGTTGTCATGATGACTAATATATTGATTTTCTGGATATTTAACATTCAATGCTCCTACATATTTCGCAAGGGTTTCTACCCTTCACCACACGAAAAGATTAATATTGTTTTGCAATAGAAGATTTATCATCTTTACAAACTGAATTTTAAACCAATCTAATATTAGGTGTCAATGTCAATATTTGGTAAAAAAGGGAAGAATGGAGAGAAAGAAATGTCATTCCTTCAACATCTTGAGGAATTAAGATGGCACATTATCCGGGCCATTTTAGCTATAGTGTTCTTTATGATTATTGCTTTTATATTTAAAAACGTTCTTTTCAATAAGATTATTCTTGGCCCCAAAAGCCCTGAGTTTATTACCAACCGATTGCTTTGCAAACTTGGGGAATTCATTAAAACTCCTGCATTATGTATTAACACCAAACCCTTAAATCTTATCAGCATAAAAATGTCGGGACAGATTACAACTCACATAACCGCTGCCATGGTAGCGGGTCTGATCCTTGCATTTCCTATTATACTCTGGGAGTTCTGGCAATTCTTCAAACCAGCCCTCAAGCCAAACGAGGCAAGGTATGCAAAAGGTGCAGTACTGGCTGCTTCAGGGCTATTTTTTGTCGGAGTTCTTTTCGGATATTTTATGCTTGCACCGCTTTCAATACATTTTCTCAGCTCGTATGTTGTTGATCCCTCGGTTGTCAATCAGATTAATATAAGGTCATATATCGGTACACTGACATCAATATGCCTGGCTACCGGATTAGTTTTCGAACTGCCAATAATAGCTTTCTTCCTCACGAAGATAGGTATTCTTTCACCTAAATTCATGAGACAATACAGGAAGCATGCAATAGTGGTCATCTTTATAATTGCTGCAATTATCACTCCTCCCGATGTCTTTTCCCAGACGCTGGTCGCCATTCCTCTTCTTCTTCTCTACGAGGTCAGCATCTTTATTTCGGCAAGAGTTATGAGGCAAAAAGATAAAGACCGCAAAGAATTCTTCGATGGGGATGAAAAAGCCGAACCAGCAACTTCATAGTATTTTAAATGAAACTGTACACAGAAAATCTTGTCAAGAAATATCGCAGCAGGACAGTTGTTGACCATGTTTCTGTTGAGGTTGAACAGGGTGAGATAGTTGGATTACTGGGACCAAACGGTGCAGGTAAAACAACTACCTTTTACATGATTGTCGGGTTAATAAGACCAAGAGAAGGAAAAATATTTCTGGATGAAGAAGAAATTACTATGCTTCCCGTATATAAACGCGCAAGAAAAGGTATCGGCTATCTTGCACAGGAAGCTTCAGTATTCAGAAACATGTCAGTTGAAGATAACATTCGTGCGGTTCTTGAAATGTCCGGCTTTCCCAGGGAGGAACAAGCAGAAAGGCTGGAGACTCTTCTGGTTGAATTCGGATTGCAGAAAATAAGGTCCAGTAAAGGGATCCAGCTTTCCGGAGGTGAGAGAAGACGTACCGAAATTGCAAGGGCTCTTGCCCTTAAACCGAAATTCATTTTACTCGACGAACCTTTCGCAGGAGTTGATCCGATTGCTGTTGAAGATATTCAGGAGATTGTATCAAAACTTAGGGAAAAAAACATAGGAATTCTTATAACCGATCATAACGTTCATGAGACACTTTCAATCACCGATCGTGCTTACCTCCTTTTCGAGGGTCGTATCCTTAAATCAGGTACATCTGCGCAATTGGCAGATGATGAGCACGTAAGAAAAGTCTATCTCGGAAAGAATTTTGAGTTGCGCAGGTAATTTAATCAATTTGTTTTCATAATAAATTATTATACTTTTGCGGGGAATTTTACCGCGGATGTGTCGTAATTGGTAGCCGAGCAAGACTTAGGATCTTGTGTCTTCGTGACGTGGGGGTTCGAGTCCCTTCATCCGCACAAAAGTGTCAAGCCGCCCGTAACCTCTTTAAAAGTGCGTTTTGGCGGTTTTTTTAACCANNAAAACCGATTATGAAGATAAGGTTGAAACAGTACTGAAGGATTACAGGAAGAAAGCAACAATAAAAGGATTCCGCCCAGGAATGGTTCCCATAGGACTTATAAAAAAAATGTACGGCAGAGCTGTCGAGATTGATGAAATCAATAAGGTTGTTACTGATAATATTCAGAAGTATCTTGCAGATGAAAAACTTGAAATCCTTGGTGATCCGCTTCCAAAAGCAGATGAGCAGGACAAAATTGACTTCGGAACCCAGGAGGATTTTACCTTTACATTTGAGCTCGGACTAACGCCCGAAGTAGATCTGAAACTGTCTAAAAAAAATAAAGTCAACCAGTACGAGATTATCATTGATGAAAAGATGAGGGGCGAGTATCTCGAAAACTATACCCGCCGGTATGGTGAATTGAGAAAAGCTGAACAGACTGAAGAGAAAGATGTAATTAAAGGCAGGATTGAAGCAATTGATGATAATGGCATTGTGATACCTGAAGGCCCTTCTGTTGAAGAGACTTCACTTGGCATTGACATAATTAAAGATAAAAAAATCAAGAAAGAGTTTATCGGAAAAAATATCAGCGATTCAATTGACTTCGATCTGAAAAAAGCATACCCTAATGATACAGAGATAGCAGGTATTTTACTTAAGAAGAAGGAAGAGGTTACCAATCTTGGAGCAAATTACCGATTTACAATTAATGATATAAGCAGGTTTCATCCTGCTGAACTGGGAAAAGAACTTTTCAACAGGATCTTTGGAGAAGGAGTTGTAAACTCGGAAGAGGAATTCAGGAAAAGAATTGAAGATGAGATCACAATTAACCTGAAACGAGAAAGCGATTTTAAGCTAAGGATGGATATTAAAAACATAGCAATGGAAAAAACTGATTTCCAGCTTCCTGAAGAATTCCTGAAAAAATGGCTTCTCAGAGTCAATGAAAAATCCACCGAAGAGCAGATTGAGAAAGAATTTGATAGTTTCAGGAAAGACCTTAAGTGGCAATTGATAAGAAACAAAGTTGCCCGCGACAATGAAGTGAAAATCAGTGAGGAAGAGTTGCAGAAGGAGGCTGAAAACATAACAAGATATCAATTCCAGCAGTATGGACTTTTCTATGCTACCGATGAACAGATCACTAATTATGCAAAAGATACTCTGAAAAGAGATGAAGATGCAAAAAGAATAGCCGATAAAATACTTGAGGAGAAGGTCATTCTTTTCATGAAGGAAATGGTAAAGCTTGAAAATAAGAGTGTTACAATCGAAGAATTTAATAAGCTTTTTGAATCGTAATCAATGCTTTGTGATGATTTATTTTTATTTTAGTATCTTTGCATGTTAATTTCAAATGCTAAAAATATGAGTATTCTTGACGATTTTGGAAAGTATGCTAAAAGCAAACGCGGAGTCAGTAGCCTGGGTCTGCACAAATACGCTTCCGTTTATGGAAGCTATATATCACCTACTATTATTGAAGAGAGACAGCTAAATGTGGCATCTATGGATGTCTTTTCGCGTCTTATGATGGACAGGATTATATTCCTTGGTTTACCCATTGATGATTATGTAGCTAATATAATACAGGCACAGTTACTCTATCTCGATTCAACAGATCCCGCAAAAGATATTTCGATATATTTCAATACTCCGGGCGGCTCAGTTAATGCAGGACTGGGTATATATGATACAATGCAATTTATCTCAGCTGACATAGCTACAATTTGTACGGGAATGGCAGCTTCTATGGGTGCAGTGCTTCTTACTGCAGGTAAGAAAGGCAAAAGATCTGCTCTCAAGCATTCAAGGATTATGATCCATCAACCGATGGGCGGTGCAGAAGGAGTGGCTTCAGATATTGAAATAACAGTACGAGAAATCGTAAAACTTAAGAGAGAGCTTTACGAGATAATTGCACTTCATTCCGGAAATACTATTGAAAAAGTTGAAAAAGATTCTGACAGAGATTATTGGATGACGTCCCAGGAGGCTAAAGATTATGGAATGATTGATGAGATCCTGGTGAAAAATATAAAATAATTTACAATGGATAAATGTTCTTTTTGCGGCAGAACCAAGAAAGAGGCCAATATGCTTATTGCTGGGCTTGAGGGTCATATCTGTGACCATTGCATTGAGCAGGCTCACAGCATAATGAACGAGGAACTTGGCAGCAAAAAGAATGTACCTTTTGATACTATTAACCTTCTTAAACCCACCGAGATCAAGAATTTTCTCGACCAGTATGTCATTGGTCAGGATATGGCTAAGAAAATCATTGCAGTTGCAGTGTACAATCACTACAAGAGGTTGATGCAAAAGCCCGATTCTGAAGATATTGAAATTGAAAAATCAAATATCATCCTTGTCGGTGAGACTGGCACCGGGAAAACACTTCTGGCCCGGACTGTAGCAAAAATGCTGCATGTTCCTTTTACCATTGTTGATGCAACTGTACTTACAGAGGCAGGTTATGTTGGTGAAGATATTGAAAGTCTTTTGACCAGGTTGCTGCAAAATGCAGATTATGACGTTAAAGCAGCCGAGAAAGGCATTGTATTTATTGATGAAATCGATAAAATTGCGCGAAAAGGTGATAATCCCTCCATAACCCGTGATGTATCCGGTGAAGGTGTGCAGCAGGGACTTCTGAAATTACTTGAGGGTTCGATTGTAAATGTGCCGCCACAGGGAGGACGAAAACATCCTGAACAGAAAATGATCCCTGTGGATACAAAAAACATACTTTTTATCTGCGGAGGAGCTTTTGAAGGCATTGATAAGAAAATTGCACAACGGCTCAATACCCAGATCGTTGGTTTTGGCACTTCAAAAATCCGTGAAAGAGTGGATAAAGGTAATCTGCTTCAATATATTGCACCTCAGGATCTCAGATCATATGGACTTATTCCTGAAATAATCGGCAGGCTGCCTGTTCTTACACATCTCAATCCTCTAGACAGGGAAGCTCTGAGAGCAATACTCACCGAACCAAAAAACGCTTTGGTGAAACAGTATATCAAACTGTTCAGAATGGACAATATTGAACTCACTTTTGCTGATGGTGTTCTCGAATATATTGTAGATAAAGCCATTGAATTTAAGCTAGGAGCCCGGGGGTTGAGATCAATATGTGAGACTATTATGCTGGATGCTATGTTCGAAATGCCATCTATTGATACAAATGAGTTGGAAATAACAATCGATTACGCGAACCGTAAGCTTGAAAGAATAAACCTTAAGATACTGAAGGCATCCTAGTAATTTCGAAATGATGGAACCTCTCCGAGGTTCAAATCTCAAAGTCGGCAACGAATACTACTATAAGTACTCATATAGTTACAGCGCTTTTTTCGTTGGTAATGGTACAATTGGTAACGAGAAATGGACAGTTTTAATAGACTCGGTAAAAAATAATAATGTTGATTACTTTATTGAAAAGAAATTGAATGGCATTTATATTGATTGGAGTATGTTACAAGGCAATAGTCACAGAGATACCACAATTATTAAAGATAGTATAGGTCACTTTATAATAACTGAAAATCCAAAAGGAGATTTACTCTTCTTTGAGATAACGATTCCAAGGTATTCTAATAAACCAGATACTGTAATACATATAATCCAATCCATGGACTTTCAAAAAACTTACTATTTTAGTTCAGGTCGTGGATTGACACAATATTACAAGTCCTGGGGATTGACGGAAAGCCAAATTAGAGAGTCATATATACAGGATAGTGTAAAAATATCCAATTAAATTAGACGTCCCTAAAATCCCACTTATTTTTATTTTTTCTTTCGTATATTACGTATGTATAGGAGATCCTATCGCTATCTGTTTCATTAAACTCCTCTTTTTCTGTAATTTCCCATATACTCAGATCAATTTCAGGGAAATAGATATCTGCAGGCGCTTTTTTATGAACATGAGTTATATACAGACGGTCAGCAATTGGCATAAACTGCCGGTAAATGCTCCCACCTCCGATAATAAATATTTCTTCATCAGGTCCACATTTACTTAGCGCATCATCGATAGAATATGCTGTGACAGAATTTTCGATGCATTCATTGGGGTTGTCCGTGAGAACTATGTTTTTCCGACCTGGTAACGGTCTTCTGGGCAATGATTCCCAGGTTTTTTTCCCCATTATAACTGTGTTCCCCGATGTCAGCCTTTTAAATCTCTTCAGATCTTCGGAAATGTGCCATAAAAGCTCATTATCCTTTCCAATTCCCCAATCTTTAGAAACAGCAACTATAATTGAGATCATACTTTAAATATTATACTGAAATATCACCTTTAATATGAGGATGGGAAAAATAATCCGACAAGGTAAAATCATCAAATCTGAATTTGGTTATATCTGTTACCTCGGGATTAATTGACATTTGAGGCAGCTTATATGGCTCCCTGGTGAGTTGAAGTTTTACCTGATCAATATGATTGAGGTAAATATGTGCGTCACCAAGTGTGTGAACAAAATCCCCCGGTTTTAGACCGGTTATCTGTGCTACTATAAGTGTTAACAGGGCATATGATGCAATGTTAAACGGCACACCAAGAAAAATATCAGCGCTTCTCTGATAAAGCTGACACGATAACTTCCCTCCTGCAACATAAAACTGGAATAAAATATGACAGGGAGGAAGAGCCATCTTATCTAATTCACCAACGTTCCAGGCACTTATAATATGCCTGCGTGAGTCGGGTGATTTCTTAATTGAACTGATAACATTTTCCAGCTGATCGATCTTTTTTCCACCTTCGGAAGGCCATGATCGCCACTGATATCCATAAACCGGTCCCAGGTTTCCATCTTTATCAGCCCACTCGTTCCATATCTTTACTCCATTGTCGTTCAGGTATTTGGTATTTGTATCTCCTGAAATAAACCAGAGTAATTCATAAATAATAGACTTGAGATGGAGCTTTTTGGTTGTAAGAAGTGGAAAGCCCTCTTCAAGGTTAAATCTCATCTGATAACCAAATATGCTTATCGTTCCGGTACCTGTCCTGTCATTCTTTTCAGTCCCGGTTTTTAATACGTGATCGAGTAGTTCAAGATATTGCTTCATTCCTGTTTCTCCGATTTGTTATTCGGGTGTAATTCTTGCTGCCCATCCTCCACCGGGAGCAAGATGAATTTTCATCTTATCACCCGATTTAACATTTGTTTTCAGATGTTTATAATCGCCTGCATACCTGTCGGCATTTATACCATCCCGAAATATTTCCATAGAATAATTCCCGGCAGGGAGAAATGAAAGGTCAAGATCCATGTCACGACTGGTCCAGTCTGTAATCGCTCCAGCAAACCATTCTTTTCCTGACCTTCTTGCAAGCAAAAGATAATCACCTACTTTGCCATCAATCCCGATAATATCATCCCATACTGTAGGTATATTGACGATAAAATCTGTTGTCTCCTGCTCTTTCATATAGGTTGAAGGACTGTCTGATAACATCTGCAACGGGCTTTCATAAATAATGTATAATGCTACCTGATGAGCTCTTGTACCCTGACTCTCTGGCCGTGTATAATTTGGAGTAAAATTAGCTTTGTCCATATTAACCATGGCTCCCGGGGTATAATCCATTGGTCCTGCTACCATTCTGGTAAAAGGGATTGTTGCATCATGGTCGGGATCAATATCTTTGCTCCATTTATCATTCTCCATTCCTTTCACACCTTCTCGGGTGAGAGCATTTGGCCAGGTACGTCCCAGACCATCAGGTTTATATGCTCCATGAAAGTCAATGATAAGATGATGCTCTGCAGTTTTCCTTGCAGCTTCAAGGTAAAAATTAACAACCTTCTGATCATCCCTCTGCATAAAATCAACCTTGACACCTTTAACTCCCCATTTTTCATACAAAACAACCGCTTCATCCATTTTATCCCAGAAAGTTTTCCAGGCTACCCATAATATTACTCCCACATTCTTACTTTCAGCATAATGGCAGAGTTCCGGAATATTAATATCAGGTATGGATTTAAGTATATTACTGGAGTCATACCAGCCTGCATCGAGAATAATGTATTCAATCTTGTTCTTTGAAGCAAAATCGATATAGTATTTATAAGTATCGTTGTTTATACCGGCTCTGAAATCAACACCATATATATTATTGGCATTCCACCAGTCCCATGCTACATGTCCGGGTTTGATCCATTTTGTATCTGCTATTTTATTTGGTGGTGCCAGTTTATAAACCATATCGCTTTCGAGCAGCTTGATATCGCTTGGGGCAATAACAAATACTCTCCATGGAAAAGTGCGGGCGCCATTTGTCTTTGCAATATAGTCTTTAGTGCTGGTAATCAATAGATCAAGTTCCCCTTTCTGTTTCTCGGTATCAGGATATTTTGACCAGACACCTGATATTTTTCCTGATCCGCCACCAACAAGCCACATCCCAGGGTAATCTTCAATATCAGATTCGGTAATAAGTACATCAACCCCGTTTACCTGAAAAAGTGTTGGCAGGCTGGCAAGATGCTTATTGGCTATTGTGTCGAGGGATGAATAGATAAATGTCCTTTCGTTATGCGACATAAAACTGGTTTCCAGCGGATACCATGAATGTGAGCCCGCCGGGAAAATAATATCTGAGATTTCATTTTTTACAGTAATCTCATCTTTCATAGAAGTTTCGAATCTGTAAGCGACACCATCGTTATAAGCTCTGAACTGAAGAGAAAACCCTGAACTGAAAGTGATTGTCAGGATATTGCAGTTATCTATGATCTCTGATTTCTTATTCGCAACAACCGGTTTGATGATATCATTCAGCTGGCTGACTGCTGCTTTCCTGACTTTTTCATTTTCGCCAAGAATTTTTCCATTTGCCAGGATCATTGCAATTTTTGAGTTGTTTATTATCTCTTTACCTTCACGTGTTGCGGACCATTTTATGTCAGTACCCACATTTATTATCAATGAAATTTTACTATCGGGCGAAGTGATCTTATACTCTTTTGCCACAGAATAATAGACCGTAATCACCGATAAGAAAGTAATTAATAATGTTCTTTTCATTATAATAAGTTTATGATTATTAATTTCAAGATTATGAAGAATGGGTTATCCCTTCTTTTTCTTTCTTTTCTCGATCTCATCCCTTACAGTTGCAGCCCGTTCATAATCTTCGGTCTTGATGGCCTCATCTATCATTTTATAAAGCTCTTCATCAGAATAGGTGTCATACTTTGTTTTTTCAGGTTCGAAGAAATTTTCAACTTCATTTACTGAGGATATTTCACTATCGGTGGGATTAACTGTAATACCTGCTTTTTTAAGGATTTCTTCGGTGATATATATAGGACATCCGAATCTCAATGCTATTGCAACTGCATCGGATGTTCTGCTGTCAATTGAATATTCCTTTTCTCCGTTGTTACAAACCAGCTTTGAGAAAAATACCCCCTCTTCAAGTTTATAAATCATTACTTCGATTACCGAGATGTTAAACTCATCCGCAAATTTTTTAAAAAGGTCATGAGTCAATGGGCGGGGAGGATCGAGATTCTCAAGTTTGATTACAATTGCCTGTGCTTCAAATCCCCCGATAATAATAGGGATCCTTCTGTCTCCGTTTTCTTCGATCAATATCAACGCATAAGCTCCGGATTGAGTCTGACTATATGATATGCCCATCACTTTTAGCTTTACTCTCTTCATATCAATTGTTTATGCACCTAAGAAATTACTGGTTTTCTGTTGTATCTGACAAATATAAAGATATTAGCACTAACACTTAGAGTGAGAATATTCTTTTTTATCAACATCCTTACAATAAAATCCATCTCTTTGTTCATTCATCATCACAGGAAATTAAGAGAGTTAAGACTATCTGATATCTGATTACCATTTGACAATAAAAATTTAGTCTTATTGGTTTGTAAATAATCTAATTTTTATATCTTTGCAGTCCAATTTTGGATAAATCCGAAGGGGCTACTGAAAGTTATACGATCTAATGATTATATACGCCTCACGGAGTAACGTAAAAAAAAGATAAGATGTACGCAATCGTAGAAATTGCAGGTCAGCAGTTTAAAGTTGAGCACGGCAAAAAGATTTTTGTTCACAGGCTGGAATTTGAAGAGGGAAAAGAAGTCGAATTTAACAAGGTTCTTTTAATTGAGGATGAAGGTAAAATAACAATCGGAGAACCTGCAATTAAAGATGCCGTTGTCGGAGCCAGGGTTCTCGAAAAGGTAAGAGGGGACAAAGTAATTGTTTTCAAGAAGAAGAGGAAAAAAGGTTACAGGGTTAAAAACGGACACCGTCAGAATTTTACACAGATTGAAATTATCAGTATAAACGGTATAAAATCACCGGTAAAAGCTGCTCCCAAAAAGGCCGAATCAAAGGTAACTGAGGTTTCAGTAGCTGAAGAAACCACAAAGGAGAAGAAAGCTGTGAAGAAACCAGCCGCTAAAAAAGAAGTAGCTCCTGTTAAGAAAACTGCTGCGAAAAAAGTAGCAGAGAAAAAACCGGCTAAGAAAAAGCCTGCTGCAAAGAAACCCACAAAAGGCAAAGAATAATTAACTGAAAGTTTAAGCAAATAAAAATATAGAATTATGGCACATAAGAAAGGAGCAGGTAGTTCACGCAACGGTCGCGATTCTGAAAGCAAACGATTGGGAGTGAAGCTCTTTGGCGGCCAGAAAGCCAAGGCAGGCAACATTATAGTTCGCCAGAGAGGGACCAAACATAATCCGGGCAATAATGTTGGCCTCGGAAAGGACCACACTCTATTTGCACTCACCGACGGAGAAGTTGAGTTCAAAAGAAAAAAAGATAATAAGACTTATGTATCGGTTAAGAGTGTGAAATAGTTAAACATTCCCATTACTAAATCTATTTATTGATAGGTTATTTCACACCCTAAACCGCTTACAGTGTAAGTAATTAACTTAAAAGACTGAGGCTCCCGAAATTCTTTTCTCTTACAGGAAAACTTTATCGGGAGTTTTTTGATATTTTTACAGCAGGCACCTTCGCCTGCTTTTTTTATTAATTCATAACTGAATATGTTAACAATAAACCTTATTCGTGAAAAGAAAGAATTTATTATTGAACGGCTGAAAGTCAAAAATTTCGAAGCAGAAGAAATAATTAACAGAATTCTTGTTCTCGATTTATCACGCCGTGAGATACAATCCAAAACTGATATGATGCAGGGAGATATGAATCGTATCTCAAAAGAGATAGGTTCTCTGATGAAGGAAGGAAAAAGAGATGAAGCTGAGGCTGCAAAGGAGAAAACATATTCGATCAAAGAAGAAATCAAGGCTCTTAACGATAAAATCATACCTATCGATAATGAATTGCGTAGTGAGATCATCCGGTTGCCGAATCTTCCGCATGAATCTGTTGCACCTGGCTACGGAGCTGACGATAACGTTAAAGTCCGCGAAGGCGGGCATATGCCTCACATTTCTGATACTGCCCTTCCCCACTGGGATCTTATTAAAAAATATGATATTATTGATTTTGATCTTGGTATTAAACTCACCGGAGCTGGATTTCCTGTATATAAAGGTAAAGGAGCAAAACTGCAGAGAGCTCTCATCAGCTTTTTCCTTGATGAAGGGGAAAAAGCTGGTTATTTGGAAGTGATGCCTCCCATACTGGTTAATGAAGATTCGGGGTTTGGTACCGGTCAGTTGCCTGATAAAGAGGGACAAATGTATCATGCAACACTTGACAACTTTTACCTGGTACCTACTGCCGAAGTCCCGGTTACAAATATTTACAGGGATGTGATAATAAATGATGACATGCTTCCCATTAAAAATATAGCTTATACTCCTTGTTTCAGAAGGGAAGCAGGTTCATGGGGAGCTCATGTAAGAGGACTCAACAGGCTACATCAGTTTGATAAAGTTGAAATTGTCAGGATTGCGCACCCCGATCATTCTTATGAGTCTCTTGAAGAAATGGTAACCCATGTCGAGGGGCTTGTTTCCAAACTTGATCTTCCATATCGGATACTCAGACTATGTGGTGGCGATATGTCATTTACCTCTGCACTCACTTACGATTTTGAGGTATGGTCAGCCGCTCAAAAGCGCTGGCTTGAGGTAAGTTCGGTATCTAATTTTGAATCATTTCAGGCTAACAGGCTGAAATGCAGGTTTAAAGAAAAGGGAGATAAACAAACACGCCTGGTGCATACACTCAACGGAAGCGCACTGGCGCTGCCAAGAATTGTCGCGGCCATACTTGAAAATAACCAGACCGGATCAGGAATTAAGATACCTGAGGTCCTGGTACCTTACACTGGATTTGATATGATCAATTAGAAGAAATTCAAACTTTTTTATCTTTTAGGAAGTTCCGGAAGAATTCAACATAAGTAAGAATGAAGAACAAACGAATAGTGAATTAAGAAGAAAATTTCTGCATTCAACATTATAATGTTCGTTGTTCTTACTTCAAAAATATTATGGACAAAAACCATCAATCTTACTTATATGCCGGATTGGCTATATTGTTCTGGTCAACAGTTCCGACAGCATTTAAAATCGGCCTCAGGGAACTTGATATTCTTCCATTGCTTACAATTGCGTCTCTTACTTCAACATTTCTATTACTTATTGTTATTTTAACCGGGAAAAAAGCTCATCTCATAAGAATAACCACACGGAAAGAACTTTTAACCTCTGCAATACTTGGGTTCATAAATCCTTTTCTCTATTATCTTATTCTTCTTAAAGCATACCAGTTGCTTCCTGCTCAGATCGCACAGCCTCTTAATATGATCTGGCCGATAATAATTGTATTCCTTTCTGTCCCCATTCTCGGACAAAAAATTGAAAGAAGAAGCTTTATAGCTCTGTTTATCAGCTTTATAGGAGTTTATATAATCTCCTCTCAGGGCAGGCTTTTTAATCCTGGTCAGTCAGATATTACAGGCGTATTTCTTGCTACGGGAAGTTCTGTATTCTGGGCATTCTATTTTATCTTAAATGTAAAAGATAAAAGGGATGAAGGAGTTAAGCTCCTTCTTAACTTTGTTTTTGGTTCAATCTATCTTATTATTACAATAATTGTCACCGGGGAATGGCACATTGAACCGGGTTTCAGGGGAACAGCAGCATCTGTCTATATTGGTATATTTGAGATGGGAATAACATTCCTTTTCTGGCTGAAAGCCCTTCAGATGGCTTCTACCACAGCGAAAGTAAGTAACCTGGTTTACCTGGCTCCCTTTCTTTCTCTGGTTTTTATACACTATATTCTTCATGAACCCGTTTATTATACTACACCTTTGGGGTTAGTATTTATCATTTCAGGAATCTTTATTCAAAACAGGCGATCAAAAATCATGGTTTAATTGTTATATCCAATATATTATATCATCAGAAATATGAAAAAGCTTATTATTCTACTCTCTTTCGCAATTCTAGGATTGAGTTCCTGTAAAAAAGAGGTCACTCCGGCTGTAACTACTCCGACAGTGGATGAACAGGCAAGGGATACTCTTTATTCTATAATGAATCAATATTATTTCTGGTATAAGTTAATGCCAGTTGTCGTTAAAACAGATTACAAAGACCCTTATACTCTTTTGGATGCAATGGAATATAAGACTCTCGACAGATGGAGTTTTGTGGAAACCTATACTCAGTATGTAGACCAGAATAATGGCACCTTCGTCGGTCATGGAATAAGCATGGGTCTTGATCCGACCAATCAGGTACGAATTGCACAGATTTACTATAATTCTCCATTGTATGCTAAAGGAGTCCGAAGGGGATGGATAGTGAAAAAGCTTAATGGCACTGATCTGGCTCCAATATTTATTGCAAATGATGCCACCGCGTATGACAATCTGATTGGTGCTTCTTCCGCAAGCGTAACCAATACCTTTCTTTTTCAGACTCCACAAGGGAAAGATTCAACAATTACTTCAACAAAGGCATCTTTTACATTAAATACCGTTATTGTTGCAGATACTTTGCATCTGAAATCGGGAATTACAGGGCATCTTGTATTTGACGAGTTCATTCCTCCATCAAACCAGGAATTGCTAAATGCATTTACATATTTTGGTCAGAATAATATTAAAGATCTTATTGTAGATTTAAGGTATAACGGAGGCGGCGATCTAAGTGTACTTACAAATATGGCAAGTTATGTTGCAGGGGCCGCAAGATTTAATTCTACCTTTCTTACGCTGACATTTAATGACAAAAATTCTGCATCAAACCAATCTTATAATTTTAATTCAGTACCATCGCCACTTAGTATATCAAGATTAGTTGTCATCACAACGAGAGGAACAGCCTCTGCAAGTGAAGATTTTATCAACGGACTAAAGCCCAGTTTTGATGTGAAAACCATCGGTGATACAACTAATGGAAAACCCGTTGGAATGGTTGGATTTCCATATCCCAATACTCAAACTGCTTATGTGTTTTGGCCGATAACTTTCTCATTGGTTAACTCTGCAGGTCAAGGTGATTTTTATAAAGGTTTTGTACCTGATAAATATGTCCCAGATGATATTACTCATGACTGGAGTGACAGAAATGAAGGATGCCTTAAGGAATCGATTTATTATCTTGAGCACGGCAATGTTTCATCAAAAGAATTAATGATTAAACAACCTTCAGTACGCGTTATGTTTTCTGAAAAGCCTTTAAAGAATAATAATGCATACATCATAAAAAAATAAACTATTATTGAAAAAGGCGTTTGTGTACCTTCGAGTTACCCTTTGTGTACCTTTGTGGTAAATAGAATTTATTATCAACAGAAAAACCAATTGAAAGTTAAACCAAAGGAGAGGATAATTCTGGGTATTGATCCTGGTACGAGTATCACAGGATATGGAGTTATAAAAACTTCCGGTACAACCCCTGAGCTTATAACGATCGGATCGATAGATCTTTCAAAGTACGAAGATCACTACCTTAAATTAAAACACATTTTTGAGAGAACTATCGGGATTATTGATGAATATCATCCCGATGAACTGGCTATAGAGGCTCCTTTCTACGGTAAAAATGTTCAGTCGATGCTAAAATTAGGCAGGGCACAGGGTGCCGCTATAGCCGCAGCACTTACCCGTTCATTACCAATATTTGAATATGCTCCCAGGAAGATCAAAATGTCAATAACCGGTCAGGGAGCAGCGTCGAAGGAGCAGGTAGCTGCAATGCTGATGAATATCCTGAAATTCAATCTGAGTGAGATAAAACTGGATGCCACTGATGGCCTTGCTGCTGCTCTTTGCCATTTTTACCAGACAAATAATCCAACTCAGGAAAAAGCCTTCAACAGTTGGAAAGATTTCATTAATAAAAATCCCAAGAGAGTAAAAAAGAAAGGGGAATAAACCGGTTAGACTACCGCAAATGCCAGTGCCACTACACTTACCTTTACTCCTTCAATCTTAAGTAGTTCATTTGTACACGATTCAATAGTAGATCCTGTAGTGATGACATCATCCACAAGTAAAACATGCTTCCCCAATATTGATAACGGATCTATTACCTGGAAAATACCTTCAACATTTGTCCATCTTTCGTACCGCGAACGTTTTGTCTGCGTTGCTGAAACTATTGTTCTTACAAGGGATTTTATATCGACGGGTAAATTGGCAACTTCGGCAATTCCTTTTGATATAGTTTCGCTTTGATTGAAGCCGCGAACACGTTTTTTGGCGGGATGAAGCGGAACCGGAATTATGAGATCAATATCATTCGTAAAACCTGATGCTATAAGAGATAAACCATAAATTCTGCCAAGTTCATAACCTATCTCCCTGATTCCCTTATACTTCAGATTATGAATCAGATTCCTGATGCGACTGCCTTTATTGTAATATGAAAAAACTGCTGCTTTTTCTACCATACATCTTCCCCAAAAGAGCTGAGCTACAGGATTATTAGTAACATAATGATAATTTGTCCTTGGAATAACAACATAACATTCAGTACATATCAGGCTTTCATTCCTCATTAAATGGGTCCCACAGGCATAGCACAGCCGTGGAAATAAAAGACTGATAAAATCGTCCCAGAAATCATATATGTAACTCATGCAGCGAGCAGAATTATACTATAAAGATATGAAAAATACTATTTAATTTTGAACCCATCCCATAAATATGTAACCAATTATTTAATAATCGTAGAGGTTTCACAATCACATCAAAGAATGACCCTGCCGCTGATTTTAGCTGCGATATCTTTAAATTCCTCAACTGTGAATTTAAGCTTAGGGTTTTTGAAGTTAATATCTTCCATGCTATCCATTGGTACAAGATGTATATGGGCATGCGGTATTTCAAGACCAAGAATGGCGACTCCGATCCGGTTGCAGGGAATTGCAATTTTAATTGCCGAAGCAATTTTCTTTGAAAAAATAATCATCCCGGCTAAATAAACATCATCCAGGTCAAAAATATAATCTGTCTCCTTTTTGGGGACGACCAGTGTGTGTCCTGCTCTTAAAGGGTTTATGTCGAGAAATGCAAAATAATTGTCATTCTCTGCAATCTTATAACATGAAATTTCCCCTTTAATTATTTTGGTAAAAATCGTGGCCATAATGGCAAAGGAAATGAATTATTAAATCGAAATGGAAATAATTTCAAATGGTATAGTCCCTGAAGGTACTTTAATCTGAACTATATCACCTACTTTTTTCCCGATTAGACCTTGGGCAATAGGCGAACTTACGGCAATCTTTCCGAGTTTAAAATTTGCTTCACTTTCAGGAACAATCAGGTATTCCATAATCGAATTATTGGTTTTATTCCTGATCTTAACCCTGTTTAGTAATCTTACTGATGAGATATCAATTTTTGATTCGTCTAAAATTCTGGAGCGAGCAACAATATCTTCAAGCTTCGATATCCTTAGCTCAAGCATACCCTGTGCCTCTTTGGCAGCAGCATACTCAGCGTTTTCAGAAAGGTCGCCTTTATCCCTTGCATCAGCTATCTGCCTGGAGATTGAAGGTCTCTCAACATTTCTTAATTGGTCGAGCTCCTCTTTCAGTTTCTGAAGACCTTCTACAGTCACATATATAACCTCTGACATTTTTCCCTTGTGTATTAAAAAAATAAGAAGAATTTCGGGGTCGCCGGAACTCTTCAAGAACAAATATATAAAATTTTTTAACTATTTACAAATAATAATCTTGTGAACAGGTGTTTTACAAGTATTTATCCTCAAAATTAATCATTATTTATATTTTTTCCCTGCTCTTTTTGTGCTTGCCTTAACTTTTTTCCTTTTTTCCTTATCACGTTCTGAATAATCTTTTTTATTTTGCTTCATACGAGCCTGTACTTCAGGCGTTTGAATATCTATTGTTCTTTTTTGTGAACGCTTCACAGTTTTCTCGTAAGCCTTTTCAAGCTTCCGGTCATTTGCTTCCTGCTTCCTCTTAGCTTTGAGAATTGTTCCTGGTTCTTTTACTTTTGCCTCTTTCTTAATTCCAGGCGTTTTACCGAATAATTCCTTCTCGGGGTTCTTATGAAATATCTGACCATTACACGATCCGATTCCCAATAATAAAAGAAAAAGGTAAAGAAAAAGCTTTCGCAATGATATATTATTCATTCTCAGATATTACAATAAATAAATCTCAATTCCGTTAAATTTACGGTTGTTATTGTAATTTTGCAATATTAATTATTTTCTGATGGCTTCAGATTCAAAAATAAGACTTTTTTTCATTACTGTGGCACTTGTTATCACTTTAGGCTCATGCAATAAAAAGAACGACGTAATACCCGATACTTATGTGAATTTTACTCTCGACCTGAATGACCCTCGATTTGTGAACCTGAGTGTATTTGGGGGATCAGTTGCAGTGGATTCCCGTACAATTAGCTCGGGCAGTGCTGCAGGATATGACGGCAATGGTATTATAATTTGTTACGGAGTCGATGAGTTTTACGCTTATGACCGCACTTGTCCCCACGACTACGTTGTTAACGGGCTCAGCATTAAAGTAAGTATTGATCCTGGAAATTCCACAATTGCTGTCTGCCCGAAATGCGGAACTAAATATGGACTTACAGTAGGAGGCACACCTGCTTCAGGTGTAGGCAGATATCCTCTGAAGAACTACAAAACAAGTTTCCAGGGCAATTATGTAACAGTCTGGAACTGAAAAAACCTTAATACCTGTAATGATCGGGCTTGTAAGGTCCTGTTTCAGGTACCCCGATATAATCAGATTGTTCCTTTGTAAGTTTTGTGAGCTTAACTCCCAGTTGATCGAGGTGTAAACGTGCAACTTCCTCATCGAGATTTTTAGGAAGTCTGTAAACACCTATTTTATATTTGTTTTTCCATAGGTCGATCTGTGCAAGTGTCTGATTACTGAAAGAGTTGCTCATAACAAATGAAGGATGGCCCGTTGCGCAGCCAAGATTAACCAGTCTTCCTTCAGCAAGAATAAAAATTGCATGTCCGTCGGGGAAAAGATATTTATCAACCTGAGGTTTAATATTGATTTTTATAATTCCTTTAAGTTCATTCAGATTGTCAACCTGTATCTCGTTATCGAAATGACCTATATTACAAACGATTGCCTGGTCTTTCATTTTCAACATATGATCAAGGGTTATAATATCCCTGTTACCTGTAGCTGTTACAAAGATATTCCCCTCATTCAGTGTGTCATCAACTGTCTTAACTTCAAACCCCTCCATCGATGCCTGTAAAGCACATATCGGATCAATTTCTGTAACAATAACCCTCGATCCGTAAGATTTCATCGATCTTGCACAACCTTTTCCCACGTCACCATAGCCGCAAACAACTACTACTTTTCCTGCAAGCATAACGTCGGTTGCTCTTTTTATTCCGTCTGCAAGCGACTCGCGGCATCCATAAAGGTTATCGAATTTTGATTTTGTAACAGAATCATTAACATTAATTGCAGGTACGAGCAATTCGCCATTTTCCATCATCTGGTATAATCTGTGAACACCTGTAGTAGTCTCTTCTGAGATTCCCTTAAGTTCACTTACGGTACGGTGCCATCTTCCTGGTTCTGCAGCAAGAATATCTTTAAGAGTTGAGAGAATAATTGCCTCTTCCCTGTTTTCAGGTTTCTTGTTAAGTATCTCGGGTGTCTTTTCCGCTTTATATCCAAGATGAACCATCAGCGATGCATCGCCTCCGTCATCTACCAGGAGATTGGGACCTTTCCCACCAGGGAAAGAAAGCGCTTGCGCGGTACACCACCAATATTCTTCAAGCGTCTCACCTTTCCAGGCAAAAACCGGGATACCTCTTGCGGCAATTGCTGCAGCTGCGTGATCCTGGGTCGAGAAAATATTACAACTGGCCCATCTTACATCGGCGCCTAGTTCAGTGAGTGTTTCAATAAGAACTGCCGTCTGAATTGTCATATGCAACGAACCTGTGATCCGTGCCCCTTTTAAAGGTTTCTCATTTGAATACTTCTTCCTGATTGCCAGTAAGCCGGGCATCTCTTTTTCTGCAATTTCTATCTCTTTTCTGCCAAAATCTGCGAGTGAAATATCCTTTACCTGATATTGCATAGTATCTAATTTTACATCCATAATTCAGATTATTTTTGAGAGGTCAAAGTTAACAAAAACATTTATTATTTTTCAGGTTAATAATCGGAGTGTATTTTGTTTATCGAGTACCATTTGTTCTGTCAACTGTTCTAAATTGTCAAATTTTTTCTCATCCCTCAGTCTTTTCCTGAAAATAATTGAAATTTTTCTTCCATAAACATTGTTATCAAAGTTGAGAATATGAACTTCTATACTCCTTAATCTGGTATCCGCATTTACTGTTGGATTGGAACCTATACTCAGCATTCCCGGGTAAACTTCATTATCTAGCTGAACTTCAACAGCATACACTCCATTACAAGGGATCAATTTATGTTTAGAATCAGGTATAATGTTTGCTGTTGGAAATCCGATGGTACGTCCAATCTTCCGCCCCTCAATAATTGAACCAGTGATTGAATAAGAATATCCGAGCCACTTGTTCGCCTCATCGAGCTTCCCCTTTAATAAAGCTTCACGAATTGAGGATGAGCTGATAGCACCTTCTTCCGTATGATAACCCTGTACCTGTTCAACCCTGAACCCGAATGCTTCCGAACATTTCTTAATTGTATTAAAATCACCTTCGCCTCTTATCCCGAAGTGATGATCATATCCTATAATGAGATGCTTTGTGCCAATTTTCTCAACAAGTATATCTTTAATAAAATCACATGCCGGAATCTTACTAAACTCGTTTGTGAATTCTATTACAATGAGATGGTCAACTTTTGCACTTTCAAGCAGGACCTTCTTTTCCTGAATTGTTGTAAGGAATGAGAGATTAATATTGTTTTGTTCCAGTACCAGCCTCGGATGAGGTGAAAATGTAATTACAACAGATTCGCCTTTTTCCTCCTGTGCCCGTGAAACCAGGCAATCAAGAAGAGCTAAATGCCCGCGGTGAACTCCGTCAAAAATTCCAAGTGTTGCAACAGGTGCAATCAGATTAAGATTTTCATAACCTTCATGAATTATCATAAAACAAAATTATGTATGCAAAATTAATAAAGCCCATTGAAATGAACCTAATTAATGATTTAGTTTTCGTATTTTTATAGAAAGATATTCTATTTTGCCAATCATCATGAATACAACCAGTTTCTATCAGTCCGACCCATGGTTGAACCCATTTACAGAAGTCATAGACAGACGCATTTCTAAATGCCTTCTGAAGGAAAAGCTACTGGTCAGAAACGGTACACTTTGTGATTTCGCAATGGGGCATTATTACTATGGACTTCACCGTGACAAAGATTCCTGGGTCTTCAGGGAATGGGCTCCAAATGCAAATAACATTTTTGTTATCGGCGTTTTTACTGAATGGAAAGAGAAGAACGAATTCATGATGAAGAGGATCAATGCTATGGGCGACTGGGAGGTATTTCTGCCGCCGGATGCATTCAAACATGGAGACCTGTACAAGCTTTCTGTTCATTGGGAAGGCGGAAGCGGAGAACGGATCCCTTCATATGCTAACTATGTGGTCCAGGATGACAAGACTAAAATATTTAATGCTCAGGTTTGGCAACCAAAGGAATCCTATAATTGGACTTGTAAATATTTTACTTCTCCCTTCCCTGCTCCGGTTATCTACGAAGCGCATGTCGGAATGGCTACAACGGAAGAGAAAATTGGCACTTATCATGATTTTACAGAAAAGGTTATCCCCATTATAAGCAAATCCGGATACAATACCATACAGCTTATGGCTATCCAGGAACATCCTTTTTATGGATCCTTCGGGTATCATGTTTCAAGTTTTTTTGCTGCCTCATCACGATTCGGGACACCTGAAGATCTTAAGGAACTTGTTGATAAAGCCCATATGTCAGGTCTGAGGGTTATAATGGACCTTGTTCACTCACATTCGGTTAAAAATGTCAATGAAGGACTGGGTCTGTTCGATGGATCGATGGGCCAGTATTTCCATTCAAATGAAAGAAGAAATCATATAGCATGGGATTCTCTATGCTTCGACTATGGGAAGGACAACGTAATTCATTTTCTGCTATCCAATTGTCGTTACTGGTTGGAAGAGTACAAATTTGACGGATTCAGGTTCGATGGAATTACAAGTATGATTTATTATGATCACGGACTCGAAAAGAATTTTACATCCTATAATGAATATTTCGATGGCAATCAGGATGAAGACGCTCTGGTCTATCTCTTTCTTGCCAATAAGCTTATCCATAAATTTAAGCCGGAAGCAATCACAATAGCGGAGGAGATGAGTGGGATGCCAGGATTAGCGGCTGATACAGAAAAAAAGGGCTACGGTTTCGATTTCAGGTTGTCAATGGGTGTTCCTGATTTCTGGATAAAACTTGTGAAGGAGACATTTGATGAAAACTGGGATATGGGAAAGTTGTTTTATGAACTGACTCAACATCGTCCTGAAGAGAAAATAATATCGTACTGCGAATCCCATGACCAGGCTCTTGTTGGAGATAAAACGCTTATTTTCAGAATGATAGATGCTGAGATGTATTCAGGAATGAACAAATCCTATCACAGTATTGTAGTTGACCGTGGTATTGCATTGCATAAAATGATCAGACTTATCACCTTTAGCACTTCGGGAGGAGGTTACCTTAACTTTATGGGGAATGAATTTGGTCATCCAGAGTGGATTGACTTTCCACGGGAAGGAAATAACTGGAGCTATAAATATGCCCGGCGTCAATGGCAACTTGCAGAAAACAAAGATCTAAAATACTACAACCTGTTGAAATTCGACAGGAAAATGGTTAAGCTTCATACTGACTTCAAGATACTTGATGATCTTGCCGTTTACAGGATATATGAAAATAATTCTGATAAGGTTCTCGCCTATATGAGAGGGGAATTATTATTTGTTTTTAACTTTAATCCTACAGTCTCATTTACTGATTACGGAATACCGGTTATAGGGAAATTCAAAATTGTTCTTGACACTGATGACCCGGCATTTGGTGGGTTCGACAGGATAGACAGGAAAACAATCTATATCTCAATAAGAAAAGCAGAAAGGAACATTATTAATGCTCCTTTATACCTTTACCTGTATCTGCCTGCAAGAACTGCACTTGTATTTAAAAAAGAACCTGTCCGGCGGGCAACTGATATTTAATCTATCCATCGAAGCAAGTAGAAATCCTGCTTATGTGGAAGATCTTTATGTTTCGGATAGATGCGTATTCCATAAAAGAAAGAGCCGGCTTTTTCAGGAACAAGTCTTGCCATGTAGAGGCACTTACCGCCTTTACTGCTGATTAATTTAAACTCTTCACTTGCAACGAATTCATGTTCACCACTTTTGCTCAAATGAGCAATGATGAATTCCACACCTACGTTGTCTTTCGGAATTTTCTTTATATCAAGTGCAATTTCTGCCCTGTAATCATGACCCGACCGGTATACATTTTCACCTGCCCGTTCAAAACTATAATTTAAGACTTCAATATTATCCCATTCGTCTTTCATGGTTTTTTTCCATGCTGCCAGTTCTTTCGCCTTCTCAAAGTTATTATCGATGAGATATTTACTTCTTATAAAAAGTTTGGAATAATATTTTTCATAATAGTCGTCAATCATCCTTTTCATGGTAAATTCAGGAGCAATTTTTACCATTGTGTTTTTAATCAGGTTTACCCACTCAACAGGGATACCTTTATCGTTAAAAGCATAATAAGCAGGAACTATTTCATATTCAAGCATATTATAAATAGTTTCAGCATCAATATCATCCTGAAGGTCCTGATTTTCGTAAGTTTTTTTCTTTGGTAAAGCCCAGCCTGCGTATGCCCGGTATCCTTCAACCCACCAACCGTCAAGAACGCTAAAATGGATCGTACCATTCATAACTGCTTTTTCACCGCTTGTTCCGGAAGCTTCAAGAAGTCTGGTAGGTGTATTAAGCCAGATATCTACACCTCTGGTAAGGTACTTTGCCATCTCAATATCGTAGTTCTCAAGGAATATTACTTTCCCTGCAAACTCAGGCATTTGTGATATATCAAAGATCCTCTTTATCAGATCCTTGCCTCCACCATCATTGGGATGTGCCTTGCCTGCATAAATAAACTGAACAGGTTTACCAGGATTGTTAACTATGCGTGCAAGCCTGTCTAGATCGCGGAAGAGCAGAGATGCCCTTTTATATGTGGCAAAGCGTCTGGCAAATCCTATGGTCAGAGCTTTTTCATTGAGATGACTACTTATACTCAACAGAGTATGAGGGCTCACATGCTTTTCAATCATATCTGACTGGAGCCTTTTCCTTATATTTGTAAACAGGTTATTTTTAAGTCGGGTTTTAACTTCATAGATCTTTTTATCTTGCACAGTAAACAGTTTTTCCCAGAGGTCCCTGTTGGTCTGGTCAAAATTAATATTCCCTGTCAATTCCCTGTAAACCTCCCGCCATTCAGGTGCAGTCCATGTAGGATGATGAACTCCATTAGTCACATAGCCTATGAAAAGTTCCTCTTTAAGATAACCAGGCCAAAGTTTATTAAACATTCCCTGACTAACCTCACCATGCAGTTTACTTACTCCATTTACCTCCTGTGACATTCGTGCAGCGAGAAAACTCATATTGAATTTTTTATCAGAGTCACCTTTACATTGCCCGAGAGCCATAAGTTCATCCCATGTAATCGTTAACCGGCTATGGTAATGTGAAATATACTTACGAAGAAGGTCTTCTTCAAAAGCATCATGTCCTGCAGGAACAGGAGTATGGGTAGTAAACAGGGTTGATGACCTTACTGCTTCAAGTGCCTGATAAAATGTAAGATGCTGATCATTTATCAGACCCCTTAGTCTTTCAAGGCTAATAAATGCAGAATGCCCTTCATTGCTGTGATAGATATCAGGTTTCAACCCCAGAGCTACAAGAGCTCTTATCCCACCAATACCAAGTATGAGTTCCTGTCTTAACCTGTTTTCATTGTCTCCGCCATACAGATAATGAGTAACTGTTCTGTCTTCCGGCAAATTATCATCAAAATCAGTATCTAGAAGGACAAGCCTTACTTTCCCCACCATCGCTTCCCATACACGGATTTTTACGGTTCTTCCAGGCCATACCAGGCTTACGTACAAATGATTGCCAATTGAATCTTTAACCGGGTTTATAGGAAGTCGTGAAAACTCTTCAGCTTCATATATTGAAAGCTGCTCTCCTTTTGGTCCAAGTTTTTGTTTGAAATAGCCATACCTGTAAAGCAGGCCTACACCTGTAATATTTAAATTAGAATCGCTGGCTTCCTTCAGATAGTCGCCTGCAAGAATCCCAAGGCCACCCGAATAAGTCTTCAGACAAGGGTGTATTCCAAACTCCATACTGAAGTAAGCTATTGAAGGTAAAACTTGATTATCAGGACGATCTGTATGGGCTTTGAATATTTCATTAACATGTTTTAGCTCAGCCACAAAATCATTATCATCTTCAAGTACTAGAAGTCTTTTATAATCAATTTTCTCAAGAAGCAATTTAGGATTATGCTGGACTTTTTCCCAGAGAGATGGATCCATCCTATTAAATAGTAGTTCTGCTTCATTGTTCCACGACCACCAGAGATTATTAGCCAGCCCTTTAAGTGAAGCCAATTTTTCGGGGACATCGCTCTGAACATAAATATCTTTCCAAACCGGCACCTGGTGTGGTTTGTGAATTTGTGATCCGGGAGCTTCAACGAATCTTATAAATTCCCTGGGTTCTTCTCTTCTCTCGCTACTTTGGAGAAGCCCATGTTCATAGGCCTCGAAATAATATTTAACCAGGTTGTCCCACAATGCGATTCTTGAAATCGCATGGGCTTTCTCTCTTGCTGAGTTAAGTTCTTTATCATTTAGCCCTATAAACATTTTCATGAAATTCCAAATCTCAGTAATGACTTTAACCTCATTATCATCGGTCCTCTCAATTACTGATATACCATTTCCAGGATTTTCAAAATAGGTTCTGACCCACAGGCCGAATCCTGAAAGTGAAGTAGTTACTGTTGGAATAGAAAACATAAGACTTTCAAGCGGGGTATATCCCCATGGCTCGTAGTAAGAAGGGAAAACAGATAAGTCAAATCCGATAAGCAAATCAAAATAGGGCATATTAAAGATACCATCGTTGCCATTCAGGTAACAGGGAACAAAAATGATCTTAACTTTTGATTTTTGATCATTACTAAGTCCGTTTGCTGCTAATCTCTGCAAAACAGGATCTGTTGAGGGATAATGCAGACTATGTGTGAGGTATCTGTCACCACCATTTACCGGGCCATTATTATAAAGGATATCTATAATGACCTGACGAGGTCCCTTATGATATGCAGGGATAAGGAAAAATGCAATACACTCCTTTTCAATAGCTCCTTTCTTTTGCAATTCACTAAGGGAGTCAATCAGAATATCAACACCCTTATTACGGAATTCATATCTTCCGCTGTTTACCACTAAAACGCAGCCTTCAGATACTTTATAGCCAAGTACAGCTTCAGCTACACTAATAAGTTTTTTTCTTGCTACCTGTCTCCTTTCTTCAAAAATATCATCTGCAGGAACGAAAGAATCCTCGAATCCGTTTGGTGTTACAAAATCAACTTCCTTACCTAAAAAGTGATGGCATTCTCTCGAAGTTATTTCGCTTACAGTTGTAAAAACATCTGCCTCGGCAGCAGAAATTTTTTCGAGTGATTGTTTTGCCACAACATTGAACTCCCTTGCGATTTGTGAAGGGTTATATTCTTCCATCTTACTATAAAGAGGACGATTATTTCCGGCAATGCATCTGCCAAGTACAGTCGCATGGGTTGTGAATGAAGTGGCAATCCATGGAGCATTCTTTTTCAGGTAAAGTATCCCGGTCCCTGTCATCCATTCATGGAATTGAGCGATAATATTATGATGCTCGTGGTAGAATGTTGAAAAACTTTCAATCAGCTTACCTGCAGCATATCCGAAAAGAGCGGGCTCAACATAATCCCACTGTCCTGTAATACTGTCAAGTTTGTATGTTTCCCAGGATCCTGCAAATATCTCATTCTGTTGTCCGAAATACGGTGTAAAGTCGATAAGGAATACTATGGGTTTTCCGGAAATATTCCATCTCCCTGTCTTAACTCTTAATCCTTCAGATATAGCCCTGGCTTTCCATTCAACAAATAGAGATTCATCAGGTATAAACTCAGGGTTTGTTATCTCCTCCCTCCATACATCCGGTCCGATAAGTATGTACTTGTCTCCAAGTTCATTTACTATTTTAAGTGCCTTTGTAGAAATTACCGTATGTATTCCCCCAACCTTATTGCATACTTCCCAGCTGGTTTCAAAAATAAATTCAACCTTCATATAAAAAAATTATTCGTTTTAGTCTGTTTATCTTACTTTTTGTTTTGTTTAACTTTATTACCGGTTTTAACGGTAACGTTCTTTTTTATTGTTTTTGAGTTTGTTTTTAATTTATGGGAAGTCCCGTCAATAACAAGGAGATCATCTATAGGAGAGGCCACTGCTGAAGATTTTTTTGTTTTTTTCTTTGTCGGTTTTACCTTAGGATTTAATTTCGCAACTTTCTTAGTTAGTTTTTCAATTTCAAGTACTTGATTTTCGATGAGCATATTTTTTTCTATGATCTGGGAGTCAAGTTTAAATATCTGATCTTGTTCAGGGGAATCAGGAAATAATTTTTGCAGTCTGATTTCAAAATCACTAAGTACGTTCATATAATTCATGAATGCGTCGTAAGGCGTATCATAAGGGTTAAAATAAGCATGGACCGCACCATCGGAGAAAAACTTTGTCGCCATATAATAAAAATGGTCACTCGACTGGAGGTATTCCCAGTCTTTTTTTATCAGGGCATCTTCACACTTGTTTACTTTCCCTGCCAGACTATATAATTTATCAAGGGCAGCGACCTGCAACTCATTTCCTAACCATGCAGTAATGTCGCGTTCTTCGTCAGCCCATGAGATCGGTGTGGGTATACTAATTGACGATACCGGTTGCAGCGTATCGGCAATTTCAGTTGGGGTCATGAATTTGAAAGGCGTTTTCTTTAGTATTGCACCTGGCATATGTTGCAGAAAATCAAATATCCCTGTCTCTTTCCAGTTGTGTTCCCCGAATGTCTCATAGTCGAGAAAAATATTTATCAGTTCGCTTTTAGGAGCAAGCTTGTTTATCCACGAAGCATATTTATCTGCGGTTAGGGGCCAGGCATTCCAGTTTTTGTTTGAAAACCTGAAAGCAATATCGTCGCTCAGCACAAAGTTTCTCAACAGGACTTTCAAACGGGGATTTAGTGAGTTGCAATAGAGAAAATTGGGGCTTTTCCACCCAAGAACATGTTTTGCACCTTCAGTCAGCATCGATTTGAACCCCATATCAGCCACCCAGGCTCCGATAATATCAGAATAAATTAATTCAGTATTACGAAATGAAGTAGCTTCAACTCCAAGAAACTCCTTTAACATTTCTTTATGGCCGGCAACTTGCCGTTCAAATTCACTTCTGCTCCTGAGGGAAACAAGTGAATGAGAGTTGGTTTCGGCCAGAAATTCCACCATTCCTGTTTCAGCGAGTTTCCTGAAAGAATCGAGTACTTCCGGTGCATAAAGCCTGAACTGGCTGATTACCAGCCCGGAGAGAGAAAATGTTACTTTAAATTTCCCTTTGTTCTTCTGAATCAGATCCAGAATTATATTATTAGCAGGCAGATAGCATTTCCCTGCTATTTTCCTCATGATTGATTCATTCGAGAAATCATCATAATAGTAATGATCATGTCCCAGATCAAAAAACCTGTATCTCTTGAGCCTGAATGGCTGATGGACCTGGAAATAGAAACAAATCGCTTTTTTGCCTGATACACTCATGTCTTAATGCATTTTATTGTCAATAACTCTGTAATAAATATCTCGTACATGTCTGGCTGAGTTGTCCCATTTAAGCCTGATAACTTCTTCCTTCCCATTTTTAATAAACATGTTGGAGAGGGCAGGATAGTTAAGAATACCATATATGGCATCAGCCATTTCATCTATATCCCAGAAATCAGTTTTCACTGCATGTGTAAGTATTTCAGCTACACCTGACTGTTTACTGATAATTACGGGTACATTTGACTGCATGGCCTCAAGAGGTGAGATGCCAAAAGGCTCTGATACTGATGGCATGATATAAACATCACTCATATCAAGCATAGTAAAAACATCAGTTCCCTTCAGAAACCCGGTAAAATGAAACCGGTCAGTTATTTTAAGTGCGGCAGCTCTTCTCATCATCCTTTCCATAAGATCACCAGATCCTGCCATGACAAATCTTACATTGTCCATTACCTGTAGAACCTTGTAAGCGGCTTCTATAAAATATTCAGGTCCTTTCTGCATTGTAATCCGGCCAAGAAATGTTACAATCTTTTCATCAAAACCTTTCTTGATAATGCACTCTTCGGCAATCTTAAACGGTTCAACTGCATTATATACAGTCTCAACTTTATCAGGATTGATATGGTATTTATTTATTACAATATCTCTGGTCAGATTGCTGACAGTAATTATTTTAGATGCTGCATCCATGCCATTTTTCTCAATACGGTAGACATCAGGATTAACGCTTCCTCCACTACGGTCAAAATCGGTAGCATGCACATGAATGACAAGTGGTTTCCCTGATACTTCCATTGCAGCAATCCCTGCAGGATAAGCCAGCCAGTCATGAGCATGGATGATATCAAATTCATTTTCATCGGCTATCACAGAGGCAACTATGGAGTATTTGTATATTTCATCCATAAGGTTTGTGTCGTATCTTCCTGAAAAATCTACTTTACCCTGATTGTTCGTCTTGACATAAAAATTATAACCCGAGACTTCAGATCTGACCAATTTCCAAAAATCTTCAGGGTCAGTATAAGGCACAATTTTTGATGATACCTCAATTCTTTCAATCGGACGTTTGAATCCCTTATAGAAAACTTTTTTGTATGCCACCGGTATCTGGTTTGCACCTACCAGACGTACCATATTCTGATCCTCATCACCCCATGCCTTGGGTACAACAAATATCACTTCCAGATCATCGAGTGTTGCCATACCTTTGGTTAAACCATAGCTGGCAGTGCCTAATCCACCTGAGATATGAGGTGGAAATTCCCATCCGAACATTAACACACGCATATCCTACTCCTGTTATTGATTTGCAAATTTTGTTTCAAGCAAGTCGATAATCCTCAGTACCTCTCCAACGCTCCAGGCTTGGGAAATAGCGCCCCTTGGTAAATGAGGAGGATCTCCATCATAGATCTCTGAAATAGTACTTATTCCATGTTCGCTCATTACGGCTTCAAGACCATAAATCAATTTTTTTACTTTCTGAACACCCTGTTGCCCGTATACTTTCAGCCATCCTTCGCAAAAGGGTCCATAGAGCCATGGCCAAACTGTTCCCTGATGATATGCATTGTCCCTTTCTTCCTGATTCCCTTCGCACACGCCCTGGTACAATTGATTCCTCGGAGAAAGACTTCTTAATCCTCTTATAGTAACGAGATCCCGATCAGCAATATCTAATACCTTCTTCATCTGGTCTTTATCAAGCATCGAATAAGGTAATGAGACGGCAATAACCATATTTGGTCTTATAAAAGTATTCTTCCCTTCATCATCATTAACATAATCAGCAAGATAGCCAACTTTTTCATCCCAGAACAGATCAAGAAATGACTTTTTAATCAGGTCCGGTAGCTTTTCATATTCCTTTATTAACTTTTTATCATTCACCTGTTTTGCCATCTCAAGTGAAAAGCAGATGGCATTATACCAGAGTGCATTGATCTCAACAGCATACCCTCTTCGAGGTGTAACCGGAACACCTTTTACAACAGCATCCATCCAGGTCAGAGCTTTCCCCGGCGCATCGGCATAGATAAGACCATTTTCTCTCATGTGTATATTAAACGCGGTACCATTTCTAAAGGCATTCAGCACTGATTTTGCTGCTTCCCCATATCTTTCCCATCCATCGGTGCCGCCATGTCCCATATATTGTTGAACTGCCCAGAAAAACCAAAGAGGTGCATCAACAGAATTAAATGCCGGGTCATTTGCAGTACCCATATTTGGAAACAATCCATCCTTCATTTTGTTAATCTGCGTATCCAGAACTTCCCTGTAGAGTACCAGCTTGTGCCTTGCTAAAGCCAGGCCGGGAAGTGAAATAAAAGTGTCTCTTCCCCATGCACCAAACCATTGATAACCGGCTATGATGAGAGTTTTTCCTCCCCTTTTTTCAACAAATTGCTGGGCAGCATTTCTTAAACAATTAATAAAACTATCTCTGGGGATTTTGCCTGAACCGTTCCTGGTGAATTTTTGTTTAAGTCCTGATGTTTTTTCCTCCTTTGTTGACGCGGAGAAAACAATAATATCTCCTTTTTTTGCTTTAAGTTCAAAAAATCCGGGAGTAAACAGGTCTTCTGAATAGTCATAACCTCGTTTTTGTTCTTCAGGGTATTCGACTCCGAGGTACCAATCAGGTACAGGGATAAACTCAACCTCAGCGGAGAACTGCATTTTTAATGAAGGAAATCCTTCATACATTTTAGACTTGATACCGTTTTCTATGAAATCAACCTTTGTATTCGCAGCCAGATTGTAATGTGTAAGCTTATGAATATTCCGGAAAGCAAGAAACGGGCGGAATTGCAGTTTCATAGGTTCCGATGCTTCAAGTATAGTATATCTAATGAGAAGTTGTTCTTCATAATGTACCAGCAATCTTTCCTGTTTAAGAATCACTCCGCCAACACGATAAATTCTTGCAGGAATATCATCGAGATCATAATCCTCAACATACTTATGACCCTTCGGACTAAAATAGTCACCTTTATATTTCCTAATACCTATATTGAAACTTTTGTCATTATTTACAACTATAACATCGAGTGAAGAGAGAAGTACAAACCTTTCCCCTCCTAACTCATCTACCGGACAAATGAGTAATCCGTGGTATTTTCGGGTATTACAGCCAACAAGTGTAGTTGAAGAATAAGACCCTGCCCTGTTTGTTCTGATCATCTCCCTTCCAAGTGAATATTCAAGGTTTACTACCTGACTCTTATCGAACTTAATGTAACTCATATAATTACAGTTTGAATAACTTAAAAGAATCTACGTAAGATAACAATAAAAAATAAACCCTTCAAAGGTACATCTTATAGCTGGAAAATTAATAAAATTTCTTAAAAGTATTGCCGGATTAAAAAAAGAATAACTTTGCATTTCAATATTTGAAAATAATTATCAATTAACATTTTACTTAATGAATAAGAAGCTATTTCTCTACCTGTTTATTGTATTGGTATCTGCTGGTTGTAAAAGTAATATTGTAAAAATTTCAGGTACAATAGTGAATCCCGTAATCGGAGAATATATTTATCTTGACGAACTGAAATCGAATGAACTAAAACCAATTGATTCAGTAAAGGTTTCTTCTGACGGTACATTTAATTTCAGGAGAGAAGTCAAACAACCTTCCTTCTATCTCCTGAAAAGTAACGACAATAACTTTCTGACTATGCTCGTTAAACCTGGTGAGAAGATCAGGCTGAAAGCGCATAGCGATTCATTGAATTATCCGATTTCCTTAGAGGGATCTACAGGCACTGAATCGATGGCTGAGTATAACAAAACGCTCCAGATGACAATAAAAAAACTGACGGGATTAAACACTATTTATACTCAAAATGTAGATAAACCGGAGTTGCCTAAGGTGATCGAATCTCTCGACAGTCTGGCACAGATTTACCTGGGCGAAATCAACACCTATACTAAAAAATATATTGATGATAACCTCACATCGCTTGTCAGCCTTGTTGCACTCTATCAGCAGGTAGCGCCTAGCGTATATGTCATGAATCCTACAAAAGATATGAAATATTTTTTAAAGGTTGACTCATCAATGTTTAGTCTATACCCTGATTATGAGCCTGTTATATCACTTCATGAACAGGTGAAGGAGCTGGCTGCAAAAATGAAAGGGGAAACAAATAAGGGTCTGGCCTCAGTATCAGGAACAGAGGCTCCTGAGATAACTCTTCCTGATCCGGAAGGAGATACAATTAAACTTTCTTCAACCAGGGGGACAGTGGTTCTTTTGGATTTCTGGGCATCATGGTGTGCTCCATGCAGAAAAGAAAATCCAAACCTGTTAAATGTTTACAATATTTATCATAAAAAGGGATTTCAGATTTACCAGGTATCGCTTGACAAAACAAAAGAGGCATGGGAAAAAGGTATTCAGGATGATCATCTGGAGAAATGGATTCATGTGAGCGACATTCAATACTGGAATTCGATAGTTGTTCCACTCTATAAAATTGAATCAATACCTTGTAATTACCTTCTTGATAAAGAAGGCCGTATAATTGCATCAAACCTGAGAGGGGAACAATTGCAGATTAAACTGGCTGAATTATTTAAATAATTAGCTGATAACAAAAACCGGAAATACGACATTTAATGAAACGAATACTATTTCTACTGGCCCTGGTTCTTATTTTTACCGGATGCAATAACAAAAACAAATTCGCTGTTAACGGAATTATTAAAGGTTCAAAAGAAAAATATATTTATC